>NZ_JBSFIA010000036.1:0-114804 GCF_053597355.1 Streptomyces sp. NPDC001443
AATCGGGTTCGCACACACGAGAGCGGAACCACCGGAGGAATGATCCGATGGTTCACAGCGTCCTCGCTGTGTTTACTTCAAAGGAACCTCGCCCCGGCCGATCGGCCGGAGACGGGGTATCAACATATCTGGCGTTGATTTTTGGCACGCTGTTGAGTTCTCAAGGAACGGACGCTTCCTTTGTACTCACCCGAGAGACTCTCTCGTGGCTTTCCTCCGGGCGCTTCCCTTCGGTGTTCCCAACTCTATCAGCGTTTTCCCGTCTCCCTGACCACCGTCCCGCAGGCATGCGGAAGACGATCCCGAGATAGGATCTGACAAGTTGGTTTCTGCCGGGCAAGGGCGCCTCGCAGCGCCGCTCATTCCCAAGCAGGAGTACGACTGTACCCGGGCGCATGGGGCGGTGCAAATCGAAACGGGGTGTGGTCTAGACCACCATTGGTACCTATCGTGCGGAACCGGCACTTCATATGACATACCCTGCTGCCGAGTGGGCCGACCCGCACAGGCAGTGACGGCCCGTATGCATCTCCACCTCCGGGAGGCTCCTTATGACCACCGTGACGTCCCCTGTAGAAGGACGCGCCATCGGACTGGCGGCTGTGCCGGATCCGGTCTTCTCCGGAGCCATGGTCGGCCCGGGAACCGCTGTCGACCCCGTGCGTGAGCCTTCGGTGGCCGTCGCTCCGGTGGGCGGCGTCATCGTTTCCCTCCACCCGCACGCGTTCGTCGTCGTCGACGAGAACGGTCACGGCGTTCTCACCCACCTCGGGATCGACACCGTGCAGCTCAATGGAGAGGGCTTCGAACTGCTCGTCAGCAAGGGCGACACCGTGGTGTGCGGACAGGCCGTCATCCGCTGGGACCCTGCCGCCGTCGAGGCCGCCGGCAAGTCCGCGGTGTGCCCGATCGTGGCACTGGAGGCAACGGCGGAGGCTCTTTCCGAACTCCGCGAGGACGGCGACGTGAAGGCCGGCGACAGCCTCTTCGTCTGGAACTGAGGTCAGCGCCGTCCCGCGACGGCGAGTCGGACAACCACCGCGGCGGAACCCGCCGCACTAGCCGGAGAGAGTGACATGGAGACAACTCTGCGAGGCGTCGGCGTGAGCCACGGGGTCGCGATCGGCGAGGTTCGGCACATGGGAACGGCGGTCCTGGAACCGCCGGCCAAGCAGATCGGGCCGGACGAGGCGGAGCGGGAGCAGGGCCGTGCCCGCCAGGCCGTCGAGGCGGTGGCCGCCGACCTGTTGGCGCGCGGCAACCTGGCCGGCGGTGAAGCCCAGGCCGTGCTGGAGGCCCAGGCCATGATGGCCCATGACCCCGAGCTGATGGCGGATGTGGACCGGCGTATCGCCGTCGGCAGCACCGCGGAGCGCGCGGTGTACGACGCCTTCGCCTCCTACCGCGAGCTGCTGGCGAACGCGGGTGAGTACCTCGCCGGTCGCGTGGCCGACCTCGACGACGTGCGGAACCGTATCGTCGCCCGGCTGCTCGGCGTGCCCATGCCGGGTGTCCCGGACAGCGACGAGCCGTACGTCCTGGTCGCGCGTGACCTCGCTCCGGCCGACACGGCCCTGCTCGACCCGACCCTGGTGCTCGGCTTCGTCACCGAGGAGGGCGGGCCGACCAGCCACAGCGCGATCCTGGCTCGGGCCCTCGGCGTACCGGCCGTGGTGGCGCTGCCCGGTGCCGGTGAGCTCGCCGAGGGGACGCACATCGCTGTCGACGGCAGCACCGGTGAGATCTTCGTCCGCCCGAGCGAGGAGAAGACGGCGCAGCTCCGGGCCGCGGCCGCCGAGCGCAAGGCCGCGCTGGCGGCCTCGACCGGGCCGGGCGCCACCGCCGACGGACACAAGATCCCGCTGCTGGCGAACGTCGGAGGGCCCTCCGACGTGCCTGCCGCCGTCGCGGCCGGGGCCGAGGGTGTCGGTCTGTTCCGCACCGAGTTCCTCTTCCTGGACGACAGCAAGAAGGCGCCGTCCGAGGAGAAGCAGATCGAGGCCTACCGTCAGGTCCTCGAGGCGTTTCCCGAGGGCCGGGTCGTCGTCCGTGTCCTGGACGCCGGCGCGGACAAGCCGCTCGACTTCCTGACCCCGGCCGACGAGCCGAACCCGGCGCTCGGTGTGCGCGGGCTGCGGACGCTGCTGGACCACCCCGACGTGCTGCACACCCAGCTCACCGCGCTGGCGAAGGCGGCCGACGGACTGCCGGTCTACCTCGAGGTGATGGCCCCGATGGTGGCGGATCGCGCCGACGCGAAGGCGTTCGCCGACGCGTGTCGCGAGGCGGGACTGCAGGCGAAGTTCGGCGCGATGGTGGAGATTCCGTCGGCCGCGCTGCGGGCGCGCTCGATTCTCCAGGAGGTCGAGTTCCTGTCGCTGGGCACGAACGACCTCGCCCAGTACACCTTCGCCGCCGACCGGCAGGTGGGCGCGGTGTCCCGTCTGCAGGATCCGTGGCAGCCCGCGCTGCTCGACCTGGTCGCGCTGTCCGCGGACGCGGCGAAGGCCGAGGGCAAGAGCTGTGGTGTCTGTGGTGAGGCCGCGTCGGACCCGCTGCTCGCCTGTGTGCTGACGGGACTGGGTGTCACCTCTCTTTCCATGGGAGCGGCGTCGCTTCCTTATGTCCGGGCAGCGCTGGCGAAGCACACGCTGGCCCAGTGCGAGCGGGCCGCCGCCGCCGCGCGGGCCGCGGACAGTGCCGCGGAAGCACGTGAGGCGGCTCGGACGGTGCTGTCCGGCGAGTAACCGGACCGTGCCGACCGTCGGCTGTTCGTGAGGGGCGCTCCACCGCCGGGTGGGGCGCCCCTCACCGTTCAGTGGTGGTGGCCCGGGGTCGGCCCGTCCGTTGCGAGGTCGGGTGGCTCGCAGTAGTCGACGTCGGACTCCGGGGCGATCAGGTCCCCGTTCTCCACGTCGGTGCAGTAGGCGTCGAAGACCTCGCCCGCGGTGAGGGGTACCAGGTCCTCGCCGCGCAGGCGCCATCCGTAGATCCGGTCGGACTTGCCGGGTGCGCTGGTCCTCATGACGATGCCGCCGGGGCTCCGGGTGCCGATGCCGAGTGCCAGGACCGTGGTGAACTCGAGTGCTTCGGCCTCGTCCAGTGGTGTGTGCCCGTGGGCGTCGTCGTCCGCGTGGAGGACGGCGACGAGTGTCTCGGGTGTGGTGGAGACGCTGCATACGAGGTGCCGGTCGCCGGGTGGGGCGGTGTCGAGGATGCGGGCCACGAGATGCCAGGCGCGGGCGAAGGCGGCGCGGCCGATGTCCTCGCCGCAGGATGCGCAGGCGCCGAGGCGGGCGAGGAGTGTCGTCGCGTACTCCCAGGTCGCCTGTCGGACGGCCTCGTCGACGAGGGCGGGCACGAGTTCGCTGAGCGGCCCGCCGTCGTAGGGGACGGTGGGGCCGGTGGCGGCGAGCTCGGCGGTGAAACGGGTACGGCTGGCGGGGTCGTCGGGGTCGAGGCCGGCGGCCGCGCAGTACTCGGCGTACTCCTGCGGGTCGAAGAGCGCGACCGTGGTGTGGGTGCCCTGCGTCGCCCGGTTCTTGAGGAGCGTCTCCACCTGTTCGAGGTAGGTCGCGTGATCGTCGAACGCGAAACTGCGGTAGCGGAGCATGGCGCGGAAGTCGTGCTCGTCGGTCAGCAGGCCGATGGTGCCGGCGATTTCGCGGCGTAGGACACGTCGCATGGTGCGGGCGTCGGTGAGTGCCATGTTTCCCCCTGTGCACGGTCGATCAATTCTCACTCACAGTAATCGGCGCCACTGACAATGGGGCTCGAGGAGGTGCTCACGGACCGCATCCCGCTGAAACATGCAGGTCATGGCCATGAAGTCGGCGACGGAGGCCCGGCCTGCCGGTCCCGCGACCATGACGATGGTGACGTTGGGTGGGCGGCCGGCCTCGGGCCTCGCCGTCGTACTCGGCGGGTCCGGGCCGGCCTCGGAGGATGACCGACGCCTCCGGAGGAGGGTCAGGCGCGCTTGCGGGCGAGGTCCTCGTAGAAGTGGAGCAGTTCGAGGTTGTCGATGGAGCCGGGGTTGACCGCCTTCTCCAGCGCGGTGCCCTGGAGCAGTCGCTTGACGGGGACCTCGATGCGCTTTCCGGTCAGGGTGTGCGGGATGCCGGGGACCTCGATGACCTCGTCGGGGACATGACGGGGGGAGAGCTGTTCCCGGATGGTCCGCTTGATGCGGTCCAGCAGGGCGTCGTCGAGGACCGCTCCTGGTG
Source organism: Streptomyces sp. NPDC001443 (assembly GCF_053597355.1). Taxonomy (NCBI): domain Bacteria; kingdom Bacillati; phylum Actinomycetota; class Actinomycetes; order Kitasatosporales; family Streptomycetaceae; genus Streptomyces; species Streptomyces sp. NPDC001443. Next base: position 4,227 of record NZ_JBSFIA010000036.1, read on the forward strand.
CCAGGTGCACGAAGAGGGGCATCCAGTAGCCGCCGTCGGGCTGTTCGATGCCGATGACGAGGGATTCCTTGATCTCGGGGAGCCGTTCGACGGCTTCGTAGATGTCGGCGGAGCCCATCCGGACGCCCTGGCGGTTGAGGGTGGAGTCGGAGCGTCCGTGGATGACGACGGAGCCGCGGGAGGTGACCGTGATCCAGTCACCGTGGCGCCACACGCCGGGATACGTGTCGAAGTAGCTGTCGTGGTAGCGGCTGCCGTCGGGGTCGTTCCAGAAGCGGACGGGCATCGAGGGCATGGGGTTGGTGACCACGAGTTCGCCGACCTCCTCGACGACGGGCCGGCCGTCGGGGTCCCAGGACTGGAGGTCGGTGCCCAGGCCCGGGGCCTGGAGTTCCCCGATGTACACGGGGAGCGTGGGGACGGCTCCCGCGAAGCAGGAGCAGACGTCCGTACCGCCGCTGACGGAGGCGATCCAGAGGTCGTCGCCCACCTCGTCGTGCAGCCACCGGAACCCGTCGGGCGGCAGGGGCGAACCGGTGGTGGCGACACACCGGACCCGGGAGAGGTCGAAGTCGCGCGAGGGATGGACGCCCGCCTTGCGGCACGCCATGACGTACGCGGCCGAGGTGCCGTAGAGGGTGGCCCCGGTGCGTTCGGCCACCCGCCACTGGGCGCCGGTGTCGGGGTAGCCGGGGCTGCCGTCGTAGAGGACGACCGTGGTGCCGGTGAGCAGGCCGGAGACGAGGAAGTTCCACATCATCCAGCCGGTCGAGGTGTACCAGAAGAAACGGTCCTCGGGGCCGAGGTCGCAGTGCAGACCGAGCTGCTTGAGGTGCTCGACCAGGATGCCGCCCTGGGACTGGACGATGGCCTTGGGCAGGCCTGTCGTGCCGGAGGAGTACAGCACCCACAGGGGGTGCTCGAAGGGCACCTGTTCGAAGACGGGCTCCACGTCCGCGGCGGTCAGCGTCGACCATTCCAGTGCGCCTTCGGGTGCCTCGGTGCCCAGGAGGGGGATGTGGACGACGGCGCGCAGGGTCGGCAGTTCGCGGCGCAGTTCGGCGACGGTCTCGCGACGGTCGTGCTCCTTGCCGCCGTAGCGGTAGCCGTCGACGGTGAACAGGACGACGGGTTCCACCTGCTGGAAGCGGTCGAGGACGCTGCGGGCCCCGAAGTCGGGAGCGCAGGAGGTCCAGACGCCGCCCACGGCCGCGGTCGCCAGGAGGGCCACGACGGCCTGCGGGATGTTCGGGAGGTAGCCGCTGACGCGGTCTCCGGGGCGTACTCCGAGCGTGCGCAGTTCGGCGGCCAGGGAGCCGACCTGGCGGCGCAGTTCGGTCCAGGTCACCGGGCGCGGGTCATGGGTCTCGTCGACGTGGAGGAGGGCCGGTTCGTCCGGGCGGGTGGCGGCGGCGCGCAGCGCGTGCTCGGCGTAGTTCAGCGTCGCGCCGGGGAACCACTCGGCGCCCGGCATCGACCGGTCGCCCAGCACGCGCGCGTAGGGCGTGGAGAACCGTACGTCGAACCACTCCGTGACGGCCTTCCAGAAGGTGTCCAGCTCGTCGACCGACCAGCGGTGCAGCGCCGGGTAGCCGCCGTCGGCCGGGGCTCCGTGCCGTTCGGCCGCCCAGGCCTGGAACCTGGTGACCTGTGCCTGGGTACTACGCTCCGGATCGGGCTGCCAGAGCGGCTGGGGGTTCTCGGTCGACATGGGGCGGCTCCCGGACTGTGCGCGTGGTGTGCGTCGGTCGCGCACGGGCTGGGGTGTGCGCGTGACGCGGCTGACACGGACGATGCCATGTGATCGACTTCCGCACCAGGGTGAGTCCCACATAGTCCGCGTCATGAAGATGTGGTGCCAGCCAGGGTGAACGGAAGTTGAACGCCACGCATTCGCGGTGCAGTCAATGGCAGGGTGAGCAGCATGGACGGTCGTGACCTGGTGCGTTCGATGTTGGCGGTCGGCTCCGCGGGGGCGGCCCGGAGGTTGCGTACCATGCGGGCCGCGTGGCGCAGGAGGCGTGTCGATGCCGTCGGCCTGCCGCCACGAGGCGTGGAACGGGCCCGGGTTCCCGGTCCGGTGCAGAGCGCCGAGCCGGGTCCGGGCGGTGGCACGCTGCGGTTCAGCCGCTCCGAGCTGCGGATTCTCGTCGCCATGAACGGGGCCGTGTTCTGGGGGTGGGACGGGGCCGGTCCCGAGCCGTCGTACGCGCTGTCGGGGCGTTGTCCGCGGCCCGATCCGCGGGCGGTGCTGGAGCCGGACAAGGACGGTGGCTGGCGGGTCGTGGCGGAGCGGGTGACGATCACGGTCTCGCGGCACGGCGCGGTGGAGGTGCGCACCCCGGGTGGTGTGACGCTGCGTCGTGACCTGCCGCCGCGTTGGTGGGAGCCCGTCGCCGGCGGGCCGGCCCGCTGGATGCAGCGATCGGAGGTGGCCGCGGACGCGCGGTTCTTCGGGCTGGGAGGGCGGGCGTCCGGCCCCCGGCTGCGGAACGGGACGTACCGCCTGTGGAACTCCGGACCCGATCGGCCCTTCACGGGCGGCGACGACCCGCTGCACGTCACCATGCCGGTTCAGCTCGTCGTGGCCGACGCGGCCACTCATCTGGTGTTCCACGACACCTCGTGGGACGGCACGGTGGCTCTGCGGGAGGGTGAGGAGGGCGCCGGTTCCGGGCACGACCGGCCCGGCAGATGCGAGCTGCGGATGGACGGCGGCCCGCTGCGCTGCTGGGTGATGGTGGGCACCCCCGCGCGCGTGCTGCTCGCCTGGGCCTCGCTCACCGGTGCGCCCGCGTTGCCGCCGGCCTGGGCACTCGGTCACCAGCACGTGCGCCGGGGGGTCGGCGGTGAGCAGGAGGTCCGGCGCATCGTCGCGGGCCACCAGGAGCACGGTCTGCCGCTCGACGCCGTCCACCTCGGCGTCGACCACTGCGACGAGCACCAGGTGTTCACGGTCGACCGCGACCGCTTTCCCGGGCTGCCGGGGCTCGCCAAGGAGCTGCGCCGGGACGGGATCCGCCTGGTGTCGATCGTCGACCCGGCGGTCAGGGCCACCGCGGGGAATCCGGTGTACGACGGCGGGGACGCCCTGAACGCCTTCGTCCGGGACGCCGCCGGGGAGTTCGTCCAGGGGGTCGCGCGGCCCGGGGATGCGGTGTACCCGGACTTCACGCACGCGCGCGTACGCAAGTGGTGGGGTGGTCTGTACGCGGAGCGGCTGGCGCAGGGTTTCTCGGGGTTCTGGCACGACATGGACGAGCCGACCTCGTTCACCGCGTTCGGGGAGTCGACCCTGCCGCGGTCGGCCCGGCACTCGCTCGACGGGCGGGGCGGCGACCATCGCGAGGCGCACAACGTCTACGCGCTGTGCATGGCGAGGGCCGCGCACGAGGGGCTGCGGGAACTGGCACCCCAGGAGCGTCCGTTCGTCCTCTCCCGGTCCGGGTGGGCGGGCATGCAGCGGTACGGGGGCACGTCGTCCGGGGCCGTGGCGACCGGCTGGCCCGGACTGCGGGTGTCGCTGTCGCTGGTCATGGGGCTGGGGCTGTGCGGGGTGCCGTACTCGGGGCCGGACGTGGGCGGCTTCGGCGGGACTCCGTCACCCGAGCTGTATGTGCGCTGGCTCCAGCTGGGCTCGTATCTGCCGCTGTTGCGCACCCGGGCGAGCCTGCGCGCGGGACAGGCGGAGCCGTGGGAGTTCGGCTCGGACACGCTGGGGCACGCGCGCGTGGCACTCGCGGGCCGCCGCCGGCTGCTGCCGTACTTCATGACGCTGGCGCATCTGGCCAGACGTACGGGTGCGCCGTATGTACGCCCCCTATGGTGGAGCACTCCCGGGGACCGGATGCTGCGTGACTGCGGGGACGCGTTCCTGCTGGGCGACTGTCTGCTGGTGGCACCAGTGCTCGATCCGGGGGCGAACCGGCGTGCGGTGCAGCTGCCGCGCGGTCTCTGGTACGACACGGCGACGGAACAGTCGTACGAGGGGCCCGGCCAGGTGCTGGTGGACGCCCCCCTGTCACGGATACCGGTGTTCGCGCGCGCGGGTGCGGTGATTCCCGTGCGGGGCGAGGACGACCGCCTGGAGCTGGAGGTGTGGGCACCGGCCCCGGACCGCACGGGAGGCGGCCTGGTCGTCCGGGACAGTGGCGACGGCTGGGACGAGGCGGAGCCGGAGCGCTACACGACCCGCTGGGAGGACCGGCGCGTGGTCGTCGAGCGGGACGGCGGGCGCGAACCGTCCTACCCGGTGCGCGTACGGGGACTCGCCGGACGCGGGGTTCAGGCGTAACGGCCCTCGAAGAACGCCCGTACCGCCAGGGTGTGCAGCGGGAAGGCGAGCTCCTCGGGCCGGCGCAGCAGGTGCCAGCCCTCGGTCTCGTCCGTGGCCGCCGGTGCGGGGAGCCGGTCCGCCGGGCGCTCGGGGAGCAGTCCGAACAGCAGCAGGTGGCCGTCCGGGGAGCTCATCGCGTCGGCGAGCCGGACCTCGCGGCTCGTGGCGTCGATGCCGGTCTCCTCCATGAGCTCGCGTACGACGGCGTGCCGCCAGTCCTCGCGGTCGTCGATGAAGCCGCCCGGCAACGCGGTGCCCCCGCGCGCGGGGGCGATGGTCCGGGTGATGACGACCAGCGCAGTGCCCGACGTGTCGTACACGGGCTGGAGCGCGACCGCCACGGGCAGCGGGTTGCGGTAGGTCACGCCGCCGCAGGCGGGGCAGGCGCGGGGCCAGCCGGAGACGCCCTCTCCGTAAGGCGTTCCGCAGCTCGAACAGTGGGTGCCGGGTGCGGAGTTGGGCGCGGAATGTGGATTTTCGGACACGCGGCGGACTGTATCCGATGACGGAGAGGGCGTCGCCCCTGGCTGCTCAGCGGCGTCCGGTGAGGGACCTGACGGAGACGGGGAAGTCGAAGTAGGTGTCCGGGTAGGGCTCGGGCTTGAAGGTGTAGTGCCACCATTCCTCGGCGAGGTTCACGAAGCCGAGGCCTTCCAGGGTGTTCTTGAGCAGCAGTCGGTTGGCGCGCTGCTCGCCCTGGACGCGCGGGTCGAGGGTGTGGGCCAGGGGGTCGAAGCAGTCGAACCCGGTGCCCATGTCGACGGAGTTGTCGGGGAAGCGCTCGCTCCTGGGCGCACGGCAGGACACCAGGGGCTCGCCCGGGGCGTAGGGCCGGGTCGGCACGGCCGGGAGCCTGACGATGGTGAGGTCTGTCGTCGAGCCGCGGCTGTGGCCGGACTTCTCGGCGATGTAGCCGTCCTCGAACAGCCGGGTCTTGTCCACCTCGGGGTAGAACTCGCTCTTCATCCGCTGGTCGTCGAGGTTCTCGGCCCAGCGCACGAAGTGGTCGACGGCACGCTGCGGCCGGTAGCAGTCGTAGACCTTCAGGCTGTAGCCCTGGCGCAGCAGGCGGGTCTGGGCCCGGTGGAGTGCTTCGGCGGCGGGGCGGGTGAGGAGACACATCGGCTGCTCGTAGCCGTCGATGCGCGCGCCGACGAAATTGTGCGGAGTGATGTAGCGCATCTCCTGGATGATCGTGGGGTCGACGGTTCTGAGGGCCACGAAGTCGGCCGGCGCCTCGGGGGCGGTCCCCGCCCGCGCGGTCACGGAGGCGGCGGTCACGGAGGCGGCGGTCACGGCAAGCAGGGCGGCGAGCACGGTGATCAGAGCGCGTAAGGCGCCGGAAAGTCGTGTCATGCCTCATGCGTCTATCAAGAACAGGTTCGGCGGGGAAGCGGTCGTATGCGGTCCTGCCCAATTCCGGTGACCCGTGGCACACTTCTGACATCCCGTCAGATCTGCTGTCGAGGAGGCGCCGTGGCGCGTACCCGCACACCGGTGGTCGCCGGATGGTTCACCGGCGGTCCGGGGGACTTCAGACTCCTCGGCACCCGCTGCTCCGTCTGCGCCTGTGTCTTCTTCCCGCGCGAGGACACCCACTGCCGCAATCCCGGCTGCCCGGGTGGCGAGTTGACGGAGGTGCCGTTGTCGCGGCGCGGGCGTGTCTGGTCGTACACGGACAGCAGATACCGGCCACCGTCACCCTATGTGACCGATCCGGAACTTCCCTGGGAGCCGTACGCGTTGATCGCTGTGGAGCTGGAGCCCGAACGGATCGTGGTGCTGGGTCAGGCGGCTCCCGGGGTCACCGTCGCCGATCTGGCGGTGGGCATGGAGGTGGAGGTCGTCCCCGGCGTGCTGCACGAGGACCCGGAGACGACCTGGACGACCTGGAACTGGCGGCCGACGGGGGTGTGAGGGCATGACGGACGACGTGGCGGTGCTCGGCGCGGGGATGCACCCGTGGGGCAAGTGGGGCCGCGGTTTCGTGGAGTACGGGGCGGTGGCGGCCCGCGCGGCCCTCGCCGACGCGGGGCTGGACTGGCGGGACATCGGCTCGATCGTGGGTGCGGACACGGTCCGCGGTGGCTATCCGGGGTATGTGGCGGGGGCGACCTTCGCCAAGGCGCTGGGCTGGCAGGGGGCCCGGGTGACCAGCGTGTACGCGGCCTGCGCGTCCGGTGCCCAGGCCGTGAGCACCGCGCGGGCACAGATCCTCGCGGGCCTGGCGGACGTCGTGCTCGTGGTGGGGGCGGACGCCGCGCCCAAGGGGTTCTTCCGGCCCGCGGACGGGGACCGGCCCGACGATCCCGACTGGCTGCGTTTCCGGGTGCTCGGGGCGACGAATCCGGTGTACTTCGGGCTGTTCGCGCGCCGGCGCATGGCCGTGCAGGGAGACACCCCGGAGGACTTCGCGCAGGTCAAGGTGAAGAACGCGGCGATGGGGTCGCTGAATCCGTACGCGCGCTACCGCTCGCGGGTCACCGCGGAGGAGGTCGCCGCCTCCGCGGTGGTCGCCGATCCGCTGCGGCTGCTCGACATCTGCGCGACCTCGGACGGCGGGGCGGCACTGGTGCTGTCCAGCATGGAGTTCGCGCGCCGCAACTCGTCGCCCGAACCGGTGCGGATCCGCGCGGTCTCCACGGTGACACCGCGGTATCCGCAGACCGTCCTCGACCTTCCGGACATCGCCACGGACTCGGCGGCCGTGGTGGCGCCCGCCGCCGACCCGTTCCGCGCGTCGATCGCGCGGTCCGCCTACGAAGAGGCGGGCATCGGTCCCGAGGACCTGTCCCTGGCCGAGGTGTACGACCTGTCCACCGCCCTGGAGTTGCAGTGGTACGAGGATCTGGGGCTGTGCGGCGAGGGCGAGGGCGCGAAACTGCTGCGCGAGGGCGCGACGGGGCCGGGCGGGCGCATACCCGTGAACGCGAGCGGAGGGCTGGCCTCCTTCGGGGAGGCGGTTCCGGCCCAGGCGATCGCCCAGGTGTGCGAGCTGACCTGGCAGTTGAGGGGCACCGCGGGGGAACGCCAGGTCCCGGGTGCGCGCGTGGGGATCAGCACCAACCAGGGGCTGTTCGGTCACGGGTCGGCGGTCATCGCCGTCCGCTGAGCGCGGGCCGGACGGCAGCGGCGACCGGGGGCGGACCCGGGCGCACACCCCGGTTCTCCCACTCTGTGTGATCACCTGGGAATCCTGCGTGAACGTCTTATGAACTGGGCTTGGGCGTACGCCGGCAGCGCCATCATGCTTCCCGTGCACTCCTGGGCGGACACTCTCCGTTTCGCATTCCAACCGGTGATCAACCTCTCGACCGGCGGGGTCGCGGGGCTGGAGATCCTTGCCCGCCCCGAGACCGGCGACATCCTGGCCGAGGCCCGGCGCAACCCCGAGGTCGACGGCAGGCTGGCGGTGCTGGCGATCCGGGCGGCGGCTCGCAGGGAGGCGCTGCTGCCCCTGCACGTGAACGTGTTCGCGGGCACGCTGGCCGACCTCGGCGGACTCACCGCACTGCACAACGCGGTGCGGCAGGCCGGGCGGATGCCCTGGGAGGTGACGGTCGATGTCGGACCGCCCTTCACCCATGTGCCGCAGACCGCGTTCCTGGAGGCGGTGCACACGCTCCGCGGTCAGGGCTTCCGGATCAGCGCGGACGGGGTCGGGGACGGGGACATACCCCTGCGCCTGCTTACGGACATGGCGCCCGACCTGGTGAAACTCGACGCGTCACTGCTGGCGCGGCCGACCGCGGTACGAGCGATGCGCACCCTGTGCGACGGACTCGGAGCGCTGGTGTGCGTCGAGGCGGTGGAGACCGAACTCCAGTGTGCCGCCGCGCTCTCGGCCGGTGCACAGCTGGCGCAGGGCGAGCTGTTCGCGGCGCCGTCCCGGTTGCCCGCGGTGGACGTATACGTTCCGCCGCGTGCCCGCGATGCCGTGCCCCATCCGCGCTCGGGTCCGTCGATCCGGGAGTTCGTGCGCCCGGCCGCGCTGCTGCCGGTGACCGCGTCCGCCGCACAGGTACGGCAGTTGCTGACCGGGGCGCCGGAGGTGTCCGGGGTGCTGCTCGTCGACCGGGCCGGGGTGCCCGTCCGGTCCGTGCACCGCTCCAGGTTCCTGCTGTCGATGTCGGGGCGGTACGGGCACGCGCTCTACGCCGATCGGCCCGCCGTGAAGTTGGGCGACGCGCCCCGCACCGTCGGCATCGACGCCACCGCATGGGAGGTGCTCGACGTGGTGGCGGTGGGCGGTCGCGGGCGGACCTCCGACGATGTGGCGGTGGTCGACCACGACGGTCGGTGCGTGGGCGTCGTACGGCTCGCGGATCTTGTCCGGGCGCTGGCCGAGTCCCGGGTCGAGGAGGCGGCCGGGCTCAACCCGCTGACGCGGCTGCCGGGCTCCGACGCGATCACCGGTGAGGTCGACCGGCGGATCGCGGCCGGCCGGACGTTCGCGCTGAGTTGGCTGGACGTGGACCACTTCAAGCAGGTCAACGACGGGGCCGGGTTCGCGGCCGGCGACGAGCTGATCCGGTCGGTGGCCCACGTGCTCCAACGGGCCGCGTCCGCAGGGGCCCGGGTGGGGCACATCGGCGGGGACGACTTCCTGGTGCTCGCCGATCCGGAGGGCCTGGAGCCGCTGGCCTGTGCCGTGCTGGACGCGCCCTGGTCCGCGGGCGGCCGTCCCGTCACGCTCTCCCTGGCCACGGTCGTGTGCATGCCCGGCAGCGTGCCGGATCACCGGCAGGCCGCCGCCTGGCTGGCGCCGTTGAAGAAGACCGCGAAGGCGTTGCAGGGCGCCAGTTGGGTCCTGGGGCACGCGGGACTGTCCGGGTACGAGGTCCTGCGCGGCTCGGGGGCGGCCCCCGCCGGAACCCAGTGGGCGGTGGCCGAACCCGGAACGGGGTGACCGGGGCGGGGCGCCGGGGCGGAGCCCGGGTTCCACGGGACGGGCGGATCTCGGCGGGGTGGCAAATCCCGACGGCACGACTGCTCACGCCGTGGCGGACGCCGGGGGCGGTCTGTCCGGCCGGTCCGGGATCGGTCGGTCGAGCGGACCCGGGGGCGTGCTGTCCCACCGGTCCGAGGTCGGCCGGCCGGTCGAGCGGACCCCGACGCGTGCTGTCCGACCGGTCCAGGGCCGGTCAGGGGCTGGTCCAGGGCCGGTCGGCGGCGGGTCCGCGGTGGATCGGGGGCGTGGGAGGCCCGGGACGCACGGGAGGCGCGGAAGGCACGGGTCGGCGCATCCGCGTCGGCGCGGGCCCGTGGTCTCCGGCCCGGGGCGGAACGTGCCGGACGGGCCCCCGAGCCCGGCCCGGGGTAGCCTGATTTCGAAGGCCGCTCCGGCACTGACGAGTTCACCGGGCGGTCGCGGTGCGGGCCGCACGCTCCGGCACGTCGGGCGCAACCGTTGCCGTCGGTGCGCTTGACGCTCCTCGGGTGCCGGTGAAAACTTCCCGGTGTCAGTCGACATCGCCGTACATTCTCGGCGGATTCCGGCACGGCGCCACGCGGGTCCCTGGGTCGAGGGCCGCTTCCCGGTGGGCGGTTCGGCTGCGACGGCACGCTCGTCACGGACGCCGGGCGGGGCGCGGTTCCCCTGCCCTGGCAGAAGTCACCGAGGGAACCGCACGCTGCACGGAGCAGTCGGGGCCCCCGGGCCCGGCCTAGGAGCCGCCATGAGCAGTGGAGACACAGTCGACCGCGAGATCGTCGGTGCCGCGTGCCTCATCCTGTCCGGCGTCGGCGCCCGCGCGGCCGTCATCCTGCCCACGGCCGGTATCGGCCTCTCGCGCGCCGGGCCGGCCGGCCACGCCGCCGGCCCGGCGCGCGACCTCGGCCGGTGCACCATGCACACATTCCTGCCGATCCCGGACAAGGGCACCTCCGACCGGGCGTACGCCCGCGTTCCGATCGCCGGTCCGTCGGCCGGCGGGGTACTGACGGGCCTCCTCCGCACCGCAGCCTTCTGAACCCGAGCCCCAAGGGATAGCCATGACGGACAGCGCCGAGAAGTACGTGGCCGCGATCGACCAGGGCACCACGTCCAGCCGTTGCATCGTCTTCAACCAGGACGGTGCGGTCGTCGCCGTCGACCAGCGCGAACACCGCCAGATCTTCCCCAAGCCCGGCTGGGTGGAGCACGACGCCACGGAGATCTGGGCCAGGGTGCAGGCGGTGGTCGCCGGGGCGCTAGCGAACGCCGGTCTGCGGGCCGACCATCTCAGCGGGCTCGGTATCAGCAACCAGCGCGAGACGACGGTCCTGTGGGACCGGGCCACGGGCAAGCCGGTGCACAACGCCATCGTGTGGCAGGACACCCGCACCGCCGGCCTGTGCAACCAACTGGGCGGCAGGGACGGGCAGGACCGCTTCCGCGACCAGACGGGGCTCCCGCTGGCCAGCTACTTCTCCGGCCCCAAGGCCGCGTGGCTGCTCGACAACGTGCCGGGCCTGAGGGACCGCGCCGAGCGCGGCGAGATCGCCTTCGGCACGATCGACTCCTGGCTGATCTGGAACCTGACCGGCGGGACCGACGGTGGGCAGCACGTCACCGACGTCACCAACGCCAGCCGCACCATGTTGATGAATCTGGAAACCCTGCAATGGGACCCTTCGATCCTGTCCGCGATGAACGTGCCGGAAGCCGTCCTGCCCGAGATCAAGTCGTCCGCCGAGGTGTACGGAACCGCCGTCGGCCAGCTCACCGGCGTGCCGGTCGCCTCGGCACTGGGCGATCAGCAGGCGGCCCTGTTCGGCCAGGCCTGCTACGACGTGGGGACGGCGAAGAACACGTACGGCACGGGCAGTTTCCTCCTGCTCAACACCGGCAACCGGCCCGTGCCGTCCAAGAGCGGGCTGCTGACGAGCATGGGTTACAAGATCGGTACCGAGGCGCCCGTCTACTGTCTGGAGGGCTCCATCGCGATAACGGGTGCGCTGGTGCAGTGGTTCCGCGACCAGCTCGGCATCATCCGGACCTCCGACGAGATCGAGACCCTGGCGGAGTCCGTCGACGACAACGGCGGCGCTTACATCGTGCCCGCGTTCTCGGGTCTGTTCGCGCCGTACTGGCGCTCCGACGCGCGCGGTGTCATCACGGGCCTGACCCGGTACGTCACGAAGGGACATCTGGCGCGCGCGGTGCTGGAGGCGACGAGCTGGCAGACGCGCGAGGTCGTGGACGCCATGTTCCAGGACTCCGGGGTGCAGATCACGACCCTGAAGGTGGACGGCGGCATGACGAAGAACAACCTGCTCATGCAGCACCAGGCGGATGTGCTCGACGTTCCCGTGATCCGGCCCAAGGTCTCCGAGACGACCTGCCTGGGCGCCGCGTACGCGGCCGGGCTGGCCACCGGCGTCTGGAACGACCTCGGTGAACTCGAGGCGCACTGGCAGCAGGACGTCGAGTGGACACCCGGTATGAACCCCTCGGTGCGCGACCGCGAGTACCACAACTGGCGCAAGGCGGTGGAGAAGAGCTTCGGCTGGATGGAGGACGACGGCGACCATTGAGGCCTGTCATCCGGGCCAGACGCGCGGTCAGGTGGTGACGGCGCGGCGGCGGTCCGCCGCATGGGCCATCGCGTGCTCGACGACACCGACGAGGACGTCCTTGACCGACTCGCGGTCGCGGGCGTCGCACAGCACGAGCGGCACGTCGTCGTCGAGGTCGAGGGCCTTGCGGATGTCCCCGGCCGGGTAGCGCGCGGCCCCCTCGAAGCAGTTGACGCCGACGAGGAAAGGTATGGAGCGCCGCTCGAAGTAGTCGATGGCGGCGAAGCAGTCCTCCAGGCGCCGGGTGTCGGCGAGGACGACGGCGCCGAGCGCGCCCTCGGAGAGTTCGTCCCACATGAACCAGAATCGCTCCTGGCCAGGTGTTCCGAACAGGTACAGGACCAGGTCCTCGCGCAGGGTGATGCGTCCGAAGTCCATGGCGACGGTGGTGGTGTGCTTGCCCTCGACGCCGCTGAGGTCGTCGACCGGGCGCCCGGCCTCGGTGAGCAGTTCCTCGGTACGCAGCGGCCTGATCTCGCTGACCGCGCCGACCAGCGTGGTCTTGCCGACGCCGAAGCCGCCGGCCACCAGGATCTTGAGCGTGACGGGCTCGATCAGGTGCTTGCCGCGCTCAGAACGCCCGAGGATCATCGATCTCTTCTCCTGCTGTGTGGGGGTCGGCCGGCGGCGGGCCGTAGCCCCCGCCGCCGGGGGTTTCGACGACGAGCACGTCGCCGGGACGGACGTCCACGGAGTCGCTGCCGCGGAGTCGGACGACGGTGCCGTCCGCGCGTTCCACCCGGTTGGCGCCCAGGGCGCCGGGCGCGCCGCCGGCCATGCCGTACGGGGGCACTCTGCGGTGCTGGGACAGTGTGGAGACGGTCATGGGTTCACCGAACCGGATCCGGCGGACGGCTCCGTCCCCGCCGCACCAGCGTCCGGCGCCGCCGCTGCCGGGCCGGACGGCGAACTCCTCCAGCCGGACCGGCAGCCGCCACTCCAGGACCTCGGGATCCGTCAGCCGCGAGTTGGTCATATGGGTCTGGACGACGCAGGCGCCGGGGAAGCCGTCCCCCGCGCCGGATCCGGAGGCGACCGTCTCGTAGTACTGGTGGCGTTCGTTGCCGAAGGTGACGTTGTTCATGGTGCCGGAGCCCTCCGCCTGCACCCCGAGCGCCGCGTAGAGGGCGCCGGTGATCGCCTGGGACGTCTCCACATTGCCCGCGACGACGGCGGCCGGTGGCTGCGGGGCGAGCATGGAGCCCGGCGGCACGACGATGTCCAGGGGGCGCAGGCAGCCGTCGTTGAGCGGGATGTCGTCGTCGACCAGGGTGCGGAAGACGTACAGGACGGCCGCGTTGACCACGGAGAACGGCGCGTTGAAGTTGGTGGCGAGCTGGGCCGAGGTGCCGGTGAAGTCGACGGTCGCCCGGCGGTTGTCGCGGTCCACGCGCACGCGTACCCGGATGACGGCGCCCGAGTCGGTCTCGTAGGCGCACTCGCCGTCGTCCAGGGTGGCGATGACCCGGCGCACCGCTTCCTCGGCGTTGTCCTGTACGTGCCTCATGTAGGCCTGGACGACGTCGAGGCCGAAGTCCTCGATCATGCGGCCGACCTCCTCCACGCCCCGCTGGTTGGCCGCGATCTGGGCCCGGAGGTCGGCGAGGTTGGTCCTCGGGTTGCGCGAGGGATGCGGGGCCTCGGTGAGCAGGCGGAGGGTCTCCTCCTCCCGGAACCGGCCCCCTTCGGCGAGCAGCCAGTTGTCGAGGAGGACGCCCTCCTGCTCGATCGTGCGGCTGCCGGCCGGCATGGACCCCGGGGCGATGCCGCCGATCTCGGCGTGATGGCCGCGGGAGGCGACGTGGAACAGGATCCGGTCACTCTCCGTGCCGTCGGGCGTTCCGGTGCCGAAGACCGGGGTGATCACGGTGACGTCCGGGAGGTGGGTACCGCCGTGGTACGGGTCGTTGACCGCGTAGGTGTCGCCGGGCCGCATCGTGTCGCGTCGACGGCGGACGACCTCCTTGACGCTGGTGCCCATCGAGCCCAGGTGGACGGGGATGTGCGGGGCGTTGGCCACCAGGTTCCCGTCCGGGTCGAACAGGGCGCAGGAGAAGTCCAGTCGCTCTTTGATGTTGACGGACTGGGCCGTTGACTCCAGTCGGGCGCCCATCTGTTCGGCGATCGACATGAAGAGGTTGTTGAAGACCTCAAGCAGAACCGGGTCGGCTTTCGTGTCGAGGTCGGAACTCTGCGTGACCGTCACGCGTTCCATGACCAGATGCCCGTCGTGGGTCGTCGCGGCCCGCCAGCCGTCGTCGACGACGGTCGTGGCGCCGGCCTCGGCGATGATCGCGGGGCCGGTGACGGTCTCGCCGGGAGGCAGGTCCTCGCGGTGATGCAGGGGTACGTCGCGCCAGACGCCGCCGGTGTGGAGGCGGACGGTCTCCGGCGGGCGGGTGCGGCCTTCGTACGGGGCGAGGGCGGACAGATCGGGGGGGTCGGTGAGGCCGGTGGCTTCGACGGAGAGGGCTTCGACGACGATCGGGCGGTCCAGGACGAAGGAGTACGTGGCGCGATGACGTTCTTCGAAGGCGTGTCTCATGGTGTCGGGCTCGGTCAGCTCGACGGTCAGGGTGGTGTCGGTGCCGTCGTAGCGCAACTGGGCGCGGCGGGTGACCCGGATACGGTCCTCGGGGACGTCCTCGGCCCGGAGTTCGGCGCGGCCCGCGGCCTCCAGGTCGGCGGCCGTCTTGTGGATCCCGGGCATGGCGGACGGCTCCAGCGGTGCCTCGACGGACTGCTCGCGCATGGCCGTGGTGTCGGCGAGGCCGATGCCGAGCGCGGACAGGACGCCGGCCATGGGGGGTACGAGGACCGTGCGGATGCCGAGCGAGTCGGCGACCTTGCAGGCGTGCTGGCCGCCCGCGCCGCCGAAGGTGGTGAGGGTGTAGCGGGTGACGTCGTGGCCCTTCTGGACCGAGATCCGCTTCACCGCGTTGGCGATGTTGGCCACGGCGATCCGCAGGTACCCCTCGGCGACCTGCTCGGGGCTGCGGTCGTCGCCGGTCCGCTCGTGGATCTCGCGTGCGAGGGTGGCGAAGCGGCGGCGGACGAGGGCGTCGTCGAGGGGCTGGTCGCCGTCGGGTCCGAACACCCGCGGGAAGTGGGCGGGTTGGATGCGGCCGAGCATGACGTTGGCGTCGGTGACGGCGAGCGGACCGCCGCCGCGGTAGCAGGCCGGGCCGGGATCGGCGCCCGCCGAGTCGGGGCCCACGCGGTAGCGCGAGCCGTCGAAGTGCAGGACCGAGCCGCCCCCGGCCGCGACCGTGTCGATGTCCAGCATCGGCGCGCGCAGCCGTACCCCGGCGATCTGTGTGGTGAAGACGCGGTCGTACTCCCCCGCGAAGTGCGAGACGTCGGTGGAGGTACCGCCCATGTCGAAGCCGATGACGCGGTCGAAGCCGGCGAGCTGCGACATGCGGGCCATGCCGACGATGCCGCCGGCGGGGCCGGAGAGGATGGCGTCCTTGCCGCGGAACTGGTGTGCCTCGGCGAGTCCTCCGTTGGACTGCATGAACATCAGCCGTACGCCTTCGAGTTCGCCGGCGACGTGTTCGACGTAGCGGCGCAGCACCGGCGAGAGGTAGGCGTCGACGACGGCGGTGTCGCCGCGCGGGACCAGTTTCATCAGCGGGCTGACCTCGCTGGACAGCGAGATCTGCGGGAAGCCGATGCGGGCGGCCACCGCGCGGACGGCGTGTTCGTGTCCGGGGTGGAGGTGACTGTGCATGCAGACCACGGCGACGGCCCGGATGCCGTCGTCGTAGGCCTCCTGGAGGGGACCCGCGAGTGCGTCCGGGTCGGGGGCGCGCAGGACGGTGCCGTCGGCGGCGATGCGCTCGTCGACCTCGAGGACCCGCTCGTAGAGCAGCTCGGGCAGTTCGATGCGGCGGGCGAAGATGCGGGGCCGGTTCTGGTAGGCGATGCGCAGGGCGTCGCGGAAGCCGCGGGTGATGACGAGCAGTGTGCGTTCGCCCTTGCGTTCCAGGAGGGCGTTGGTGGCGACCGTCGTCCCCATCCGGACGGCCGTCACGGGGTCCCGGGAGCCGTCGAGGAGTGCGCGCACCCCCGCGACCGCCGCGTCGGCGTAGCGCGCGGGGCTTTCCGACAGCAGTTTGTGCGTCAGCAGCCGGCCGTCGGGGTGCCGCGCGACGATGTCGGTGAAGGTACCGCCCCGGTCCACCCAGAACTGCCAGCCTGTCACGTCTTCACCCCGCTTCCGCGCTGCTCACAGCGCCCGGAGGCCGTCGATCACGTCGCGCAGAATACTCTCGTCCGGCAGTTCGGCAGGGGGTACGGGCCGGTTCACATGGACGAATTCACCGGTCACGAGGTCACCGACGAGGACCCGGACCACTCCGATGGGCAGATCGAGCTCGGCGGCGAGTTCGACGACCGACTGCGGGGTGTCGCGACACAACTCGACGATGTCCACGTGTTCCGGGGACAGGCTGTGGTCCCCTTCGGGGTCGTCTCCGTGGGGCTCGGTGACGACCACCGCGATCAGGTCGAGGCGGTGCTGAGCCGCACCCGCGGTGCGGCCGCGCGTCATGGCGTACGGACGGACGACCGGTCCGGCGTCGTCGTCGAACCAGAGGCTTCTGCGCTGACCGTCTGTGCTCATGCCATCTCACTACCCGCCCGAGGGCAGGTCGGTGCGCGGGGAGGCACCCAGATGTGCGCCCACTCTCTTGACCAGCAGCGTCATCTCGTAGGCGACCTGGCCCACGTCCGAGTCGGCGTCCGCGAGCACGGCGAGGCAACTGCCGTCGCCGGCGGCCGTCACGAACAGGAAGGCCTCCTCGAGTTCGACGACCGTCTGGCGGACGTTGCCCGCGTCGAAGTGCCGCCCCACGCCCTTGGCGAGGCTGTGGAATCCGGACGCGACGGCGGCGAGGTGCTCGCTGTCCTCCCGGGTCAGGTCCTTGGAGACCCCGATGGCGAGACCGTCTCCGGAGAGCACGACGGCCTTGCGAATGCTCGCGACACGGTCCACCAGTTCGTCGAGGAGCCAGTTCAGCTCGCCCTTGCCGCTCGTGGTGTGGCCGGTTGCCTTCGGTGCGGTCATCGACCGTCCCCCTCTGTCGTTCCTTGTGATGCCGTGTCGCTGTGGGAGTCGTCGCTCTCGGCGTTCTCCTGGCGGCCGCGTTGCCAGCCGCGTTGGAGTGAGGCCATGCGGCTGCGTACCTCGTCGGCGTCGCGTTCCGCGAGCTCCGTGCTGTCCTGCGCGCCCCGTCCGGGATCCTGTTTCAGTTGCGGTGCCAGGCTGGCCTGCCGCACCCGGCGGGGCAGTGGGCCGGTGCCGGGGGCTGTCTCGTGAGCCGGGGTGCGCAGGGGGTGTTCGGTGGTGTCCGGGCCGCCCGGCGGGTCCGTGCGGCGCCGGGTGCGGGCGGGAAGTGCCGGGGCGGCCTGCGACTCGTCCGGCCCGTCGGCCCGGGGGGCGGTGAAGTCGAGGAGCCCGTCGCTGCGGTCGGCGGTGCCTCGGGCCCGGTTCAGGGGCGCGGTGGCCCCGCGGCGGCGGGTCGGCAGGGGCGCGGGGCCGTCCGTGACCGGGCTGCCGGTGCCCAGGCCGCGCGGGCCCGGCACCGTGGACGGTTCCTCGTCCGGCTCCCGGCGCCGGGGGCGCTGCTCGGCCACGGGGCGGCCGTGGGAGCTGACCAGCTTGGGGGAACCGCGGCGGGGCAGCGGAAGCGGGGCGCTCGGACGCTCGCCGGGGTCGACGCGGTCCGTCGGGCGCTGGGGGTCGGTGTATCTGCGGTTCCGGTCGCCGTCGGGGCCGCTCGGTGCGGCCGCCGCGCTCGCCCCCTCGGCCCGGCTCGCCCCGTCCGGCGCGGGGACGATCGAGCGGCGCGGGCGGAACAGCCCGCCGACCTCGTCGTCCTCGCCGTCCTCGCTGTCGAGCACGCCCGGGTAGCCGTCGAGGCCGTCGAGGTCGAGGGGGCCGTCCAGTTCGACCGGCCCGTCCAGGAGCGAGGCCGGCAGACCGGGCAGGTGCACGGGCGCCGGGGAGAGGGTGGCGCGCCGACTCTCGGCGGGAGGTCCCTGGGGCGACGGCCGGGGCCGGTCGAGGCGGAATCCGATGCCGTTGGTGTCCGGGACGTCGTCCGTCAGCAGGACGTCCGGGATGAAGACGACGGCGGTGGTGCCGCCGTAGGGGGACGGCTGGAGGGAGACCCGGACGTTCTGCCGCTGGGCGAGCCGGCTCACCACGAACAGACCGAGCCGGTCGGTGTCGGACAGCTCGAACTCGGGGGTCTCGGCGAGCCGGAGGTTGGCGTCCAGCAGTGCTTCCGCGGTCATGCCGAGGCCGCGGTCGTGGATCTCCAGGGTGAAGCCGTTGGCGACCCGTTCGCCCAGTACCTGGACGGCGGTGTGCGGCGGCGAGAACACCGTGGCGTTCTCGAGGAGTTCGGCGACGAGATGGGTGAGGTCGGCGACCGCCGGGCCGGTGATGGCCGTGCGGGGCAGACGGCGCACCTCGATACGTTCGTAGTCCTCGACCTCTGCGACGGCGGCGCGCACGATGTCCATGAGCTGGATGGGTTTGCGCCACTGCCGCGAGGGGGCCGCGCCGGAGAGGATCACCAGGCCCTCGGCGTGCCGCCGCATACGGGTCGTGAGGTGGTCGAGGCGGAAGAGGTCGGCGAGTTCCTCGGTGTCGTCGGCCCGTCGTTCCATGGTGTCGAGCAGGGTGAGCTGCTTGTGGAGGAGGACCTGGCTGCGGCGGGCGAGGTTGACGAACACCTCGGAGACCCCGGCGCGCAGCTGGGACTGTTTGACGGCGGCCTCGACAGCGGCCCGTTGCAGGGTGTTGAGCGCCTGGCCGACCTCGCCGATCTCGTTCCTGTCGTACTCCAGACGCGGCATCTCGGTCTCCACGTCGACCTGCTCGCCCGCGGACAGCCGGCGCATCACGCTGGGCAGCCGCACACCGGACGCCTCGTGGGCCTCCAGGCGCAGTTGGCGCAGGTCGCGGATGAGACCGCGCCCGATGCGCACGGACAGGAAGATCGAGAGCAGCAGGGCGATCAGACCGAGGACGCCGACGACGGCCGACTGGACGATGACGCCGATCGCGATGGGGCGGACCCGCTCCTGGAAACGGTCGTTGGCCTGGTCGTCGAGGCGGGCGAGTTCGTCGAGCACGTTGCCCGCTGCGACGTCCCAGTTCCTGGCGGTCACGCCACGGGGCATGCCGTCCGGCGGGGTGGCCAGGACGGACTGCTCGGCCGTGCGCAGCGGGGCGGTGGTGGCGTTCTTCCAGAAGCGCTCGTAGCGGTCGCGTTCGGCGGTGGGCAGCTGCGCGAGGCTGATGTCGTACACAGCGGCCCGCTGGGCCTCGATGTTCGAGAGGTGGTGGATCTCTTCGCGGGTGACCCGGCCCACGACCAGGGCGGAGCCGAGCAGGGCGTCCTCCTGGGAGAGCAGTTCGCGGGCGCGCGAGACGTTGACGAGGGCCCGGTACTGCTTGTCCATGTCCACGCTGTCGACCACGTCGATGGTGGCCAGCAGGGCGTAGCAGGGATCGATCAGACGGTTGTAGAGATCGAGGGCCTGGGCCCGGGAGAGGGTGCCTTCCTCGACGCTGCGGCGCAGCGAGCCGATGCCGTCGAAGGCGTCGAGGACAGCGGTGAGGGCGTCGGTGTCGTCCTGGTCCAGCACATCTCGGACGTCGGCGCTGTCGGAGTTGCCGCGGAACTCGGCGATGACCGCGTTCGTCGCCCGACGGGTGCGGCGGAGCGCGGCGAGGGCGTCGGCGGCGCGCGGGTCGGCGAGGTAGACCAGGGTCTGGCGGCGTTCCTGCTGGATGGCGCGAGCCGTGTCCTCGACGGGGTAGCCGATCCTGTCCACCACCGACGACACGTTGAACAGGCGGTTCACCTCGCGGCCCATGAGTACCGTGGCGAAGCCCCAGACGGCGGTCAGCGACACCAGCGGCACGAGAAGCAGCGCCACGATCTTCCGGCGGATCGACTTCCCGCGAAAGCGCATGGCCTCCCCCAGCTCGACCCCCACAGGGAAGGGGGGTACACCTGTGCGTCAACAAACGGCGCGAGCCTACTACTGACGCACGAGTAACTCGAAGAGTCATCCGGAAGCAGAAATTCCGAACCAGCGTCGAGACATGGCGAGTTGTCCTGCCATTGCGGGAGATTGCCTCCCCGAAACCGGCAGCGATCGAAGAGTCCGTTCCCGTCTTTCCGTACGGGTAGTTGGCCAGAATTTTTCGTTCATTGGGAATCTTCGGGAGGCTTCGTTCGTCTTTTTCTACGGGAGTCGGGGGCGGAATCGGCCACAGGAGCCGCATCTCGCACCCGGGCGGCGTAAAACAGCGCAAGCCGGGCAGCCACTGGGGAGTCGGGGTCTTCGGACCGGGCGAGGGGTCTGCTGGCGGTGGGGAGTGACACGGTGATGGGCACGGCGGAGCGGCATGACGCGCCGGAGTACGGTGCGGTGGCGCACAGGACGGTGCCTCGGCGGCGCGAGGCACCGGATCACGACATTCCGGCGGACGGACACGGACCGGCACCGGAGGCGGCCCGGGACGCGGCTCGGGGCGCGGTGCGGGAGACGGCCCAGGACCGGTCGCGGCACCGGCCGTTGTGGATCGAGGAACCCGCCCGTCGACGCCGGATGCCGGACCCGGTGCGCACCGCGGCCGTGCGCGCCGTGCTGATCATCTCGGTGACGCTGATCCTGGCGATGACGGCTGTGCTGTGCACCCTGGCCGACTCGTGGCTGGCGTTCCCGATGGTGATCGGCAGCGTGGCCGGCACCGTGGTCGCCACCTGGGGCGCGCTCGATGTCTGGGTCACGCGCCAGGTCTGGAACCAGCGCAACGGCGTGGTGTCGGTCCCCAGCAGCACCGCCCGGTCGCTGCGCCGCGAGCGCCGCCGGGCCCGGCGGCAGGCACGCGCCGCCGAGCGGACGAGGAAGCGCATAGGCGCGGCCGACGGCACCGGACGGCTGTCGCACTCCTGACCGGGTTCGGCGTCGGTCCCGCTCGTGGGGAGAGCCGAGCGGCTCTCCCCACGAACCACAGCGCGGACGACAGTGCGCCCCAGGGCGTGGGCCACGGCGCGGGCCACGGCAGTGTGACGGCCCGTCCGGGCCAGGGCTATACGGGCCGCTTGAACATTCGGGTCGCCGTGATCTCGCTGTGCACCGACTCGCCTTCCCCGGCGGGGGCCTGCTGGGGAAGACCCGGCCGCAGGTGCTCCTCCACGCTGATGTACTTCAGACCGGCGCGCAGGTCGGCGTCGTTGCGCAGTCGGATGACCAGCGGGAACTCCGCCAGCGCGGTGGTGTCGAACAGACCGGTGGTGTAGAGGAGCTGGACGCCGAGCGCGTCGGACACCGCACGCTGGAGTTCCAGCAGATAGGTGGCGTTGGCGCGGCCGATGGGGTTGTCGAGGAACAGGGTGCCGGCGTGCCGGTGCTTGTCCCGGCCCCGGTCGTTGGAGCGCAGGGCGGCCATCGTGCAGTACAGGGCGATGGCGGCGGTGAGCAGCTGGCCGCCGGAGAACACGTCGCCCATCTGGCCGACGGGGACCCGCTCGGCGCGCAGCACGGCGTCGGGCTTGAGGATCTCGACCGCGATGCCCCTGGGCTGGAGGGCGGCGCCGACCCCGCGCAGCAGCAGGGACATGCCGTCGCGCCGCAGGTCGGAGTTCTTCTTCACCGCGGCCCGGGTCGCCTCGTCGACGACCTCACCGAGGCGTTCGGTCAGCGTGGCCTGGTCGGGTTCCTCGAAACGGATGCGCAGGAACTCCTGTCCTGACCACTCGCCGAGCCCCTCGGGCAGCCGGGACAGACGCTGGGCCGAGCGCAGGGTGGCCAGGGACGACTCCACCAGTCCCCTCAGCCGGTCCACGATGGAGTCCCTGTTCCGCTCCAGCTGGGCCAGTTCGTCGGTGAGGACGCGCAGCCGGGGCGCGAAGGCGTCGGCCCACTTCTGGGCGTGCTCGGGCAGGGCCGCGGCGGGCAGCTCGCGGATCTGCTGGCGGGCCGGGGTGCGGACCTGTTCGTAGCGGGTGGAGTTGGCGTGCCGGACCAGGACGTCGCCGGCTTCGCGTACGGCCGCCTCCGCGGTGGACAGGTCGGCGGCGCAGCCGCGCAGCGAACGGCGGGACTCGGCGGCCGACTGCCGGGCCTCCTCCAGACTGCCGGGATACGGCTCGACCTCCTCCTGCTCCTCCTCCGACGCGTGTTCGCGCAGCAGGTCGCGGAGCATCGCGGCGGTCTCCTCGAAACCGCCGACGGCGTCCTCGGCGGCCCGGTGCGTGTCCAGCAGCTCGGCGTGCGCACCGCGAGCCTCGGCCAACGCCTCGGTGCGGGCGGCCAGTTCGGTGGCGGCGGTGCGCCGCAGCGCCTGCGCGTGGTCGGCGTCGCGCGGCTGGAGCTCCTCGGACAGCTCGGTGTGCGCCTCGCCGTCCTCCGGGGCGTGCCGCTCGGCCTCGCCGCGCAGCCGCCCGAGCTGCTCGCTCGCGTGGGACATCCGGGTCTCCAGGAGCTGCACCAGCTCCTCGGCCCGTGCGGCGGCGGCCTGCCGGGACGGTCCGTCGGAGCCGTCCGGCGACTGGAGCAGCTGTTCGGCGCGGGTGCGGACCTTGTTGCTCAGCCGGTCCAGTTCGGTCCGTGCCGCGCTCTCGTCGCTCTCCGCGCGGGCCTGCTCGGCGCGCAGGTCGGCGCCGACGCCTACCTTCTCGTAGACCTGGGAGGCCGCTCGGTAGGACTCGCGCAGGGCGGGCAGGGACGCCTGGGAGGCGTTCGGGTCGTCCTGCGGTACGTCGTCGGGGGCGCCGGCGATCTCGGCGCGCTCGGCGCGCAGGGCGCGGGCCGTGCGACGGCTGTCGTCGGCGGCGCGCTGGGCGGCGCGGCGGTCCTCGTCGGCGGCCCGGGCGCGCTCCAGGCAGGTCTGGGCGCGGGCCTCCGACTCGG
Organism: Streptomyces sp. NPDC001443; assembly: GCF_053597355.1. NCBI lineage: Bacteria > Bacillati > Actinomycetota > Actinomycetes > Kitasatosporales > Streptomycetaceae > Streptomyces > Streptomyces sp. NPDC001443. The sequence goes on from NZ_JBSFIA010000036.1 coordinate 27,067, forward strand.
CCGCGTCGTCGGCCAGTTCACGCAGTTTCACCTGCCAGCCGGCGCGCTCGCGCAGCCGGAAGGCGAGCCCGGCGAGGGCGTCCGCGGCCCGCCGGGCCTTCTGCGCGCCCTCCTGGCGTTCGTCACGCATTCGTGCGGCCTCGGCGGCGGTCTCCTCGGCCTCGGCCCGCACGGTGCGCGCCTCGACCAGGTCGGCCTCGGCCTCCTCGGCGAACGCGCGGGCCTCTTGGGCGAGCTGGTCCAGCTGCGCGAGCCGGCCCGCCGGGCAGCCCGTGCGCCACGAGGCGAGCCGGGCGGCCAGTTCCCGGTCCTTGCCGAGGCGTGCGGCCAGACCGCGGATCTCCTCGTCGCGCTCCGCGGCTCGTGCCCGCAGGGCCTGCCGCTCCTCGTCGGCGGCGTGCTCGTCGTGCATGGCCGGGTTCGGCGGTACGAGGAAGACGCCGCTGTCCTGCGACTCCGCGGCCGGGGTGGGCGCGAGCAGGGCGGCCGCGGTGCCGACCGCCACGGTCGACCGGGGCAGCAGCGCCGCGTTGCCGAGGGCTTCCCGGGCCCGCGCGTGCGAGTCCGGATCGGTGATGATCACACCGTCGACCAGCTCGGGGCGGGCGGCCAGCACCCGCGCGTGGTCGGCGGGGTCCACGGCCTGGGCGAGGTAACGCCAGCCGGGCAGCGCCGGAATGCCGTGCTCACCGAGGAACTCCACGGTGGCCAGCACGTCCGGGCCGGGCGGCAGCAGTCCCCCGTCGCCGAGCGCGCCGAGGATGCGCGCGTCGTCGGCGGCCGCGGTGCGCAGCTCGAAGAGCTGCCGTTCCGCGGCGGAGACGGCGTCGGCGAGCAGTTCGCGCAGTTCGTCGGCGAAGCGGTCCAGGTCCGTGGGCGCGAAGACGCCGTCCCCGGCGTCCGGGCCGGTGTCCTGCCGGGTCCGCGGGCCGCCCGGCTGCGTGTCACCGTGCGCCAGTCCCAGCAGTTCGGCCAGCCGCTCCTCGGCGGCGAGTGCCTCGGCGAGGCGCAGTTCGGCCTCGCGGGAGCGCTCGGCGGCCGTCGCGGCGTCCGCGGCGCGGGCCGCGGTCAGTTCGGCGCGGGACTCCGCGGAGGCCGCCTCGCGGGCGTGTTCGCCCGCCCGGCGGGACGCCTCGCGTGCGGTGTCCCAGGCCGCGACGGCCGTCTGCTCGGCGTCGCTCGCGGCGAGGGCCGCGCGCGCGGGGTCGGCGTCGGGCGCGCTGTCGTCGAGCCAGCCCGCGCGCACCGCCTCGGCCGTCTCCTGTTCCACCTCGGCCAAGCGCTGGCGCAGGTGTCCGATCTCGCTGCGGGCGCGCTGGGACTCGGTCGCGGCGGACGTGGAGTCCCGGTGGGCCGAGTCGCCGGCCTCCTGGAGCGCCGCGGACCGCTCCTCCTCCTCGTTGGCGAGGGTCTCGGCGTTCTCCGCGGCCGTGTGCAGGGCCCGTACGAGGTCGACGGCGGCCTTGGTGCGGGCGGCGAGCGCGGGTGCGGCGTCGCGCTCGGCCTCCTGGATCGCGGCGGACACCCGGGTGACCCGGTCGGTGGCGGCCCGGTGGCGCAGTACGGCCTCGGCGGCCTGCCAGGCGGCGTGCAGGGTGCGCGCCTCGGCGAGCTCGCGCTTCTGCGCGGCGGCCGACTTCTCGGCCGCGGCCAGCGCCAGCGAGGCGTGCCGGTAGGCGAGTTCGGCGGCGACGAGGGCGCTGCGCTCACGCGCTCCCTCGGCGTGGGTGACGGCGTAGGCGGCGGCCGTGACCCGCTGGGCGAGGTCGGTGGCCCGCGTGCGTTCGCCCACGGCGCGGGTGGACAGTCGGCGCGCCAGCGTGCGGGTGCGGCGTTCGGCCGCCGTGTGGATGTCACGCGCGCGTGCGCGTGCCTCGGTGGCCTCGACGATCCGGCCGAGCAGGTCCACCGACCCGGCGGTGAAGTCGCGTTCGGCGATCAGCTCGGCGCGTCGCCCCAGCTTGTTGCCGAAGCCGCTGACGAGGTCGGCGAGTCCGTCGGTGTCGCGGGTGTCGGTGACGGCCCGCAGCAGCAGGTCGGTGAAGTCGGAGTCCTTCTTGACTGCGAACAGGCCGGCGGCCTCGCCCTCGTCGGCGTTCATCTCGCGCTGGTAGCGGAAGAGTTCGGGGTCGAGGCCGAGGTCGCCGAGGTGCTCGATCCAGCGGTCGTGGATCTCCTCCCAGTGCACCTCCAGGTGCGGGTAGGCCTTGCCCGCGTCGGTGATCGCGTCCCGGAAGCCCTTCATGGTGCGCCGCCGCCCCTGCGCGCCGGACTGGCCCTCGACGGGCGGCCGCACCGCGGTGGCCTCGGCGACCGGCAGGTTGTCCAGGCTCAGCCCGGGACCGGGCCGGAAGGAGTACCAGGCCTCGGCGAACTTCCGCGGGTCGTTGGAGACCTGACGGCCGCGCCATTCGCTGGCCTTGCCGACGACGACGCACTCGCCGGTCAGCACGTGCTGCCATTCCAGGGCCACGTGCCCGCAGTCGTCGGCGAGCAGGAACTTGCGCAGCACGCCGGAGCTGGCGCCGCCGAGCGTGTTGCGGTGGCCGGGCAGCATCACCGAGAAGATCAGCTTGAGCAGGACCGACTTGCCGCCGCCGTTCTCCAGGAAGAGCACGCCCGCGGGTGCGGGCCGACGCGGCGGCCCGACGGGCTCCTCCTCGAAGAACTCCGCCTGGGTGGGCGCGGGGTCGGGCACGACGTCGCCCACACCTCGCAGGTCAAGCACGGTGTCGGCGTAACGCGCACCGGCGGGCCCGATGGAGTAGAGACGGACCCGGGACAGCTCGTACATGGCGGACTCTCGTAAGTCTTCGGCAGATCGGTCGGCATGGCGGGGGCGGAAGCCTCCGGCGGTCCAGCGGCTCGCGGCGCGCTTCGGGCCCTTCGGGGACTTCCGACGCGCTGTGGGCGCTGTGGGCGCTGTGGGCGCTTCAGGAGTGGAACGGGAGGCCCGCGTCGGCGACCAGTTCCAGGTCGTCCGTGTCCTCGGCGGGCAGCAGGCTCGGCGAGCCGTCGGTGACCGGGACGACGCCCAGTTCGATGAGCTCGGCCAGGGCCGCGCCGCCGGCCATGTCCCGCACCTGGAGCTGGTAGCGGGCCGTGGTGCGGTAGGTGCCGCCGCCGTCGTCGCCGGTGCGCTGGAGGAAGCCGGAGTCGGTGAGGAAGGCGACCGCCTTGCCGACGATGCCGGTCGTGGAGCCGGCGAGGCGTCGCGCGTCCTTGGTGGCGCCGGTCGCGCTGCGTCTGGCCCAGATCCGCCAGGCGGCCTCCAGACCGGGGGCGTCGGTCGCGGGGTCGCTGTTCCGGCCCTGTTCGTCCGCGCGCTCCTCCAGCCGACGGCAGGCCTGGCGGACGAACGCGTCGACGCCGTTGACGCTCACCCGGCCGATGTACCCGTCGTCGGCGAGGTCCTCCGGCCGCGGGAAGGCCAGCGCGGCGACGGCGAGGTGGGCCAGGCCGTGCAGGAAGCGGTCCCCGGAGTCCGCGGACGTCCGGCGCGCATAGTCGCCCATGCGGACGGCGAACACCGAGTCCTCGGCCGCGGTCACGGCCATCCCCGCCCGTGGCGAGACCTCCAGCACCACGAGCCCGAGACCGGCCGCCACGGCGTCGGCGAGCCGCGCGAACGGCGGGTCCTCCCGGTAGCGCCGCAGCAGCTCGGCGTACTCCTGGTCGCGCGCGGGCTGCACCTTGGGCTGGAGCCCGAAGGCGACGAGGCGCGCCGCGTCGGCGGCGTCGGCGGGGGTGACGGCGGCGGTCGCCGGAACGGGACCGGCGTCCGGCTCACTCCACTCGGCGTACTCGCTCACGGTCGGGACTCCTTGTTGCGTCGACGGTCGTTCGTTCGGTTCTCGGGCCGGCTCATGCCGCCTCCGTCCGGTCCGCCGCCATCCCGGCGGCGTCCAGGAGCGCGGTGCCGACGATCAGGTCGGCGCCGCCGAACTCCGGGTCGTCCAGCTCGGTGCCGTCGTCCACGGCGAACAGCAGTTTCTCCTCGCCCTGACGGTAGGCCGTGCCCACCGCGGGGCTGGCCGCGTGGACGGCCAGCAGCGCCACCAGATAGGGCAGTTCCGCGTCGCGTCGCCGGGCGTCGGCGAGCAGCCCCGACAGCCGCCGCGGGGCGTCCGCCGGCAGGTCGAGCAGCTCCATCGCGGCCGCCAGCTGCTCCTCGCTGAACCGGCTGTCGTCCGGCGTGGCGATCAGGTCGGGCTCGGGCATCTCCGCGCCGAGGTGCTCGCGCTCCACCGGCGGCGTCAGCAGGATGTCGACGAGGTCCCCGACCCGCACCGACACGGGCGTGCGCAGACCCGTCCCGCGGGCGAAGAAGGCGTCGGTGACCCGGACCGCCTGCTCGACCGGCAGCGGCAGCACCGGGGCGACGAGGTGTCCGTACAGGTCGATCCCGGACGTCGTCATCGGGGTGGCGAAGGCCTGCCGGTCCTGCTCCGCGCGGAACAGCGGCCCGGCCTCCAGCAGTCGCGACTGCAACTGCGTGTGGCGGCGGATGCAGTCCTTCACGATGTCGACGAGCTCGGCGGCGCGCCGCTTCTGCTCGGGGTCCTCGGACTCGTCGCGGGCCTTGCGGATGTTCGTGAGGATCGCGTTCTCGTGGCGGTAGCGGTCGGCCACGTGGTCGAGGGCCTCGGCGATCATGTCGGGCACGGAGTTGAGCCAGTCCACGGCCCGGACGTTGCGCCGGGTCGCGTCCAGCGCGCGGCGCAGGGTCTCCGAGTACTGCACGGTGCGGTAGCGGGCCTGCTCGGCGGCGAGCTGGGCGTCGGCAAGCCGGCCGCGGCTGATGAGCACCTCCAGCTTGACCTCGGCGGCGATCTGGGCGCTGGTGACATCGGTGTCGAGGGCGCCCACCAGGACGTTGACCGCCTCGTCCGTCGTGCGCAGATAGACGCTGCCGCCGGGGCCGGGGACCTCCTCGATCAGCTTGAAGTCGTAGTCGCGGCGCACATAGCTGCCGTCGGTGGCGAACGTGCCGTACACGGCCCGGAAGCCGCGGTCGACGCTGCCGACGTTGATCAGGTTCTCCAGGACCCAGCGGGCCACCCGCTCGTGCTCGGCGGCGGAGCGCTGCGGGGCCTGGGCGGTGATGCGCGGGACGAGCCTGGCCACTATCTGGTCGTGGTCGGCGCCCGTGTCGAAGTCCATGTTCAGTGTGACGAGGTCGATCGCGGCGAGGGCGATCTCCGCCATGCCGTACACCGAGTACGCGCCCGCGAGGTTGGCCTTGCGGGCGTCGAGGTCGTGGATCGGCGCCGTGCAGGCGAGCGCGCGCAGCCGCCGCGCCAGCCCCTCGTCGGCGGCCGGACCCGGTGCGGGTCGCGGCGCCACGCTGAGCTGGGGCGGAACGCTGTCCGGCGTTGCAGGCGAAGTCACGGTGCACAGACTAGGTCCTCGGTCTGACAACGACCCAAACGACGCAGATGGGTCCCGGCGTCACGCTTCTCACACCGACCCGGCGACAGCCTGTCTCCCGCCGGTCCCGAAGCGGTCGCGTCCGCGCCGGCCCCGAGGCCGTCCCGCCCGCACGGCCACTGCGGCGGTCCCGCTCGCACCCGTCCCGCGGTGGCCTCCCTCACACGAGGCCCACCGTGGTCCCTCTCACACGAGCCCCGCGGTGGTCGCCCCCTGCTCGCCCTCCCCGACCCTGCGCCGGTACACCTCCACCACTCGCTCCAGCGAATCCGCGAGGTAGACCTCCAGCAGCTTTTCGGCCTCGTCCTTGTCCCCGTTCTCCAGTGCCCGGAGGATCTGGCGGTTGCGGGCGAGGTAGGGCTCGTGCAGCCGCCGGGGGTCGTCCACGACGTGGAAGGCCAGCCGCAGCTCGGCGAAGACGCTGCGCATCAGTTCGTCGGTGCGTTCGCTGCCGGCCAGGGTGACGAGTTCCCGGTGGAAGTGGATGTTGGCCGTACCCACTGCTTTCCAGTCGTTCTCGGCGACCGCCGTCCGCCCCTCGGCGACCGCCGCGGCCAGGCCCTCCACCGCGTACGGCGGCTCCCCCAGACCGCGCACGACGGCGCACTCCACGAGGATCCGGGTGCGGTAGATGTCCTCGACGTCCTCGACGGTCAGGACCCGGACGAAGACGCCCCGGTTGAGCTCGTGGACGAGCAGGCGTTCATGGGTGAGCAGCCGGAACGCCTCGCGCAGCGTGTTGCGCGAGACCCCGAGCGCCCCGCCGATGCTGTCCTCCGACAGCCGGGTGCCCGGCGGGAAGTAGCCGTCGGCGATGCGGCTTCTGAGGATGTCGGAGACGCGTTCGGCGGTGCTGGTGCGCCCCAGGAGCGCGCGGTCGTCGGCCAGTCCCGTCAGCTGCTCTGCCATGCCCGGAATTGAACCGCAGACACCAGGACGAAACAACAGGGGTATTGAGGGATCGTTGAACAATCCTCTACGGTGCTCGGCACGGCACGACAACGCCCGGCACCACACGGCGCGCACGGCACGGCACGGCACCACACAACGCGCACGGCACAACGCGCACGGCACGGCACGGCAACGCTCAGCACGACAACGCACGGCATGACACGGCTCACCCCAGCACCCCTCCGTCATCCCTCTGCGAGGTGCCCATGAGCACGACCCCTCCCCCCGAGGCCCTGGCCGCAGGCGACCTCACCGCCACGGGCGAACACGCCGTCGACGACGGCGCGTCGGGCTGGCTGCGCGCTCTCGGTCCACGCGGCCGCCGCGCCTTCGCCGGCGCCTTCGGCGGCTATGCGCTGGACTCCTACGACTACTTCGCCCTCCCGCTGACCATGGTCGCGCTGGCCGCCCACTTCGGCCTGGACAGCGGCCGGACCGGCCTGCTCACCACCGTCACGCTCGCCGTCTCGGCCGTCGGCGGCGCCCTCGCGGGTGTCCTCGCGGACCGGGTCGGCCGGGTCCGGGCGCTCATGGTCACGGTGCTCACCTACGCCGTGTTCACCGTCGCCTGCGGCTTCGCACCCGACTACGAGACCCTGCTGGTCCTCCGTGCCCTCCAGGGCCTCGGCTTCGGCGGCGAGTGGGCGGTCGGCGCGATCCTGGTGGCCGAGTACGCGAGCTCCCGGCACCGCGGCCGCACGCTCGGCGCGGTGCAGAGCGCGTGGGCCGTGGGCTGGGCGCTGGCCGCGGTCGTGTACACCCTGGTCTTCTCGTTCCTCGGCGACGACCTGGCCTGGCGCGTGATGTTCTGGACCGGCGCCCTGCCCGCGCTGCTGGTGGTGTGGCTGCGCCGCCGGGTGCAGGACGCGCCCGAGGCGGCCGCGGCACGCGAGCGGAACCCGCGGCGGGGGTCGTTCGCCGCGATCTTCCGGCGAGGCACGGCCGACACACCGGGCCTGCTGCGCACGACGGTCTTCGCCGGACTGCTCTCCACCGGCGTCCAGGGCGGCTACTACACCCTCGCCACCTGGGTCCCGACGTATCTGAAGTCGGAGCGCGGTCTGTCGGTCGTCGGCACCGGCGGCTATCTGGCCTTCCTGATCTCGGGCGCCTTCGTCGGCTACCTCACCGGCGGCCAGCTCACCGACCGGCTGGGCCGCAGGCCCAACATCTGGCTCTTCGCCCTCCTGTCGGCGGTGTGCATCCTGGCCTACGCCCACATCCCGGACGGCGCCGACACCCTGCTCCTGGTGCTCGGCTTCCCGCTCGGCTTCTGCATGTCGGCGATCTTCAGCGGCTTCGGCTCGTACCTGAGCGAGCTGTACCCGACGGCCGTGCGGGGCACGGGCCAGGGCTTCACGTACAACACCGGCCGCGCCGTGGGCGCCGTCTTCCCCACCACAGTCGGCTTCCTGGCCGACAGCTGGGGCGTGGGCGGCGCACTGGTCTTCGGCGCGATCGGCTACGGCATCGCGGCACTCGCGCTCCTGGGACTGCCGGAGACGCGCGGGAAGGAACTGCTGTGAACCGTACGCAGAACCGGCCCTCGCCCGGCACCACGGACCGGCCTCGGCCCGACACGACGGAGCACCCCTCGCCCGGTACCGCCGACCGTCCCCTGCTCCTCGCCGACGAGCACGCGCACGCGTGGAGCCCGAGAGCCGCCCGGACCCGTTTCCGTGACGGCCTGTCGGGTCCGACGGCCGGGGTCGCGGCCGGCCACACCCAGGTCAACCTGATCTCGGTCCCCGCCGACTGGGCGTACGACATGCTGCTGTTCTGCCAGCGCAACCCCAAGCCCTGCCCCGTCCTGGACGTCACGGACGCCGGTTCGTGGACCACCGTCCTCGCCGACGGCGCCGATCTGCGCACCGACCTGCCGCGCTACCGGGTGTGGCGGGACGGCGAGCTGGTGGACGAGCCGACGGACGTACGCGCGTACTGGCGCGAGGACCTGGTGTCGTTCCTGATCGGATGCAGCTTCACGTTCGAGTGGGCGCTGTCCGGGGCGGGCGTCCCGATCCGGCACATCGAGCAGGGCCGCAACGTCCCGATGTACGTGACGAACCGCCGGTGCCGCCCGGCGGGCCGGCTGCACGGCCCGCTGGTGGTGTCCCTGCGCCAGGTGCCGCCGCAGCACCTGGCGGCCGCGATCCGGGAGAGCAGTCTGCTTCCGGCGGTGCACGGCGCTCCGGTGCACTGCGGTGATCCGTCGGGGCTCGGTATCGCCGACCTGGCCCGGCCCGACTTCGGCGACCCGGTGGACGCCGAACCGGACGACATCCCGGTGTTCTGGGCCTGCGGGGTGACGGCGCAGGCCGCGGTGGTGGCCTCGCGTCCGCCGTTCGCGCTGACGCACGCGCCGGGGCAGATGTTCCTCACCGACGCCCGCGACGAGCAGTACCGAGTGGCCTGGACAGGAGAGACGTGACATCCATGACCTCCATCGACCTGAACGCCGACCTCGGCGAGGGCTTCGGCCGCTGGCGGCTGACCGACGACGAGCAGTTGCTGTCCGTCGTCACCAGCGCCAATGTGGCGTGCGGCTTCCACGCCGGGGACGCGGCCACCATGCGGCGGGTCTGCGCGCAGGCGGCCGAGCGCGGGGTGGCGATCGGCGCGCAGGTCTCCTACCGGGACCTGGCCGGATTCGGGCGGCGGGCGATGGACGTGCCCGCCGCCGAACTGGCCGCCGAGGTGGCGTACCAGATCGGTGCTCTCGAGGTCTTCGCCCGCGCGGCCGGCGCGCGCGTGGCGTACGTCAAACCGCACGGCGCGCTGTACAACCGCGTGGTGCACGACGAGGAGCAGGCGTGCGCAGTCGTGGACGGCGTGCGCCTGGCCGACCCGGGGCTGCCGGTGCTCGGACTGCCCGGTTCGCGCCTGCTGGAACTGGCCGCGAAGGCCGGGCTGCCGGCGGTCGCGGAGGCCTTCGCGGACCGCGCGTACACCGAGGAGGGCACCCTCGTGCCGCGCGGCCGGGACGGCGCGGTGGTCACCGACGCGGCGGCGGTCGTGGCGCGCTCGGTGGGCCTGGCCCGCTCCGGCACGGTCACCGCCCACTCGGGGGTGCGGATCGAGGTACGCGCGCGGTCGCTGTGCCTGCACGGCGACACGCCCGGTGCGGTGGACCTGGCCCGGCAGGTACGGCGGCGGCTCGAGGAGTCGGGCGTGCGGGTGGAGGCGTTCGTATGAGGGCGCTGCCCGTGGGTGAGGACGCTCTGCTCGTCGAGGTCTCCTCGGGCGAGGAGGCCCAGGCCCTGCACGCCGAGCTGGTGCGCAGGCGGGCGCAGGGCCTGCTCGTCGTCCGCGAGATCGTCCCGGCGGCCCGTACGGTCCTGCTCGACGGGGTCGCCGACCCGGACCGGCTGGCCCGCGAACTGGCCCGCGCCGAGCTGCCTGCCGCCGTCCCGCGCGCCGCCGAGGTGGTCGACGTCCCGGTGCGCTACGACGGACCCGACCTCGCGGACGTCGCCGCGCACTGGGGTGTCGGGGTGGCCGAGGTGGCCCGTGTCCACACGGCGGTCGAGTTCCGGGTCGCGTTCTGCGGGTTCGCCCCCGGCTTCGGCTATCTCACCGGGCTGCCGCCGGGCCGCGAGGTCCCGCGGCGCGCCACGCCGCGTACGGCCGTCCCGGCCGGGGCGGTGGCGCTGGCGGGCCCGTACACGGGGGTGTACCCGCGGTCGTCGCCCGGCGGCTGGCAGCTGATCGGCCGTACGGACACGGAGCTGTGGGACCCCGCGCGGGTGCCGGCCGCGCTGCTGTCGCCGGGGACCCGGGTGCGCTTCGTCGCGGTGGAGGGCGCATGACGGACCGTGCGCTCGCCGTCGTACGGGCCGGGGCGCTGACGACCGTCCAGGACCGGGGGCGTCCCGGGCACGCCCACCTCGGGGTGCCCCGCTCGGGAGCGCTCGACGGGCCGGCGGCGGCGCTCGTCAACCGGCTGGTCGGCAACCCGCCGGAGGCCGCCGTCCTGGAGACCACCCTGAACGGCTGTGCGCTGCGCCCGCGTTCGGCGGTCACCGTGGCGGTGGGGGGCGCGCCCTGCCCGGTCACGGTGGACGGGCGGCCGGTCGCCTGGGGAGCACCGGTACGGGTGCCGGCCGGGGCTCTCCTGGACGTGGGGGCCGCCGTGCACGGCGTGCGCAGCTACGTGGGCGTCGGCGGCGGCATCGCCGTCGAGCCGGTCCTCGGCAGCCGCTCCACGGACCTGCTGTCGGGGCTGGGCCCGCCGCCGCTCACGGACGACTCGGTGCTGCCCGTGGGCCGGGCCGCCGGTCGGTACGCGCGCGTGGACACCGCTCCGCAGCCCAGGCCGCCGACGGAACTCGTCCTGCGGGTGTCGCTCGGCCCGCGTGACGACTGGTTCGCACCGCGGGTCGTACGGGCCTTCACCACCGGCACCTACCGGGTGTCGGCGGCGAGCAACCGCATCGGCCTGCGCACGGAGGGGCCCGCCCTGGAACGGGCCCGCCCCGGTGAACTGCCCAGCGAGGGCATGGTCCTGGGCGCGGTCCAGGTACCCCCGGACGGGCGTCCCGTGGTCTTCCTGGCGGACCACCCGACCACCGGGGGCTACCCGGTGATCGGGGTCGTGCGGGCCGCCGACCTCCCCGCGGCCGCGCAGGCGCTGCCCGGGATCCCGGTCCGCTTCGTGGCCGTGGGCCGGCGCTCCGGGCGCCCGGGGCCTGTCTGACCTCCCGGCCGCCCCGCCGCCCCCGGGTGGACGACGGGACCGGCCCTACGCCGCGTCCACCTGGTCGACCGACGACAGCGCGGCGAGTGCCGTGGAGACCGCCGCGGAGGCCCGCAGATCGAGCCGGGCGCTCGTGCCGCGGGCCCGGTGGCGCATCTCGTCGGCAGCCAGCGTGAGCAGCTGCGGCAGCAGGTCGGTGCACCGCCGCATCACCCAGGCGGTGCCCGCGGTGGCCAGCCACAGCAGACTCGCCGATCGGGTCGGTGCGGGGAACTCGGGCTCGGGCGAGGGCGCGGCCCCCGTGGCGACGCCCGCCTGCGCCAGCAGGTCGTGGAAGCGCACCGCGAGCTGCCGGTGCCCGCGCTCGCCGGGATGCAGCCGGTCCGAGCTCCACATGGCGCGGTCGGTCAGCCATTCCTCGTCGGCGGCGTGCAGATGCACCGCCCCGTAGCGTTCGGACAGCGCGTGCACCACGGCGTTGACCGCGCGCTGCCGCCGGGCGAGCGGCCGGGCCAGAGCGCCGGGGAGCCGCAGCATCGACCCCGGGTCGGGCAGGCAGGCCGTGAGCAGGACCGCGCGCTGTGCGGTGAAGGCCGCGTACACCTTGTCGAGCCGGGCGGCGACGGCGTGGATGTCGAAGGTGCAGCGCAACGTGTCGTTGACGCCGATCACGACGGACACCACGTCCGGCTCCAGCCCGAGCGCGTCCTGCGTCTGGCGTTCCAGCACGTCACGCGTCTGCGCCCCGCTGACCGCGAGGTTGGTGAACTCCACGGGCCCGGCGGCGAGTCCGTCGGCGAGCAGCGCGGCCCAGCCACGCCATTTCACGGCGTCCGCCGGATCGCGCACGGGGTCGCCCAGCGGGTCGCCCACGCCCTCGGTCAGCGAGTCGCCGAGGGCCACGAAACGGACGGGTCTCATGCGGCGCCCTCCGGCACGGCGGGACGCGTACGGACCGACGGCACGTGGGCGTCGTGCGCGGCCAGGAACGCCTCGACCGCCGCGTCCCAGCCGAAGCACTCCGCACGCGCGCGTGCCACTTCGCGCCGCTCGGTCTCGGACCGGGCGAGGAGGGTCTCGACGGCGTCCGCGAAGGCCTCGCCGCTGTCGGCCGCGGTGGCGCCGGCCGCCCCGATCACCTCGGGCAGCGCGGAGGACGCGCTCGCGACCACCGGGGTGCCGCACGCCATCGCCTCCAGCGCGGCCAGCCCGAACGTCTCGGCGGGGCCGGGTGCCAGCGACACGTCCGCGGAGGCCTGGAGCGCGCCGAGCAGGGAGCGGTCGGCGACGTGTCCGAGGAAGGTGACCGGCAGTCCCCGCTCCTTGGCGCGCTGCTCCAGGCGGGGCCGCAGGGGCCCGTCGCCCGCGACCACCAGCACCGTCCGCCGGCCCCGCCGCAGCAGCGCCTCCAGGGCGTCCAGCGCCGTGCCGGGGCGCTTCTCCACGGACAGCCGGGAGCACATCACCAGCAGTGTCTCGTCCTCGCGCGCGTGCACCTCGCGCAGCGCCGGGTCGCGCAGCGCGGGATGCCGCTCCACCAGGTCGACGCCGAGCGGAGCCCGTACGACGTTGCGGGCGCCGATGCGGACGAACTCCCGCTCGGCGAACTCGGTGGTGCACACCACGCGCGCGTAGGTGTGCGCCGTGCGCACGTTGAGGGCGTCGGCGGTGCGGCGCGCCGCCCGCTCCGACAGGCCCCAGGTGCGCAGCACCCCGTCGGCGGTCTCGTGGGAGACCATCACGGCCGGGACCCGGGCGCGCCGCGCCCACCTGCCGGTCCACCGCAGGGTCGTACGGTCGGACACCTCGAGCCGGTCGGGGCCGAGTTCCTCCAGGAGCCGGGCCACGCGCCGGCGGTCGGTGAGGACGCGGTAGCCGCCGGTGCCGGGCAGCAGCGGGCCGGGCAGGGTGATCACCCGGCCCTGCTCGGTCTCGCTGTCCGTGTGCCGCTCGCCGGGGACGATCAGGACCGGTTCGTGCCCCGCGGCCTTGAAGCCCTTGCCGAGCTCGCGCAGCGCGGTGCGCAGCCCGCCGGAGGCGGGGGCGACGAAGTTGGCGAGCCTGACGATGCGCAACCCGCTCATGCCGCCACCACCGGCTTCCGCCTGCGCGCGGCCAGGACGTCCGCGTAGTGCCCGATGAGCAGGTCGCCGACGGCCGCCCAGGTGCGGCCCTCGACCGTGGCGTGTCCGGCGGCGCCGTAGGCGGCGCGCCGGGCGGGGTCTGCGGCCAGCGCCGCCACCGCGTCCCGTACGGCGTCGGCGTCGCGCGGCGGCACCAGCAGCCCGGTGCGGCCGTGGTCCACCAGGTCCAGCGGGCCGCCGGCCGCGGGCGCCACCACGGGCACCCCGCTGGCCATGGCCTCCTGCACGGTCTGGCAGAAGGTCTCGAAGGGGCCGGTGTGCACGAAGACGTCCAGGGAGGCGAAGATCCGGGCGAGGTCGTGGCCGGTCCGGCGGCCCAGGAAGACGGCGCCTGGCAGCGCCTCGCCGAGGCTCGTCCCGCTGGGTCCGTCGCCGACCACCACGACCCGTACGCCGTCCAGGCCGCAGACCCCGGCCAGGAGCTCGACCTGCTTCTCGGGGGCGAGCCGTCCGACGTAGCCGACGATCAGCTCGCCGTTGGGGGCGAGTTCGCGCCGCAGTGCCTCGTCGCGGTGCTCGGGGCGGAAGCGCTCGGTGTCCACCCCGCGCGGCCACAGCTTCACCCGGGGCACGGCATGGGCCTCCAGGTCGCGCAGGGCCGCGCTGGAGGGGGCGAGGGTGAGGTCGGCGGCGGCGTGGACGGAGCGGATGCGCCGCCAGGCCGCGGCCTCGCCCGCGCCCATGTACGTACGGGCGTATCCGGCGAGGTCGGTCTGGTAGACGGCCACGGCGGGCAGGCCCAGCCGCGCGGCCGCCGCCATGCCGCGGACACCGAGGACGAAGGGACTGGCCAGGTGGACGATGTCGGCGCGGTGCTCGTGGATGGCCGCGGCGACACGTCGGCTGGGGAGGGCCACGCGGACCTGGGGGTAGCCGGGGAGCGGCAGGGAAGGGATGCGGACGACGGGGCACGGCGCGTGGGCGTCGGGCCCGCTGCCGATGGCGGCTCCTGCCTGTTCGAGCGGGGCCGTGAACTTCGGGGAGGTTGCCGGAGCGACGACAACAGGGGCGTGACCGCGATCGACGAGGTGCCGGGCGGTCTGGAGCGCGCAGTGGGCCACGCCGTTCACATCGGGGGGAAAGGATTCGGTCACGATGACGACACGCATACGGGTGTTCTCGCCGTGCTGGACGTGGTCGCGACAACGTGGATCTTTCCGAACGAGGAACGTCCCATGAGCGTTGCACTGCACACCCGAGCAGGCCAGATCTCGTCCATGCACCCCTGGTCCGCGGGTCATCCCCAGTTCACATGACGCGCCGCACCGCGGAGCGCGCCCGATCCGGACCCGCCCGGATCACCGCACCGGAACCACCGCCCCGATCAGGTCCCGCCAGGGGGCACCGCCCCGGAACCACCGCCCCGATCCGGCCCGGGGGCACGACGCCCACCGCCCCGGCCGATGCGGCCGGGGCGGGGCCGCCCGCGCGGGCGGCCCCGGCCGGTTCACATCGCTGCGGCGTCCGGGCCGATGCGGCTGCGGACGGCCGTCTGGACCTCGTCCTCCTCCGCCGGGTCCGCGGCCAGTCGGCGCAGGCGCTCGGCCACGCGCGCGTCGCCTGTCTCGGCGTGCCGGGCGGCGACCTCGCGGGTGGACTCCTCGCAGTCCCAGAGGCACTCGACGGCGAATCCGACGGCGAAGGAGGGGTCGGTGGCGGCCAGCGCCCGTGCGCAGCGTCCCCGCAGATGGGACGAGGCCGTCTCGCGGTAGATGTGGCGCAGGACGGGAGCCGCGCAGGCGATGCCGAGCCGACCGGCGCCGTCGACGAGGGTCCACAGGGTCGGCGCGTCGGGGCCTTCGCCGCGTACGGCGTCGCGCAGGGCCCCGAGGACCAGGTCGCTGTCCTGGGCACCGCCGCGGCAGGCGAGCACACGCCCGGCCGCGGCGCCGAGTCGATCGGGCCGGCGGGCCCAGCCGCGGGCGCGGTCGACGACGGCGGCACCGCGCATGCGTTCGAAGGCGTCGACGGCGGCCTCGACGACCGTCGTGGAGCCGGTGGCCACGGCCGCCTCGATCAGGTCGAGGGCGTCCGGGTCGTCGCGGTCGGCGAGATAGCGCAACGCGGTACAGCGGGCGCCGTCGTCGCCGTCCCGGGCGGCCTGGAGGATCTCGGGCCGGTCCTCCGGGCCGGCCACGGCGACCAGGCAGCGGGCGGCGGGCACATGCAGGGCGGCGCCCCGTTCGATGCCCTGCTGGGCCCACTCGAAGACGGCGCGCACGCTCCAGCCCGGCCGGGGGCCGCTCGGCCGCATCTGGCGTTGCCATCGGTCGAAGCAGCCGGCCTCGTGGGCGGCGCGCACGCGGGCGGAGACGTACTCGCGCGGATCCTCGGCCCACAGCCGCCAGGGCCGGGGCTCGAAGGCGTCGCGCACCACGGCGGCCAGCTCGGCCTCGCCCTCGGCGTCGGTGGCGAACCGCGCGAGGACGGGGGCGGCCAGGGCGCGCAGGCCGGCGTCGTCGTCGCGCAGGGCCAGCTCGTCCAGGGCCCAGGCCCAGTTGGAGCCGGAGGCGGCGTATCTGCGCAGCAGGTCGAGGGCGTCCCGCCGGCCGTAGGAGGCGAGATGGCCGAGCACGGCGAGGGCCAGCCCGGTGCGTGACTCGCCCGTGTCGAAGGCGTCCTCGGCGTCGAAGAGATGGGCCTCGATCGCGTCGAGGTCGCCGTCGAGATCGAGGTGGAGACGGGCGTAGTAGAGGGAGCGGTTCTCCACCTGCCAGTCGTGGCGGGGGTCCCGCAGCACACAGTGGTTCAGGGCCGCGAGCGCTTCGGCGCGCGGGGCGGTGAGCGCGTGCAGTGTGCCGTCGCCGCGCCCCCGCTGGAGCAGGCCGAGCAGCGTACCGCTGGGCGCTATGACCGGATCGAACATGGGAAACAGCCTCACATCAAGCGTCGACGCAACCGGGGACGTGCATTACCTGGCCGCGTGACAACACGTCGGGGCGCCCGCCGCTTCCTGCTTGCTGTAGACCATTTTCCTCTGCCTCTCGTCGGTGGCCCATGCGGACCGCATCACGGCCCGCGCGGTGCGGCAACGTCTGCCCAGCCATCGCGTCCGTGAATCACGACGTCATGATGACCCGGCGCTTCCGTCTGCCGCGACCGAAATATCCGGCGGCCCCGCTCCGCCTCCCCGTGTGGTGTGTCATGTCTGGTCAAAAAACCAGTCCTGGCTGCTCAGAGCGGTCGGTTCAGGTCGCCCCGAACAGCTCCAGCAGCTCCGCTTTACCGAACATGCGCGCGGTGTCGACGGCGGACGGAGTGCCGGCCGCCGGATCGGCGCCGCCCTCCAGGAGGACCGTGACGACCTCCGTCTCGCCCTTGAAGACGGCGCCGGCGAGCGGGGTCTGACCCAGGTCGTTCACCCGGTCGGCCTCCGCCCCGCGGGCCAGCAGCGCGCGCACCGTCTCCGCGTGGCCGTGATAGGCGGCCAGCATGACCAGGCAGTCGCCGCGGTCGTTGGTGAGGCCGGCCGGTACGCCCGCGTCGACGTACGCCACGAGTTCCTCGGTCCGGCCCTGCCGAGCCAGGTCGAAGATCCTGGTCGCCAGTTCCACGACCTCAGGGTCGGGGACATCGGTCATCGGCCTGACCGCCTCTCGCTTCGGACGTCGGGGACTGCGGGACCCACGCGCCCGCTCCCCGCGGGCCGCGGAGCCCGGGCCCCGCGGGGAGCAAGCCTACGGCCACGGGTGATGCGGCCGTACGGGTGATTCGTCAGCGTACTGGCTCGGCGCGCACATGACCGGGCCCGCCGGGGCAAAGATCCCCGCAGGACCCGTTCGACGCAATCTTCCTGCTCAGGCGGCCCACCAGACCTTCCGCCGACTGGGCGAAATCACTCAGATTTCACCCAGTTGCACCTTTTATCCTATGGATACATCCTGTGATTCTGGAAGTACTCATGGTGACTGTCCCCACGAACCAGGAGAGCTCAAATGATCCTGTCCATCTCAGGCGTGGTCCTGCTCGGCATCGTCGTCTTCCTCTTCTTCCGCAAGGACGGCCTCAAGCCGTCGCACTGCCTGGCGTCCACCCTGTTCGGCTTCTATCTGGCGAGCACCGCCATCGCCCCGAGCATCAAGGCCGGCGGAGAGAGTCTGGCGAGCCTCCTCGGAGGCATCAAGTTCTGACCCCGTCCGTCCCGCCCGCACCCACCTCCAGGAGACAGCAGTGGCCCGGCGCCCCCTCCCCCGCATTCTGAGCAACGGCAGCGCGCAGATCGCCCGGAGCCGGGAGCTGGCCCGGACGGCGGCGGACAGCGCCACCGATGTCCTGCATCCGCTGATCACGATCACTCGCGGTCTGCGCCGACTGGCCTCGGCCGGGCGGCGCAAGGTGGCCGAGACCCCCAAGGACAAGCGGGGCCCCCTGCTGTTCATGGTGACCTCGGCGATCCTGGTCGTGGTACTCATGCCGTACGGCCCGCTGCTGGCCGCCGTCACCCTGATGGCGGCGGCAGCCTGGCACGGCAGGGACCGCACCCCGCCGGAGCCCGACGGTCCCGACGAGACCCAGACGCAGCGGCTCCAGTCGCTGCACGAGGCCCTGGTCCCGTACTTCTCGACCGCCAAGGACCCCGCGCCGCTGTACGAGCACGGCGGCGACTGGGAGAAGACCTTCCCGGCGTACGAGTTCGACGACACGGGCCGCCTCACCCACCTGGTGATCCGCTACCCGGCCTACTTCACGGACGGCGAGGCCGCGTCGCGCGCCCGGATCGAGAACCTGCTCACGGCGAAGTCCGGCCGCGGCCGGGAGTACCACTTCGACTGGGACGAGGAGGGCAACCAGGTGACGGTCACGGCCCTCGACCCGCTCCCCACCGACACCGCCGCCCAGCGCTTCGTGACGGCACCGGGCGAGGTGGTGCTCGGCTTCACCGACCCCACCCAGATCCAGCGCACCCTGCCCCTGTCCTACGGCGAGGAGCAGCGCGACGTCCCCCCGGTGGTCTGGCGCACCGGAGTCCGCTCCACCGAACCGCACCTGCTGGCGGTGGGCCAGCCCGGCAGCGGCACCTCCACGCTGCTGCGCTCCATCGCGCTGCAGGCCCTTCGGCACGGTGACGTGATCGTCGTCGAGGGCGGCGGCACCGGCGAGTACACCTGCCTCACCGGCCGGGACGGGGTCCTGGCGGTCGAGTGCGGGCTGACCGGGGCCCTGGCCAGCCTGGAGTGGGCCGCCCACGAGACGGAACGCCGGCTGATCGCCGCCAACCGCGCCCGTCAGGAGGGCCACCCGCCGCCGGAGGACACCAGACGGCCGCTGTGGATCCTCCTCGACCGGCCCGGCGCGTTCACGCACCTCGCCGCCGCCGACGGCCGCACGGATCCGCAGTCCCTGCTCCAGGCGCCCCTGCGGCACGGCCGCGCGGCCCATGTGACGGTGGTCGTGGCCGAACAGTTCGACGCCTTGGACACGCTCAGCGACGCGGTGCGCCAGCACACCCGCGCCCGTGCCGTGCTCGGTCCGGTCACGGCACAGCAGGTCGAGGCCGTCCTGGGCGCTCCCCCGCACACCACGCCCGCCGGCCACGTGCCGCCCGGCCGCGGGTACGCCCGGCTGGGCGTCGGCCCGGTGCACCGCCTCCAGGTCCCGGCGACGCCCGACCCGTACGACGACGCGACCTCCGACGCGCACCGGCAGGCCGTGCTGGCGCTGCTTCCCCGGCGCTCGACATCGGCGGACGCGCAGCCGGGACAGCAGGAGCAGGAACGGCGGCCCGAGCGGGCGCCCACGGAGTCGACGCCGACGAAGGCGGTGGTGGTGGAGCAGGCCTGACCGCGGCCGCACCCCCCGCCCGGCCCACCCCCGCTCCTACGCCACGAAGGTGCGCGGCGCCTCCGTCCCCGTGCCCCCGCCGTTCTCCACCAGCCGCGCGGCGGCGGCCAGTCGCGCCGCGGCCTCGTCGGCCACCGCGCCCCCCACGGTGAACGGCAGCCGCACATAGCCCTCGAAGGCCCCGTCCACGCCGAACCGGGGCCCGGAAGGCACCCGCACCCCGACCCGCTCCCCCACCTCGGCGAGCCGCGAGCCGGACAGCCCGCCCGCCCGCACCCACAGCGTGAGTCCGCCTCGGGGCACCTCGAACTCCCACGTCGGCAACTCCCGCCGTACCGCCGCCACCAGCGCGTCGCGGTTGTCCCTGGCCTGGGCGCGCCGCAGCCGCACGGCCTCTTCCCACCCGCCGGTGCTGAACAGCCAGTTCACCGCGAGCTGCTCCAGCACGGGGGTGCCGAGGTCGGCGTAGGCGCGGGCGGCGACCAGGCTGCGGATCACGTCCGGCGCCGCCCGGACCCAGCCGATGCGCATCCCCGCCCAGAAGGCCTTGCTGGCCGACCCCACCGTGATCACCGTGGATCCGGCCGGGTCGAAACCGCACACCGGCCGGGGCATCTCGACGTCCTCGTCCAGCCAGAGTTCGCTCATGGTCTCGTCGCAGACGAGCACGGTGCCCGCCGAGCGCGCCGCCTCCACCAGCCGTCGCCGCTGGTCCTCGGCGGCCAGGGCGCCGGTCGGGTTGTGGAAGTCGGCGACGACGTACGCCATCCGCGGCGCGGCCTCGCGCAGCACCTGACGCCAGCGCTCCAGGTCCCACCCGGCGAGCCCCTCGGCCATCGCGACGGGCACCAGCCGGGCGCCCGCCTCCCGCATCAGCTGGAGGATGTTGGCGTACGACGGCGACTCGACCGCGATGCGCTCGCCACGGCCGGCGAAGAGATGGCAGATCGCGTCGATGGCGCCCATCGCGCCGGTCGTCACCATGATCTGTTCGGGCATGGTCGGGATCCCGCGCGCGGTGTACCGCTCGGCGATCATCGTGCGCAGCGCGGGCAGCCCGGCCGGATAGTCGCCGTGCGTGTGGGCGTACGGAGGCAGTTCCTCCAGGGCGCCCTGCACCGCCCGGGTCAGCCACGGCTCCGGCGCGGGCAGCGCCGCGCAGCCCAGGTCGATCACCGATCCCAGCGCCTCGGGCGGCAGGGGTTCGAGGCCGCGGGCCGGGAGCGGGTTCCCGGCCGGTACGGCCGTCCAGCTCCCGGCCCCGCGCCGGGACTCCAGGAAGCCCTCGGTGCGCAGCGTCTCGAAGGCGGTGGCGACCGTCGTGCGGCTCACGGCCAGGGCGAGGGCCAGTTCGCGTTCGGCCGGCAGCCGGGCGGCGACCGGCACCCTGCCCTCCAGGACCAGCAGCCGGATGCCGTCGGCCAGCGCGCGGTAGGCGGGCGGGCGGCGGGTGCCGGGGCCCGCGGGGCGGTCCTGCTGCGACCTGAGCAGCCGGGCGAGCTGAGCTGCACCCACCGCGGAAGTCCACTGCGCCATTTTTCCAGTCCACCTTCCTCGAATTGGCCATGGTTGGCTCTGGTTTCCAAGCCACAGAGTGTCACGCGCCAGGCCATTACCACCACAGGGAGTCCCCGTGTCCGCGTCACAGCCCCTCGCACGACGGCTGATCCAGCTCTACGCCGGTCTCGTGCTGTACGGCGCGAGCTCCGCTCTGCTGGTGCGGGCGGACCTCGGCCTGGAGCCCTGGAACGTGCTGCACCAGGGGATCGCCGAGCGCACCGGTCTGACGATCGGTGCGGTGTCGATCGTCGTGGGTGCGGCGGTGCTGCTCCTGTGGATACCGCTGCGCCAGCGTCCCGGCCTCGGCACGGTCTCCAACGTGTTCGTCGTCGGCCTGGCCATGGACGGCACGCTCTCGCTGCTCCCCGAGGTCCACAACCTCGCCGGGAGGGGCGCGCTGCTGCTGGCCGGGATCCTCCTCAACGGCGTGGCCACCGGCCTCTACATCACGGCGAGCTTCGGACCGGGCCCGCGCGACGGGCTGATGACCGGACTGCACCGCCGTACGGGCCGTTCGATCCGGCTGATGCGGACGGCCGTCGAGGTGACGGTCGTCGTCACCGGTTTCTGCCTCGGCGGGACCGTCGGGGTCGGCACCGTGGTGTACGCCGTGGCGATCGGTCCGCTCGCCCAGCTCTTCCTGCGGTTGTTCGCCGCTCCGGCGGCATCCGGCGGCAGCCCGGTGGTTGCCGCCGGGACACCCCGCAGAGCGATACTGCGTCCGTGACCACGCGCATACGCCACCCCTACCTCGACCACCCGAGCCCGATCGCCTTCGCCCACCGCGGCGGGGCCGCGGACGGTCTGGAGAACACCGTGGCGCAGTTCAGGCGCGCGGTCGAGACGGGCTACCGCTACATCGAGACGGACGTGCACGCCACCCGGGACGGCAGGCTCGTCGCCTTCCACGACTCGACGCTGGACCGGGTGACGGACGGCGCGGGCCGGATCGCGGACCTGCGCTGGGAGGACGTGAGCCGCGCGCGCGTGGGCGGCAAGGAACCGGTGCCGCTGTTCGAGGAGCTCCTGGAGACGTTCCCCGAGGTGCGCTGGAACGTCGACATCAAGGCGGAGCCCGCGCTGCACCCGCTGCTGAACCTGATCGCCCGGACCGAGGCCTGGGACCGGGTCTGCGTCGGCTCCTTCTCCGAAGCGCGCATCGTGCGCGCGCAGCGGCTGGCCGGACCCCGGCTGGCGACGTCGTACGGCACCCTGGGGGTGCTCAATCTGCGACTGCGGTCCTGGGGGGTGCCGGTCGCGCTGCGCGGCTCCGCCGTCGCGGCCCAGGTGCCCGAGGCCCAGTCGGGCATCCCCGTGGTGGACCGGCGCTTCGTGCGCACCGCCCACGCGCGCGGGCTCCAGGTGCACGTGTGGACGATCAACGAGGCGGATCGGATGCACCGGCTCCTGGACCTGGGAGTCGATGGCATCATGACCGATCACATCGACACGTTGCGCAAGGTCATGGAGGACCGGGGCGTCTGGGTCTGAGCCCGGGAGCACCGACCCCGCCCTTCGCACACCACCTCCAGCGGGGAAGCGAGGGGCGCGGGTGGGCATCGACACCGTGCGGACCACGACGGCCGACGAGGCCGCCGGCCGGCGGCGCGAGCAGCGCGGCTGGTACTTCTACGACTGGGCGTGCTCCGTCTACTCGACGAGCGTGCTCACCGTGTTCCTCGGCCCTTATCTGACCTCGGTCGCCAAGGCGGCCGCGGACGCCGACGGGTACGTCCATCCGCTGGGTGTGCCGGTGCGCGCGGGCTCGTTCTTCGCCTACTCGGTGTCCCTCTCGGTGATCGTGGCCGTCGTGGTGATGCCGCTGGTCGGGGCCGCCGCCGACCGGACCGGCCGCAAGAAGCCCCTGCTGGGCGCGGCGGCCTACGTGGGAGCCGCGGCGACGACGGGCATGTTCCTCCTCGACGGCGACCGCTATCTCCTCGGCGGTGCCCTGCTGGTCGTCGCGAACGCCGCGCAGTCGGTGGCGATGATGCTCTACAACTCCTACCTGCCGCAGATCGCGCCGCCCGAGGAGCGCGACGCGGTCTCCTCCCGCGGCTGGGCCTTCGGGTACGCGGCCGGAGCCCTGGTCCTGGTGGCGAACCTGGTGCTCTATCTGGCCCATGACTCCTTCGGCGTCTCGGAGACCATGGCCGTACGGATCTGTCTGGCGTCGGCGGGTCTGTGGTGGGGCGCGTTCACCCTGGTGCCGCTGCGCCGACTGCGCGACCGGCCCTCGGCGACGCGGGAGGCCACGGCCCCCGGGCTGCGGCAGCTCGTGGCGACCGTCCGGGACATGCGCCGCCACCCGTTGACCCTCGCCTTCCTGCTCGCGTACCTGATCTACAACGACGGCATCCAGACGGTGATCTCGCAGGCCTCGGTGTACGGCTCCGAGGAGCTGGGGCTCGGGCAGTCCACGCTGATCGGGGCCGTGCTGCTGGTCCAGGTGCTGGCGGTGGCGGGCGCGCTGGCGATGGGCCGGCTGGCCCGGACCTACGGGGCGAAGCGGACGATCCTCGGCTCACTGGTGGCCTGGACGGTCACCCTTGGCGCCGGCTACTTCCTGCCCGCCGGCGCGCCGGCCGGGTTCTTCGCCCTGGCGGCCGCGATCGGGCTGGTGCTCGGCGGCAGCCAGGCGCTCTCGCGCTCCCTGTTCTCCCATCTGGTCCCGCCCGGCAAGGAAGCCGAGTACTTCTCGGCGTACGAGATGAGCGACCGGGGCATGAGCTGGTTGGGCCCCCTGCTGTTCGGGATCACCTACCAGCTGACCGGAAGCTACCGGGACGCCATCATCTCCCTGGTGATCTTCTTCGTCGTCGGGTTCGTGCTGCTCGCACGGGTTCCGGTCCGGCGGGCGATCGGCGACGCGGGCAATCCCGTACCCGCGAAGATTTAGCACTCAGGGCGAAAGGGCGGTAGTGTACGCGTTTGGCCTGCCAGACGTACCGTTACTGCGCGTCAAAGATGCCGAAACGCTGTGTGACATCTGCTAGCAGATGTGACAAACCGGGCGCTGGTGGGTACAACAAGGGGCGGCTACGACGGCGACGCATGACCCGGAACGGGAATCTTTACCGCCGACCGGACGTTGACCGGATGACGACGACAGCGACACCTGTCCTGTGGGCGACAAGCCCGGGAGGCACGATTCATGAGTGAGCGAGCTCTTCGCGGCACGCGCCTCGTGGTGACCAGCTACGAGACGGACCGCGGCATCGACCTGGCCCCGCGCCAGGCCGTGGAGTACGCATGCGAGAAGGGACATCGCTTCGAGATGCCCTTCTCGGTCGAGGCGGAGATCCCGCCGGAGTGGGAGTGCAAGGTCTGCGGGGCCACGTCACTCCTGGTTGACGGCGACGGCCCTGAGGAGAAGAAGGCCAAGCCCGCGCGTACCCACTGGGACATGCTGATGGAGCGGCGCACCCGCGAGGAGCTCGAAGAGGTCCTCGAGGAGCGTCTGGCGGTTCTGCGGTCCGGGGCGATGAACCTGGCGGTCCATCCCCGCGACAGCCGCAAGTCCGCCTGATCCCCGCGGGATCCGAGCGACACACAGCGCACCACGCACAAGACGGCGGGCGCCCTACCGGATTTCCGGTAGGGCGCCCGCCGTCTTGTGCGTCTGCGGCCGGGCGACCGGCGCTCACCGCGTCAGCGGCGGACGCGGACCCTGGGGCGTCTCACTCGGCTCGTCCCTGATGACTTCGCCCTTGATGACCTCGCCCTGGACGACCTTGCCGTCAGGGCGGTGCATCCTGGCCTGCTGGAAGGCGTCACCGAAGGAACCGGGGGTCGACCGGCCCAGGGTGCGGTCGAAGGAACGCTCCGCGTAGCGGGCCACGAGCTTCTGGACCGGCGGGACCAGCAGGAGCAGGCCCAGGGCGTCCGAGATCAGGCCGGGAATCATCAGCAGCAGCCCACCGAGCATGAGCAGGCCGTTGCCGCTGCTCTTCGACCCGTTGCCGCCGCCCTGCGACGGGGAGCCACCGCCCTGGAGCGCCTCGTTCAGGTTGCGGAAGGCGCGTCGGCCGGCCCGTTTGATGACCACCGCGCCCAGCACGAATCCGGCCACCAGCAGCAGGAACACCGTGAAGCCGCTCGTCGCGCCCGCGACCACGGTCAGCAGCCAGATCTCCAGCACCACCCACGCCGCCACGCCCAGGGGCAGGAAGGTCCGCAGCCGGGAACGCGGGGGCCGGGTGGAGGAGGGGGTCGGAATGCCTGTCGTCATGCGTCCAGTGTGCCTGGACCGGGCTCAGCGCCGGATAAGGGGCGGATCAAGGGTGCCCGTGCGGCCACCGGGGCACCCTGTGGCCGCGGGCTCCGTACGGCTACCGCTTCGGCGGCTTCGCGGCTGCGCCACGACCCGTGATCTTGCCGACCCGCTCCCCCACGCCCCACGCCGTGACCCGCCACAGCGCCTCGACGAGGATGTCCTTGCTCATCTTGGAGTCGCCGAGCTCGCGCTCCACGAAGGTGATGGGGACCTCGACCACCTGGTAGCCCGCCTTGACCGCGCGCCGGGCCAGGTCCACCTGGAAGCAGTAGCCCTGGGAGGAGACCTCGTCGAGCCCGAGTCCCTCGAGGGTCTCGCGGCGGAAGGCGCGGTAGCCGCCCGTGATGTCGCGCAGCGGCAGGTCGAGGGCGAGGCGCGAGTAGAGGCTGCCGCCCCGGGAGATGAACTCGCGGGACTTGGGCCAGTTCACCACCCGGCCGCCCGTCACCCAGCGGGAGCCGAGGACGAGGTCCGCGCCCTTGAGCGCGGTCAGCAGCCGGGGCAGCTCCTCGGGCTGGTGGGAGCCGTCGGCGTCCATCTCGATCAGGACGCCGTAGTCGTGCTCCAGACCCCAGCGGAAGCCCGCGAGGTAGGCGGCGCCGAGGCCCTCCTTGCCCTTGCGGTGCAGCACATGGACCTGTCCGTCCTCGGCCGCCAGCTCGTCCGCGAGCTTGCCGGTGCCGTCGGGGCTGTTGTCGTCGGCCACGAGCACGTGTGCCTCGGGAACCGCCTTGCGCACCCGGCCGACGATCGCCTTGATGTTCTCCGCCTCGTTGTAGGTGGGGATGATCACCAAGGCCGTGCCGAGCGGACCGAGCTGCCTGCCCCGGGCCTGTCCCGCAAGGGTCCCGTCGCCGTCGTTCACTGCTGCCCCTTCATTTCCGTACTCAGAGGTCCACCATAGTGGCCACCGCCTGCGCTGACGTGACAGCACGGACCTATGGCGGTGTCGATTCGGCAAGAGCGGGGTAAGAACATATGTTTCGCCCGTGATCGACCGGTCGGTGACCGGCGATGGCGGCCGAGGGGCGGCGGCGGTCCGGGAGCGGCGGGGACCCGGGGTGGGCCGCGCCGGGGGGTGGCTGCGGCCGTCCGATCGCCGACCGGGTACGGCGGATGGGGGCCCGGCGCTCTTCGGGCCGACCTGGGACCCGCCGGCTGCGGGTCGACCGAAGGCCGTTGTCTACTGAGCGCCCGGGCCCCATCCCGGTCACACCCTGCCGACCGGCCGGAACGTTCCCTCGTCGGCGCGGACGCTGAGCCTGGCTCCCAGTGGAGGTGCCCCGGTAGGCACACCGTCCCTGACCCAGCGGCGCTGCGACGAGTGCGCGGACGTTCCCCGGTCGGGCGTCCGGTGGTGGACTCCGCCGAACCTACCGGCCACCGGCCGTGACCTGTCAACAGCCGTCCGACCTGCTGGTTCTCCACAAATGCGCAGGTCAGCGCATGGGATACACAGGTCGCGCGCCGAACCGGGGCGGGCGGGCGACCGCCCGCCCGCCCCGCCGGATCACTCGCCCGGCCGTACGAAGACCGTCCGTCCGCCGACCACCGTGCGCAGGCAGACGGGGAGGTCGGCGCCGGGGGTGAGGGCGGGCAGGCCGGGGGTGCCGGAGCGGGGGTCGGTGGACCAGCGCGCGACCCGGTCGTCCGGGGCCTGGACGATCAGGGCGTCGGTGCGCCACACGGCGTAGTCCGCGGGCGCGCCGGGCACCAGGACGCCCGCGTCGTCGCGTCCGATCGCGCGCCAGCCGCCACGCGTATGCGCCGTGAACGCGGCTCGGACGGAGACGCGGTGCTCGGGCGTGCGGTGGAAGGCGGCGGCCCGGACCGTGCCCCAGGGGTCGAGGGGCGTGACCGGGGAGTCCGAGCCGAAGGCCAGCGGCACACCGGCCCGCAGCAGCGCCGCGAAGGGGTTCAGCGTCCGGGCCCGCTCGGCGCCCAGGCGGTCGGCGTACATGCCGTCCTCGCCGCCCCACAGCGCGTCGAAGGCGGGCTGGACGGAGGCGGTCAGTCCCAGCTCGGCGAAGGCCGCGATGGTCTCCGGGGTGAGCATCTCGGCGTGCTCGACCCGGTGCCTGGCGGCCCGTACGCGGGCGAGGCCGACCTTCTCCGCGGCCGCGCGCACGCCCTCGACGACGGCGGTCACGGCGGCGTCGCCGATCGCGTGGAAACCCGCCTGGAGGCCCGCCTCGGTGCAGGCGGCGACGTGGGCGGCGACCGCCGCGGCGTCAAGGTAGGCGGTGCCGGTGTGGTCGGCGTCGGTGTAGGGCCGGTGCAGACAGGCGGTGTGGGAGCCGAGGGCGCCGTCGACGAACAGGTCCCCGGCGGCACCGAGGGCACCCAGCTCACGCGCCCTGTCGAGGTCCCGGTCGGCCCAGTAGCCGACGACCCGCGGCCCCGGCTCCTGGGCGGCGAGCCGCAGCAGGCCGGTGAAGTCGTCCTCGGAGGAGATCTCGGGGCCGCCGCACTCGTGCACGGACCCGATGCCCAGGGAGGCCGCGTGGGCGAGGGCGGCGCGCTGGGCGGCGGCGCGCTGCGCCGGCGTCACGGCCGCGAACGCGGCGGCGCGCACGGCGTGGTGGGCCGCGCGGGTGAGGGGCTCCCGGTCCGCGAAGCCGGGCTCGGTGCGCGCGTGCGGCGCCAGGTCGAGCAGGGCGGTGGTGACGGCGGCCGAGTGGACGTCGATCCGGCTGAGGTAGAGCGGCCGGCCGGCCGCGGCCTCGTCCAGCTCGTCCCGCCGGGGAGCCCGCCGTTCGGGCCAGCGCGCGGCGTCCCAGCCGTGGCCGAGCAGCACCCGGTCGTCCGGGCGGCGGGCGGCGAACTCGCGCACCAGGTCGAGCGCCGCCGCCAGGGACGGCGCGGACGACAGGTCCAGGCCGGTCAGCGCGAGGCCGGTGGCGGTGCTGTGCACATGGGCGTCGGTGAAGGCCGGGGTGACCAGGGCGCCGTCCAGGTCGACCACCTCGTCGACCCCGTCGGCGAAGGCGTCGGCTGCGCCCTCGGAACCGACCCAGGCGACCTGGCCGCGCTCGACGACCATCGCGGTCGCGAAGGGGTCGGCGGGGCTGTGGACCTCTCCGCGGCGGAGCAGGACGGTCTTCGGTTCGGTGGTGCGCTCACTCATGGGAACAGTCTCGCGCCTCGCCACGGCGGCGCCGCACGCAGGTGGGTCAGATGCGCGGCGGCCGGGCCTCGTACGGCGTCGAGAGCACCACGGTGGTCCGGGTGGACACGCCCGCCAGGGAGCGCAGCCGGGCCAGCAGTTCCTCCAGTTCGTGCGGGGTCGCCACGCGCACCTTGAGGATGTAGTTCTCGTCACCCGCGACGCTGTGGCAGGCCTCGATCTCGGGGACCCCGGCGAGGCGGTCGGCGATGTCGTCGGGCGCGCTGGGGTCGAAGGGTTTCACCGAGATGAAGGCGGTCATGGGCAGCCCGACGGCCTCGGGGTCGACGACGGCCGCGTAGCCGCGGATCACGCCGCGCTGTTCCAGCCGGCGCACCCGCTGGTGCACGGCGGACGTGGACAGGCCGGTGGCCTTGCCGAGGTCCGTGTAGCTCATCCGCCCGTCCTTGACGAGCAGCTGCACGATCTGACGGTCGAGCTCCTCCATGGCGCAAGAACCTACAGTGCGCTTGATCTCCTCCGAAACCCGAGCAGCCCAGGTCATACCCGGTTCGTGATGTGGAGGGGCCCGCCGGGGGCGCCGGACGGCGCCCCCGGCGGGGGACGGATCCCGCGCGCGGGGCGCCCGCGTCCCTCCGCACGCGGCATCTGCGAGCGGCATGTGACGAACGCCACAGCACCCGGACCGTCTCCGTGCTGGTCTCGCGATTACCGCCGAGACCGGACGGGAAGTGCTTGCTGTGGTCGAGGCCGCAGTGCCTTCACGGCCCAGCCCGAGGGGGAGAATCCCATGCAGAGTCTTAAGCGCCCTGGTCGTACTTTTGCCAAGCGGCAGCAGCCCGTCGTCGAGCCCGCGCCGGAGGGCGTCGAACCCGACGACTTCGACGGCGACGAGTTCGACGCGTACGACACCTTCGAGATGTTCCGGGTGATCTGCCCGGACTGCGCGCAGCCCATCGCCCTGCTGGCGGACGAGGAGTTCCTGCCGGAGCACGCGCTGTGCGCCTCGCCGTGGAACCCCTTCGGGCTCACGGTGTGCGCCGGTACGGGCCGGGAGGCCTCCGCGGCGCAGCCCGCGGACGAGTCCATCGAGCCCCAGGAGCAGGACACCGCACTGCTGTTGACGCTTCCCCAGGGACTCGACTGGCGGACGCAGCCCTTCTCGCACGTCGGCGGCCCGGGCTCGCGCCCGATGCGCGTGCCGGTGATGCGCCGGGCCGCCTGAGGCCCCTCGCCCCATCCTCGTAGCCGCCCCGCACCATGGCCCGCAGGCCGCCGTGGTGCGGGTTCGGTGTGTCCGGATCCACCGGGACGGCGATCCCGCCGAAGTGCGCCCGGCGGCAGGCGGTCCGGGGCATGACGAGGGCGCGCGCCGGCGCCGCGCACCGGACGTTGACGTCCTGGACTTCGGCGCATGCTTGGTGAGTTCGACTTACCGCCCTGCACACAACACAGTTGACGGTACGTCAGATGCGCGGCGGCAGCCTCGCGCACGACACTCCGACCCTGGGGGCACACCGCGAACTCACGGTCGATTGCGCGGGAAGGTGACCTGCCGCGCGCCGTCGCGTTGCCCTGGTATGACCCTTGCCCAGTCGGTGCCCGCAGTCACGCGCCGGGTGTTCGTCCCGGCGCCCGCGGAATCGGTTCCGCTGCCACCCCCGCAGCCCCCGGACCCGCCCATCTACCGCGCTCTGATGCGCGCCTGGGCCGACCGGGGCCGCACCCTGCCGGGCCGCCACGACCCGGAGTGGGTCAGGCTGGCGGCCCCGCAGGTGCGGCCGGGTCAGTTCAGCGGGTCTCCGGACCCGCGAGGTGACGGGCGATGACCATGCGCTGGATCTGGTTGGTGCCCTCGACGATCTGGAGGACCTTGGCCTCGCGCAGGTAGCGCTCGGCGGGGAAGTCCGCGGTGTAGCCGTAGCCGCCGAGGACCTGGACGGCGTCGACGGTGACCTTCATCGCGGTGTCCGTGCAGTGCAGCTTGGCCATCGCCGCCTGCTTCGCGAACGGCCGCCCGGCGTCCCGCAGTCGCGCCGCCGACAGGTACAGGGCCCGGCCCGCCTCGATCTGCGTGGCCATGTCGGCCAGCATGAAGCGCAGACCCTGGAAGTCGGCGATCGGCCGCCCGAACTGCTGGCGCCCGGTGGCGTACGCGACCGCCGCGTCGAGCGCGGCCTGGGCCACGCCTATCGCACAGGCCGCGATGCCGAGCCGGCCGGAGTCGAGCGCGGACAGCGCGATGGCGAAGCCCTGGCCCTCCTCGCCGATGCGCCGCGCGTCGGGGACCCGTACGCCGTCGAAGTTGACCTGCGCGGTGGGCGAGCCCTTCATGCCCATCTTCTTCTCGGGCGCCGCCGCGCTCAGCCCCTCGGCGTCGGCCGGCACCAGGAACGCGGTGATCCCGCGCGGGCCGTCCTCGCCGGTGCGGGCCATGACCGTGTAGAAGTCGGCGACCCCGCCGTGGGTGATCCAGGCCTTGGTGCCGGTGATCACCCAGCCGTCACCGTCCCGCACCGCCTTGGTGCGCAGGGACGCGGCGTCCGAGCCGGACGACGGCTCGGAGAGGCAGTAGGCGCCCAGCAGCCCGCCGCCGAGCATGGCGGGCAGGTGTTCGACCTGCTGCTCCTTGGTGCCGTAGGCCGCGACGGCGTAGGAGGCCAGGGTGTGGACGCTGACGCCGAGGCCGACGGTCAGCCGGGCCGCGCTGAGCTCCTCCAGCACCTGGAGGTAGACCTCGTACGGCTGCTCGCCGCCGCCGTACTCGCCGCCGTAGGGCAGACCGAGCAGACCCGATTCGGAGAGCAGGGTGAAGACCTCGCGGGGGAAGCGTCCGGCGTCCTCCTCCTCGGCCGCCTTCGGTGCGATCTCGCGCTGCGCGATGTCGCGGACGAGCGAGATCAGATCCCGGGCCTCGTCCGTGGGCAGTTGCCGTTCCACCGGCTGCGGGGCGCGCTCCAGCATGGCGACGCTCTCCTCCCTGTCGGGCACATCGGCGGATGTACGCCTTGGGTGTGGGCGGCTCCGCCAGGTCTTTCTCGGTACCGCCGCCGCGCCTGCTTCCGGGTCGCGGAAGCGGCTGACCAGCGGCTGTGCGCTGTGAGTATGCCCGATCGGGGACACCCAGTCACCAGTTAACGACCGCTTACCTCAAGAATTTCCGTCCATGATCGAATACCCGGAACCGGTCTGGACCATTGACCTCGCCGGTCCGGCCCAACTAGGCTCAGCCGCGGGCGCGTTCGCCGTGTCCATGCCGAAAGACGCACACCCCTTCCTCCACGAGGAGACGAGACACCCGACACAGGGGCAGGGTCCGGGACGTACGACCGGACACCCGGCCCCGGCACCTCTCACCGCATCACGAACGCCGGTCCGGCGCATCACGAGCAGCCCCGACCGGACCACGGACCGGTACCCGCGACCCCCGGACGGCCGGTCGCGCGGCCCGTCAGCCCTCCCGACGGGCGGGCGCCGGCGCCGGATACGCGGGGTCGAGCTCCTCGATGGCGCGCAGGGTGCCGCCGAGCGACTTGACCAGCAGTTCGCCCATGGTCGCGCGGGACAGCTCGGGGCGGTCGATCCAGTCGAGGGCCGCCCCCTCCACGCTGCACACCCAGGCGACCAGCCCCATCCGGGCCAGCGGCGCGATGTCGGTGCGGCCGTACGCCCCGTCGGCGATGGTCGCCACGATCGCCTCGCGCACGCCGTCACGGATGGCGTGCACCTCGGCGTCGAAGCCGACGCCGCCGCTGACGATCGTGCGATAGGCGGCCTGGTTGTGCTCGGCATAGCGCAGATAGCTGTCGATGGTGCGGTGGACCCGGTCGACCTGGCCCAGTTCGACCCCGCCCGCCGCATAGGAGACCAGGTCCGCGACGGAGTCCTGGATGATCGCCAGGTAGTAGCCGCGCTTGGACTGGAAGTAGTAGTAGATCAACCCCTTGGCGACGTGCGCCTGCCGGGCGATGTCGTCCATCGAGAGCGCGTCGTAGGACGTGTCGGCGAACAGCCTGCGGCCGATGACGATGAGTTCGGCGCGGCGTGCCAGTGAGCGCTCGGTGCCGCGCGCCCGCGGACGAACGGCCGCGTCGCGCTGTTGACTGATATTCAATTTCGACCCTGGTCTCCTACGGGCGGCGGAACATCCGCAGTATGTCAGGTTCGGATATGTCTCAGGTCACAGCAGTCCGAGCTGGGTGACAAGCATCGCGATCACCACGACGAGGGTCCACCCCAACGCGTGTTCGAGGATTCTCGGGCCGTCTTCCCGGGGGCCACCGGTGCGGGCACGGACGGCGGTGGCTGACTGTGCGGTCATGTCTTCTCACTGCGCTCGGAGGTACGGGACGGACTCCCCCACGCCGGCCCATGCCGCTCCCCGGCCGGTCCGTCCACCTTGCCACCGTCCGCGGCCTTTGCGGCGGAGAGTTCCGTCACAGCACCGACGGCCCCCGGGGCGGCGGGGGCCGTCGAGTGAGCGGCCGGAGGCCGGCGGGTCCCGGGATCAGCGGACGCCGACCGCCGCCAGGGCGTCGCGCTGGCGCGGGGTCGGATGCGCCGGGAAGTAGAGGTAGCAGACCCCGCCGGTGCCGGAGACGACCTTCCCCGAGGCGTTGTAGCGCTTCGTCCGCAGCCAGATGTTCTCGAACTCGGACCGCTTGTACACGCGCCGGACCGCCGCGTCGTCCGCCGAGGCCGGGTCGTTGGCGATCACGTCACCGTCCGCGGTGAAGCCGATCACCGTCATGAGGTGTCCGGCGGTGCCGTAGCCGGCCCCGGTCAGCTCGGTCTTCAGGAACGACTGGGACGTTATGGCCGGGATGCCCGCCGCGATCAGCGTCTCCAGGTCGACGAGGGAACCGAGCCGGGTGACGACGCCCTGGAGGTCCTTGAAGGTGGCCGCGTAGGCGGCGTTGAACGGCCAGTTGCCGCAGCCGCTGTACTGGTGGTCGTAGGTGCTCCGGGCCGCGTGGCACACCTGCGGGTCGGCGTACGACGGGTCGACCCAGGCCAGCTGCTCCGGGGTGAGCCGGCCGCCCCAGTACTCGATGATCATCTGCGAGGAGGTGGGACTGCACCAGGCCTCGCCGCCGTTGTCGTACTGGGGGTACTGACCCTTGTGGATCTCCTGCGAGTAGCGCGGGACGGCCAGCTCCCCGGCGTGCACGGGCGTGGACGCGGGGACGGTGAAACGGTCGGGGACGTCGGAGCCCATCGCACCGAGCCGCCAGACCTTCGGGGTGAGCTTGGTACCGGGCTTGCGGTACAGGGTCAGCCGCAGCCGGTACGAGACCAGGCGCAGGCCCGACGCCGCGTCGTCGACGGAGAAGGTGTCCGTCCAGATCGTGCTCTTGCCGTCGGTCTGGTCGTCGACCGAGGTGCGCTTGATGTCCTGGTCGCCGGCGGCCCAGCGGCCCATCACGTACCAGGGGGTGTCGGTGCCGTCGGTGTACGTGCCCCGGAGCTCGATCTGGAGCCAGGTGCCGGCCGGGGTGCGGGCGTTCCACGAGGCGATGACCTCGGTGGCGGGGACGGCGAGTGGATGGACCGGGGAGGTCCAGGTCCCGTACTCCCAGGCGGCGGTGGTCCCGGTGTGCGGGTCCGTGTAGGCGAAGGTGCCGGCCGGGGTGCCCATCTCCAGACCGGGCCGGGCGCCCGCGACGGGCCGGGTGCCCCGGGCGGTGCCCGCGCGCCACTGGCTGAACGTGGTCCAGGCGCGGTAGTCGACCGAGCGCGCCGGAGGCCCTCCGGGGGCGGCGGCGACGGGTACGGAGTCGGCGGCGGTGGCCGGTCCCGCACCGCCCGCCACGGCGGCGGCGACCGCTGCGGCCAGAACGGTTCTCCGGGACGGCTGTTCGGCTCTGCTCATAGGCGGAAGACTCCCAGGTGTCCGAGTGGGGGGCGGATCCCATGCACGATGTGGGCTCACTATGGCCGCAGGCGACATGCTCCTGCCAGCATTTCGGGCCATGCCACGCCCACCAATATTGGTCTCAACCACTGGCATGACCTGCGACGGCTCGGACGCATGAGCGAGCCGGGCACATCGGCGCGAGCGGAACGGTCGTAGACTTCTCCGGACTCCCACGGCCGCAGGCGCAGTTCATGCTCCCCCCGAACCCCGCGGCTCGCACCCCGAGCCCCCACGCCCGAATCCCGCACCACCGCAACCCAGGAACGGCCATCCAGCACCTCGCCTCCCGGCTCCGCCGCCTCCCCCCGTCCTGCGGCCCGGTCCGCCTGATCGGGGTCGACGGACACGCCGGCTCCGGAAAGTCCACGTTCGCCGGACGGCTGGCCCACGCCCTCGGCGACGCGCCGGTCCTCCACCTCGACGACATCGCCAGCCACGACGAGCTGTTCGGCTGGACCGGGCGGCTGGGCAGCCAGGTGATCGAGCCGTTCGGCCGGGGCGAGCAGGCGCGGTACACGCCCTACGACTGGCACACCCGGCGCTTCCGGGCGCCGCGCGACCTGCCGCCGGCCCCGGTGGTCCTCGTCGAGGGCGTCGGCGCGGGCCGGCGCGTGCTGCGCCCGCACCTGGCCCGGCTGCTGTGGATGGAGTTGCCCGAGGAGGAGTCCTGGGCGCGCGGCCGGTCACGGGACGGCGAGGAGCAGCGGGACTTCTGGGACGGGTGGGTCGTGGCCGAGCGACGGCACTTCGCCGACGACCCTTCCCGGCCCTTCGCGGACCTTCTGGTGCGGCAGCGACAGCAGGGGTACGAGGTGCTGCCGGGACCCGCCGAGACCAGGGAACCGGACCGGATGAACACACACAGTGACGGACCATCCGCAGTGTGCTGAACCGATGAAGATCCCCGCGCGGGAACTTCCGGGAGTGTCTCAACTCGGCTTGACCGGGCGCCCGTACAGGTCTTACGTTCTCAATGTGCGGCGTTGCACGCCGCCCCCTTGACGCGAAGCCCCCGGTTGTTCCCCCGTGATCGGGGGCTTCGTTCTGCCCACACCCGGTTCCACGGGCTCGAATCGGCTGCCGCGCGGGGTGATCCGCTCACACTCGGTGACCGTCCCCGGGGTCCGCCCCGTCCGCTCCCACCTCGCCAAACGGCCGGTACCGCACCCTACGGCGGGCCGCGCCCCCGCAGGTACGATGCCCTTGGTGCGACCTACGGACGGCTGCTTCGCGCACCTGGCAACTCCGGTCCGCGGCACAGCGGTTCGACCAGGACACCGCCGGGCGCGCCCGGCGGCATCCATACCGACGGGGGCACGGTTTGTGGGGGACGTGACGTGATGGACTTCGGCACGCAGGGCCCGAAGGCCCCGGCCGACCTCGCCTGGACGCGAGGCGTGGACGCCTACACGATGGGGGCCTATCCGCAGGCGGAGGAGGAGTTCCGCACCGCGGTGCGGATCGACCCCGGGATGGCGGACGGCTGGCTCGGTCTGCACGCACTGCGCGTCGACACCACGACCGCGCTGCTGCGGATGTTCCGGCACCGGGAGCGCTTCGGCGAACAGCGGGCCCGGCACCGGCGCACGCTCAACTCCTGGTACTGGCTGGGCTGGTGGGTGCAGCCCGTACTGGAGAGCCCGCGCGACCTGCTGCTCGCGCACGCCTCCCACTGGCTCGACGGCCGCCATGTCCCGGAGCTGGACCGGGCGCTCGCCGGGCTCCCGCCCGTCGACGCCGATGCCCAGGTCCGCTTTCTGCACGCCTGCCGCGCCTACCTGGTCAAGGACTGGGACCAGCTCGTACGGCACACCGAGCCGCTGATCGACGACCCCATGCTCGGCATCGAGGCCGGTCTGTTCGGCGGGATGGCCCGGGTCCGGCTGGAGATGTACGGGCAGGCCGAACCCCTGCTGTCGGCGGCCCTGATGCGCTGTCGCAGCGAGCAGCCGCAGCGCAAGGAGCTGCGGTACTGGCTGGCGCGGGCCCATGAGGGGACGGGCCGGTCGGCGGCCGCGCTCCCGCTGTACCGGGCGGTGCACCGGGTCGACCCGGCCTTCATGGACACCTCGGCCCGGCTCGCGGCGATCGCCGAGGGCGACGGCTACGACGACCACGCCGACCTCGCCGCGATCACCCTCACCGGCACCGGGCAGGACACCGTCGACGGGCCCGATCTGCTGGACCCGCTGTACGGCGCCGAGGGCCGGGACCTCAAGTACCCGGCTACCGACCTGCCGCCGTCCGGCCCCCTGCCGTCGGCCGGCGACCCGGTGGTGCGCGCGAAGAGCGCCGTCCCCGCCTCGCCGCTGCCCGCCGGACCCACCGACCCCGGGTTACTCGAAGAGGCGCTTGCCGAGCTCGAACGCATGGTGGGCCTGGAGCCGGTGAAGCGTCAGGTGAAGGCGCTGTCCGCGCAGTTGAACATGGCCCGGCTGCGGGCCGGGCAGGGACTGCCGGTGCAGCCGCCCAAACGCCACTTCGTCTTCTCCGGCCCCTCCGGCACCGGCAAGACCACCGTGGCCCGCATCCTCGGCCGCGTCTTCTACGCCCTCGGTCTGCTGGGCGGCGACCATCTGGTGGAGGCGCAACGGGCCGACCTCGTCGGCGAGTACCTCGGCCAGACGGCCGTGAAGGCCAACGAGCTGATCGACTCGGCCCTCGGCGGCGTCCTCTTCGTCGACGAGGCCTACTCCCTGTCCAACACCGGCTACGGCAAGGGCGACGCCTACGGCGACGAGGCCCTCCAGGTGCTGCTGAAACGGGCGGAGGACAACCGCGACCACCTGGTGGTGATCCTGGCCGGCTATCCGGAGGGCATGGACCGGCTGCTCGCCGCCAACCCCGGGCTGTCCTCGCGCTTCACCACCCGGGTCGACTTCCCCTCGTACCGCCCCCTCGAACTGACTTCCATCGGCGAGGTGCTGGCCGCCGAGAACGGCGACGTGTGGGACGAGGAGGCGCTCGACGAGCTGCGTTCCATCGCCGGGCACGTGGTCGACCAGGGCTGGATCGACGAACTCGGCAACGGGCGGTTCCTGCGGACGCTGTACGAGAAGAGCTGCGCCTACCGGGACCTGCGGCTGTCGATGTATCCGGGGAGCCTGTCGCGCGACGACCTGTCGACGCTGCGGCTGCCCGACCTGATGCAGGCGTACGGCGAGGTGCTGTCGGGCCGGGGCCCGCAGGATCCGTCCGCCCTGTGACGGATCCCGCGGGCCCGCTCGCGCGTCAGCCCGCCATGGCCCCCTCCGGGGACGGGGGTCCCGCCTGCTCCAGCGGGACCGGGATCTTGACGGTGCTCACCCGCGGCTCGGCCACCCTGGCCTCCGGGGCCTTGCGGTGCGCGGGATCCCGTACCTCGCCGACCAGCAGCTCCAGTACGTCCTCCAGCGCGACCAGGCCGAGCACCTTCCCGGTGGGGTCGGCGACCTGGGCCAGGTGCGTGGCCGCGCGCCGCATCACCGTGAGCGCGTCGTCCAGCGGCAGCTCGGACCGCAGGGTCGTCATGGGCCGCCAGATGTGCTGCGGCACCGCCCGCCGGGACTCCTCCACGTCGAGTACGTCCTTGACGTGCAGGTACCCCATGAAGGCGCCGTTCTCCGCCGCGATCGGGAACCGGGAGTAACCGGTGCGGCCGGTGAGCTCGACGATCTGTCCGGGGGTGACCGAGGGACTGACCGTCACCAGGGACTCGCGCGGCAGCAGCACGTCCATGACCGGGCGGGAACCCAGTTCGAGGGCGTCCTCCAGGCGCTCCTGCTCCTCCGGGTCGAGCAGGCCCGCCTGCCCGGAGTCCTCCACCAGCCGGTTGAGCTGCTCGCTGGTGAAGACGGCCTCGACCTCGTCCTTGGGCTCGACGCGGAAGAGCTTCAGGATGCCCTGGGCACAGGCGCCGAGGGCCACCGTGATCGGCCGGCACAGCCGGGCGAAGGCGACCAGACCGGGGCTGAGCCACAGCGCCGCCTTCTCGGGGGCCGCCATGGCGAGATTCTTCGGGACCATCTCGCCGATCACGAGGTGGAAGAAGACCACCGCCGCGAGCGCGATGACGTACCCCAGGGGGTGGATCACACCGGCCGGGAGGTGGACCGCCTCGAAGACCGGCTCCAGCAGCCGGGCGACGGTCGGCTCGGCGACCGCGCCCAGCGTCAGCGAGCAGACGGTGATGCCGAACTGGGCGGCGGCCATCATCTGCGGCAGCCGCTCCAGGCCGTAGAGCACCTGGCGGGCCCGCGCGGTGCCGAGCGGTTCGATCTGGCTGCGGCGCACGGACACCAGCGCGAACTCGGCCCCGACGAAGAAGCCGTTGGCGAGCACGAGCAGGGCCGCGAAGACGAGTTGGAGCACGCTCATCGGGCCGCCTCCATCACCGCGACGGTCCTGACCAGGCGGACCCGCTCGGCGCGGTAGTGCCCGACCTGACGCACGGACAGCCGCCAGCCCGGCAGCTCGGCCCGGTCGCCGGGGGCCGGGATCCGGCCCAGCAGGTCGGCGACCAGGCCCGCGACGGTCTCGTACGGGCCCTCCGGCACGTCGAGGCCTATGCGCTGAAGGACGTCCACCCGGCAGCTTCCGTCGACGTCCCAGGCGGGCCTGCCGTCCTCGGGCGGGGCGGCGACGAGCTCGGGCAGGTCCTGGCCGTCGTGCTCGTCGCGGACCTCGCCGACGAGTTCCTCGACGATGTCCTCCAGGGTGACCACGCCGGCCGTGCCGCCGTACTCGTCGACGACGACCGCGATGGGCTGCTCGCTGCGCAGCCGTGCCAGCAGCGGCTGCACGGGCAGCGACTCGGGCACCAGCAGCGCCGGGCGGGCGATCCGGCCGACGGGGGTGCGCAGCCGGTCCTGGGCGGGGACGGCCAGGGCGTCCTTGAGGTGGACCATGCCGACGATCTCGTCGATCTTCTCGCGGTAGACGGGGAAGCGGGACAGACCGGTGGCCCGGGTGAGGTTGACCACGTCCTCGGCGGTCGCCGACGACTGGAGCGCGCTCACCCTGACCCGCGGGGTCATGACGTGCTGCGCGGTGAGCTCGCCCAGCGACAGCGTCCGTACGAAGAGGTCGGCCGTGTCCTGTTCCAGGGCGCCGGCCTGGGCCGAGTGCCGGGCGAGCGAGACGAGCTCGCCCGGGGTGCGGGCGGAGGCCAGCTCCTCGGCGGGCTCGATGCCCAGGGCGCGTACGAGCCGGTTGGCGACGGCGTTGAGCGCCGCGATGACCGGCCGGAACAGGCGGGCGAAGACGTGCTGCGGGCCCGCGACGAACCGGGCGACCTGGAGCGGCTTGGACACCGCCCAGTTCTTGGGCACCAGTTCGCCGATCACCATCTGCACGGCTGCCGCCAGCAGCATGCCGACGACCACGGCGACCCCGGACGCCGCGCTCTCGGGCACGCCCAGCGCGGTGAACGGGGCGTGCAGCAGCCGCGCGAGCGCGGGCTCGGCGAGCATGCCGACGACGAGGGAGGTGATGGTGATGCCGAGCTGGGTGCCGGAGAGCTGGAAGGACAGCTCCTTGAGCGACTCGACGACCGTACGGGCCCGTCGGTCGCCGTCGGCGGCGGCCTTCTCGGCCTCCGGGCGTTCGACCGTCACGAGGCCGAACTCGGCCGCGACGAAGAAACCGTTGGCGAGGATGAGCACAAAAGCCGCTCCGAGGAGCAGCAGGGAGATGGTCATGATGCCGCCGCCTCCGCACGGACACGGACACGGTCCGCGCTATGTCGGGAAGGGGCGGCGCAGGTACTACAGGACGATCCGTCCATCGCCGGAGAGGGTCACTCCTCGGGTTGCAGGAATCCCCTGTGTGCCGGGACGGCACCACAGGGGCGGAGGCGCAGCGAAAGCGCCTCCGCCACCAGATTAATCAAGACACCGGCCCGTGCGGCAGGGTGGACGGCCCCGAGTCAGCCCTGATGTTGCTCCGGGTCGCGGATCGAGCGGGCTTCGACGAGCATGCGCAGGGTGCGCGCGTCGGCGACGGCCCGCTGCCTGGCGATGCCGGGCTGGATGCCGAGCGCGGGCATGCTGGTGCCGTCGCTGAGGTCGAGGAAGACCCAGGGGTCACCGGCCCGCAGATTCACCCGGAGGATCTCCGCCCAGGCCAGGCGGCGCCTGCTCGCGATGTTGACCACGGTGACGCCGGATTCGTCGGCGACGACCCTCACCCGGGCGAGCAGGGCCAGCACCCAGAAGATGACGGCTCCGGTGAGGACGAAGCTGAGCCGCTCCCCCGGGCCGAGCTGCTCCAGCAGCATCGCGACCGCGGAGATGACCACGAAGATCGCGACACCGGCGCCGAGCAGCACGGCGCGGGTGCGGCCCGGCCGGAAGGTGACGGGCAGTCTGGGCAGGTCGGACATCGGTGTGCGGCTTCCCGGACTCAGAGACGGCAGGCGTGGATGGCCGTGGTCAGGATGGCCCGCGCGCCGATGTCGTACAGGTCGTCCATGATCCGCTGGGCCTCCTTGGACGGGACCATCGCGCGGACGGCGACCCAGCCCTCGTTGTGCAGCGGGGAGACGGTCGGGGACTCCAGGCCGGGGGTCAGCGCGACGGCCTTCTCCAGCTGCTCGACCCGGCAGTCGTAGTCCATCATCACGTACGTCCGGGCCACCAGGACGCCCTGGAGGCGGCGCAGGAACTGCTGGACCTTGGGCTCCTCGACGTCCGCGCCGGTGCGGCGGATCACGACGGCCTCGGACTTCATGATGGGGTCGCCGAAGACCTCCAGGCCCGCGTTGCGCAGCGAGGTGCCGGTCTCGACGACGTCCGCGATGACCTCGGCGACGCCGAGTTCGATGGCGGTCTCGACGGCGCCGTCGAGGTGGACCACGGAGGCGTCGACGCCCTGGTCGGCGAGGTAGGCGGCGACGATGCCCTCGTAGGAGGTGGCGATCGTGCGGCCCTTGAGGTCCTGGACGGTGTTCGCGGTGCCGGGCTTGGCGGCGAAGCGGAAGGTGGAGCGGGCGAAGCCGAGCGGCAGGATCTCCTCGGCCCCGGCGGCGGAGTCGACCAGCAGGTCGCGGCCGGTGATGCCGATGTCGAGGCGGCCGGAGGAGACGTAGATCGCGATGTCGCGGGGGCGGAGGTAGAAGAACTCGACCTCGTTGACCGGGTCGACGATCCGCAGTTCCTTGGACTCCCGGCGCTGCTGGTAGCCGGCCTCATGCAGCATCTCCGCCGCAGGTCCGGACAGGGAACCCTTGTTGGGGACGGCGATGCGCAGCATGAGGTCGGCTTCCTTCGCTCGGTCGTACGGGAGTGCCGTACGGGGAGTTTCGTACGGGGACGGTGGTGCGGGTGCGGCTCAGAGGTGGGCGTAGACGTCGTCCAGGGAGATCCCCCGGGCGACCATCATCACCTGGACGTGGTAGAGCAGCTGCGAGATCTCCTCGGCGGCTGCCTCCTTGCCCTCGTACTCGGCGGCCATCCAGACTTCGGCGGCCTCCTCGACGACCTTCTTGCCGATGGCATGGACGCCCTTGCCGACCAGCTCGGCGGTGCGGGAGGTGGCGGGGTCGGCGGTGGCGGCCTTGTGCTGGAGCTCGGTGAAGAGCTCCTCGAAAGTCTTCTTGGACATGGTGGTCCTCACCCTACGCGGTCCCGCCGGTACCTCAGTGCCAGGGTTCGGATACTGAACGCAGGGTGGCCGCGGTCGCCACCGCCGCGGTCACCGCCTCGTGGCCCTTGTCCTCGCTGGAGCCCTCGATGCCCGCCCGGTCCAGTGCCTGTTCCTCGGTGTCACAGGTCAGCACGCCGAAGCCGACGGGGACGCCGGTCTCGACGGACACCTGGGTCAGGCCCTGGGTGACGCCCTGGCACACGTACTCGAAGTGGGGCGTGCCGCCGCGGATGACGACACCGAGGGCGACGACCGCGTCGTAGCCGCGGCCCGCGAGGACCTTGGCCGCGACCGGGAGTTCCCAGCTGCCGGGGACCCTCAGCAGGGTCGGCTCGTCGATGCCGAGGTCGTGCAGGGCGCGCAGCGCGCCGTCGACCAGACCGTCCATCACCTTCTCGTGCCACTGTGCCGCGATGACGGCGACCCGCAGGTCCCCCACGTTGCGTACGGACAGTTCCGGTGCA
This sequence comes from Streptomyces sp. NPDC001443, assembly GCF_053597355.1. Taxonomy (NCBI): domain Bacteria; kingdom Bacillati; phylum Actinomycetota; class Actinomycetes; order Kitasatosporales; family Streptomycetaceae; genus Streptomyces; species Streptomyces sp. NPDC001443. The sequence continues at coordinate 69,036 of NZ_JBSFIA010000036.1, forward strand.
CCCTTGCCGCTCACGTCTCTCCTTCGTGCTGTCTCTTACTGGTTGCCGCAGGTGGACGCGGTGGGCGCGTCCAGCCAGGGCAGGTCGTGCCCCATCCGGTCCCGCTTGGTGCGCAGGTAGCGGAGGTTGTGCTCGCCCGCCTGCACGGGCATCGGCTCGCGGCCGGTGACCTCGATGCCGTGGCGCTCCAGCGCGGCGGTCTTGTCGGGGTTGTTGGTCATCAGGCGTACGGCGCGCACCCCGAGGTCGGCGAGGATCTGCGCGCCTGCGCCGTAGTCGCGGGCGTCGGCGGGCAGGCCGAGTTCGAGGTTGGCGTCGAGGGTGTCGTGGCCGCGTTCCTGGAGTTCGTAGGCGCGCAGCTTGGACAGCAGGCCGATGCCGCGGCCCTCGTGTCCGCGCAGATAGACCACCACGCCCCGGCCCTCGCTCTGGATGCGTTCCAGGGACGCGTCCAGCTGGGGGCCGCAGTCGCAGCGCTGGGAGCCGAAGACGTCTCCGGTGAGGCATTCGGAGTGGACGCGGACCAGGACGTCCTGGCCGTCGCCGAGGTCGCCGTGGACCAGGGCGACGTGCTCGACGCCGTCGACGGTGGAGCGGTAGCCGTACGCGGTGAACGTGCCGTGGACGGTGGGCAGTCGGGTCTCGGCCTCGCGGCGGACGGTGGGTTCGGCGGAGCGCCGGTAGGCGATCAGGTCCTCGATGGAGATGATCGTCAGTCCGTGCTTGCGGGCGAACGGGATCAGCTCGGGCAGCCGCAGCATCCGGCCGTCCTCGCCGGCGATCTCGACGATCGCGCCGGCCGGGCGCAGCCCCGCCAGCCGGGCGAGGTCGACGGCGGCCTCGGTGTGGCCGTTGCGGACCAGGACGCCGCCCGGCCGGGCGCGCAGCGGGAAGATATGGCCGGGGCGGACCAGGTCGGTGGGCTGCGCGGTCCCGCTCGCGAGGAGTTGCAGGGTGGTCGCGCGGTCGGCGGCCGAGATGCCGGTGCTCACGCCGTGCTCGGCGGAGGCGTCCACGGAGACGGTGAACGCCGTCTTCATGGACTCGGTGTTGTCCTCGACCATCTGCGGGAGCCGGAGCCGGTCGAGCTCCTCGCCCTCCATGGGGGCGCAGATCAGGCCGCGGCACTCGGTCATCATGAAGGCGACGATCTCGGGGGTGGCCTTCTCGGCGGCCACGACGAGGTCGCCCTCGTTCTCGCGGTCCTCGTCGTCGACGACGACGATCGGGCGGCCGGCCGCGATGTCGGCGATGGCCTGCTCGATCGGGTCGAGCGCGAAGTCCTCGACGTCGTCGGGGCCGTCGGTGTTGTACGGGAAAGGTGCCGCGTTCATGCCGGTGCTCCTTCCAGAGCGGGCTGGGGACCCCGGCGGGACCGCAGCCACCAGTCGCGCATGCCCCACAGGACGAGCGCGCCGTAGATGACGTAGACGAATCCGGAGAAGGCGAAGCCGTTGGCGAAGTTCAGGGGGACGCCGACGACGTCGACGAGCAGCCAGGCGAACCAGAACTCGACCATGCCGCGGGCCTGGGCGTACATCGCGACGACGGTGCCGACGAAGATGTAGGCGTCCGGCCAGGGGTCCCAGGACAGGGACGGGTAGGCCTTGAAGAGCAGGGCCACGGCGACGGTGCCGACGGCGGCGGCCGCGACCAGGACCGCGCGCTCGCGCCAGGTGGCGAAGCGTACGGCGATGTGGCCGTCCTCGCCCTGGCCCTTGCCGCGGTTCCACTGCCACCAGCCGTAGACGGCGACGACCATGACGACGATCTGCTTGCCCGCGCTGCCGGAGAGGTGGGCGGTGGCGAAGGCCGCGAACAGGATGAGGCCGGAGACGAACTGGGCGGGCCAGCTCCACAGGGAGCGCCGCCAGCCGAAGGCCAGCGCGATCAGCCCGATCACGTTGCCTATCATGTCCGACCACTTGATGTGCTGGTCGAGCAGGACGAAGGCCTCGGAGTTCAGCCAGTTCACCGGGTGACCCCCTGACCGGCGGCGAGCAGACGCTCGACGTACTTGGCGACGACGTCCACCTCGAGGTTGACCGGGTCGCCGGGCTGCTTGTGGCCGAGCGTGGTCAGGGCGAGGGTGGTGGGGATGAGGCTGACGGTGAAGTAGTCGGGGCCCGCCTCGACGACGGTGAGGCTGATGCCGTCGACCGTGATGGAGCCCTTCTCGACTACGTAGCGCGCGAGGTCCGCGGGGAGCGAGACCTTCACGATCTCCCAGTTCTCGGAGGGGGTGCGGGCCAGCACTTCGCCGGTGCCGTCGACGTGGCCCTGCACGATGTGGCCGCCGAGGCGGGCGCCCACGGCGGTGGGGCGTTCGAGGTTGACGCGGGAGCCGACGCCCAGGGCGCCGAGGCTGGAGCGGTCGAGGGTCTCGGCCATGACGTCGGCGGTGAACTCGTCACCCTCGTGCTCGACGACGGTGAGACAGACACCGTTCACGGCGATGGAGTCGCCGTGCTTCGCGCCCTCGGTCACGACGGGGCCGCGCAGCCGGAAGCGCGAGGCGTCGCCGAGGTTCTCGACGGCGGTGATCTCGCCCAGCTCTTCGACGATTCCGGTGAACACTTCCCGGGTCCTCCTGCCACATAGGGGCACGGACTCCGGGGCCTGTCGAGAGCGACAGAGAGTACGGACTACGACACCGGGGGCGACGCCGGACAGACTCGTCCGCACGGACGAGCACATACGGCGGCGCGCACGAATGCCCGCCCGCCGCGCACTGCCTCCCATCCGGACTTTAACCGTCGGTCCAGGAATTTCACCTGGTCAACCGGCCGCTGGAAGCGACCGGGTCGCGGACTGTAACCGCCGGTTCGGACTTTCACCGACCCCGGAGTGCGCTGCTTTAGGTACAGGGCCAGTCTGCCACGGTCGATCGGTGTCCATGCGAGCGACCCGTGTGGGTTGGCTCACAAGTGACGTCACTGGGCTTCCCGAACGACCCCAGGGGGCCTAAACCCCGGTCACCCCAGGCCACTTGAGGCTGGTCCATACCTATTGACGGAGTGGTCTAGTCCTTTTTAGGGTTCGGCTCATGCCCGGCGGCGGTGACGAAGGCCCTTGCCCGCCGCCGGGCCGCCCCAAATCGCGCGCCCCGGCCCGCCTCCCGGCCCCCAGGACCGCGCTACGGCCCTTCGTCGGGGGGCGCGCCACGGCCCTTCGCCCGGGGGCGCGCTACGGCTCCCCCGGTCCGAACAGTTGCCGCTGGGCCGACTCGCGCGCCGTCAGCAGCGCCCCCCGCAGCACCGCCGCACCGCCCAGCAGGCCGGCCCGCACCTCCGTCGGCAGCGGGGACAGCGCGCGGATCCGCCCCGCGACCCGGGCGGCCAGCGCCTCGCCCCCGGCCCGCCCCACCTCGCCGCCGAGGACCACGCAGCCCGGGTCCAGCACGGCGGCGACGGAGGCGACCCCGACGGCGATCCGGCCGGCCAGCGCGTCCAGGAAGCGGTCGGCGGCGACGCCGGACGCGGACACCGCCTCGGCCACCAGGGCGGCGGCCCGCGGTTCGCGGGCGGTCGGCGCGGCGAGGATGCCGTGCTCCGCGGCGAGGTCGGTGATCGCCTCCGAGCCCACCAGGGCGTGGAAACCGCCGTCGCAGCCCGTGGCCGAGGGGAGCCCGCCGGTCCCCGGCACCGGCAGGAAGCCGATCTCCCCGGTGCCGCCGGAGGCGCCCCGGCGCAGGACGCCGTCGAGGACCACGGCCGCGCCGGTGCCGTGGCCGAGCCAGAGCAGCACGAAGGTGTCGCGGTCGCGGGCCGCGCCGTCGCGCTGCTCGGCCAGGGCGGCGAGGTTGGTCTCGTTCTCGACCAGGACCCGGGCGTCCGGGAACCGCTCCTGGAGCGCGGCCACCAGGCGGCGGTGCCATTCGGGCAGGCCCGTGGAGTCGCGCAGTTCACCGGTGGCCGGCGCGATCAGACCGGGGGCGCCGATGCCGACCGTGTGCAGCCGGTCGACACCGGCCTCCTTGGCGACCCGTTCGACCAGCGCGACCGCCTGTTCGAGGGCCGGTCCCGTGTCCGTGTCGCCGCCGATCGGCACCGACGCCTCGGCGAGCACCTCGCCGAGCAGGTCGGAGACGACCACGGCGACGCTCTCGGTGCGCACGTCCAGGGCGGCGAGATGGGCGAGGTCGGCGACGATGCCGTACAACCGGGCGTTCGGGCCGCGCCGTTGCTCCCCGGACTCGCCCACCACCGCGATCAGGCCGGAGACGGTGAGTCGTTCGACGAGGTCGGCGACGGTCGGCCGGGACAGACCGGTGCGCTCTTTCAACTGCCCCGCCGTCAACGGACCTTCCTGCAACAGCCGCAGGGCGAGCCGGTCGTTGATGGCCCGGGCGGTGCTCGGGGATGCGGGCATGCCGGGAATCCTCCCAGATCGACGCGACCGCACGGCGGGCACCTGCCCCTCGCTCCGTGAGGCCTGATGACCTCTTTCTATCAGGCAGGGTTCCTGATAATTTACGTCGGCGCCAGGGCAATCACTACAGGGATACACACGTCCGGGAGGGGCCCGAGAATGAGTGCAGTGGTCTACGAGGCGTCCGAGGTGCGGCGCGCCCGGTACGCCGTGGCGGCCGTGTTCGCCGTGCACGGCGCCGTCACCGGCTCGTTCGCGACCCGGGTGCCATGGATCCAGGACCATGCCTCGCTCAGCACCGGCCAGCTCGGGCTGGCCCTGGCCTTCACGGCGTTCGGCGCCTCCTGCGCCATGCCGCTGGCCGGCCGGATCAGCCACACCCTCGGCAGCCGCAACGCCCTGCGCGGCCTGATCGCGCTGTGGACGGTGTCGCTGATCCTGCCCGCCCTGGCGACCAACCTGTACACGCTGTGCCTGGCGATGTTCGTCTACGGGGCGAGCGCGGGCATGGCGGACGTCGCGATGAACGCGCTGGGTGTCGAGGTCGAGCGGCTGCTCGACAAGTCGATCATGTCCGGGCTGCACGGCATGTGGAGCGCGGGTGCCCTGGTCGGCTCGGCGGCCGGCACGCTCGCCGCCCATCTCGGATCGGACGCGCGCCTGCACTTCGCGGCGGCCGCCGTGATCCTCACCCTGCTCGGCGTGCTCGCCTGCCGCTGGGTGCTGGACCTCCAGCCGGCCGAGGACGAGGAGCCGCCGCCGCGGTTCGCGCTGCCGCCGCGGTCGGCGCTGCTGATCGGCGCGGTCGGCTTCTGCGCGGTGTTCGCCGAGGGCGCGAGCCTCGACTGGTCGGCGGTGTACCTGCGGGACCGGCTGGAGGCGTCGGCGGGCCTCGCCGCGGCCTCGACCACCGGCTTCATGCTGACCATGGCGGCGGCCCGGATCCTCGGGGACGCGGCGGTGGACCGCTTCGGCGCGGTGCGCACGGTCCGCGCGGGCGGTGTCCTGGCCACGCTCGGCGGCCTGCTCGTCGTGGTGGCCGGTCATCCGGCCGTGGCGATGGGCGGGTTCGCGCTGATGGGGCTCGGTATCGCGGTCGTCGTACCGCTGTGCTTCGCGGCGGCGGGCCGCAGCGGACCGAACCCCAGCCAGGCCATCGCGGGCGTCGCGACGATCACCTACACCTCGGGGCTGATCGCGCCGAGCCTGATCGGCGGGGTCGCCCAGGCGACCAGCCTGATGGTGTCGTTCTGCCTGGTGACCGCGCTGTCCTGCGGGCTCGCCGTGTTCGCGGGCGTGCTGCGGGCCGGTGAGCGCGACCGGCCCACGGTCAGTCCGCGGCCCGCAGCAGTTCCCGACCCGCGGCCCTGAACCGCTCGCTCCACGGCGCGGGCCGCAGCGTCGCCGCGTCCAGCCGGACCAGCACCCGGGCGCCCTGGGCGTAGGTCACCGCCCCGTCCGCCGAGCAGAACCGGAACCCGTACGTCAGACCGGTGTTGCCGAGCCGTTCCAGCCAGAGGTGGACGGCGTAGGTGCCGGTCCGGGTGACCGGGGCGTCGTAGCTGATCCGCAGTTCCCGGACCGCGTTGCAGGCGTCCCCGGCCGCCGCCCAGTCGCCGTCGAACCGGATGCCGTGCTCCTGCCACAGCTCGCTCCACGCCCGCTCGACCATGAGCGGGTATCGGGCGTTGTGCAGCAGGCCGAGGGCGTCGAGGTCGTCGAAGTGGACGGTGACGGGGACGAGTCGGCCGTAGGAGAGGGCGGGGGCAGTCGGGGCTTCGGCGGTCACGGGTGGTGCTCCTGACACAGTTGAGACGCTTACGTCCATCCTAAGCGGACGCTCAGCAGCCGGACCGGGGCGGCCCCGTTCACCCCCACCCGCCCGGTCTCCCAGAAAAGGCCCTGACCAGCCCTGTCCCCGACAATGGTGCGGACGGTCGTACCTTCCGACGAAAGCGAACCCGCACCATGGATCTCGGTGTCCGCTGGAAACTGCACGGGGACGGACGCACTCCGGCGCCGGGCGCGGTGGTCCGGCCCGACGAGCGGCTGTCCTGGCCCCGCACGGTCGGGCTCGGCGCCCAGCACGTGGTGGCGATGTTCGGCGCGTCCTTCGTGGCCCCCGTCCTGATGGGCCTGGACCCGAACCTCGCGATCATGATGTCCGGCGTCGCCACCGTGATCTTCCTGCTCGCGACCCGCGGCCGGGTGCCCAGCTACCTGGGCTGTTCGCTGTCCTTCGTCGGGGTCGCCGCGGTGATCCGGGCCCAGGGGGGCACCAGCGCCACGGTGACCGGCGCGGTCTTCGTCGTCGGCGTCGCCCTGTTCCTGGTCGGACTGGCCGTGCAGCGCTTCGGGGCGCGGATCATCCACGCCGCGATGCCGCCGATCGTGACCGGCGCGGTCGTGATGCTGATCGGCTTCAACCTGGCCCCGGTCACCGCCTCCACGTACTGGCCGCAGGACCAGTGGACGGCCCTGCTGGTGATGCTGTTCACCGGTATGGCGGTCGTCTGTCTGCGTGGTTTCTGGTCCCGCATCGCGATCTTCCTGGGCCTGGTCTTCGGGTACGGCATCTCCTGGGCCTTCGACGCGATCTTCGGGAAGATCCACTCGGTGGACGCGAGCGGCAAGCTCACCGACCACTGGCGGCTGGACCTGTCCGGCGTCGGCAAGGCCGACTGGATCGGGCTGCCGTCGTTCCACGGGCCGTCGTTCCAGTGGTCGGCGATCCTGGTCGCGCTGCCGGTCGTCATCGCGCTGGTCGCGGAGAACGCCGGACACGTCAAGGCGGTCGGCGAGATGACCGGGGACCCGCTGGACGACGAGCTCGGCACGGCGATCTCGGCGGACGGCGCGGCCTCGATGCTGTCGACCGCGGTGGGCGGTCCGCCCAACACCACGTACTCCGAGAACATCGGCGTGATGGCCGCCACCCGCGTCTACTCGACCGCCGCCTACTGGGCCGCCGCCTGCTTCGCCCTGCTGTTCGGCGTGTGCCCGAAGTTCGGCGCGGTCGTCGCCGCGATCCCGGGCGGGGTGCTCGGCGGCATCACGGTGATCCTGTACGGCATGATCGGACTGCTCGGCGCCCAGATCTGGCTGAACGGCCGGGTGGACCTGCGCAACCCGCTGAACCTGGTGCCGGCCGCGGCGGGCATCATCATCGGCGTCGGCAACGTCAGCATGAAGTTCACCGCCCACTTCTCGCTGAGCGGGATCGCCCTCGGCACCCTGGTCGTCATCACCGGCTACCACGCGCTGCGCGCCTTCGCGCCGGCCCATCTCAAGTACCAGACGCCGCTGCTGGACGCGGGCACGTCGACGTACGACGACACCGACGGCGGCGGCGACAGCGGCAGTGGCGGTCAGCGCGCCAGGTCGTAGGCGTACGAGGCGCTGAACGTCCCCGGCTCTCCCTTGCAGCCGTCGGACTCCCCCGGCAGCTTCACCCACAGGTAGGCGTCGATGCGGCCCTCGCCGGTGTTCAGCGTGGGCGCCCGGCCGATCTTCCGGCCGTCCGGGTCGCACCACTGCCCGTCGGCCGGGGCGCCGTTGCCGTTGCGGCTGGTGTCGATCACCGCGCCGAGGCCCGCCGGGCCGCCGAGGGCGTCGAGGACCGCACGGTCGTAGGCGATCTCGTCGGCGGTGCGATGGAAGTTGGAGACGTTGCTGAAGACGCCGTCGGAGGAGGCGGGCGACGCGGCACCCGCCTGCCTGAGCAGGGCCGCCTGCTGCGCCGCGGGGTTCCAGGCCGAGTGGCCGGCGTCGTAGTAGACCCGGGCCCGCGGGTCGGCGCCCTTGAGGACCCGGCCGGCCCGGGCCAGCGAGGCGAAGCGGGCGCCGCGGTCGGCGGCGGAGAGGCAGTCGGACTGCGCGACCGCGTCGGGTTCCAGGACCACCATGACCTCGCCGGAGCCCAGCCCGGCGGCGACGTCGTCGATCCAGCCGTCGTAGGCGTCGAGGTCGGACGCCCCGCCCTCGGATGCTCCGCCGCAGTCGCGGTCCGGGATCGCGTACACGACGACGGTCGGCACCCGGCCCGAGGCGGTGGCCGCCGCCGTGACCTCGCGGACCCGCGCGGTGGTGTCCGTCGCCTCGGCGTCGGTGAACCACACCGCCGCCGGCTGTTCGGCGATCCGGGACTCGATGACGGCCGCGCGGGGATCCCCGGGGTGGTCGTGGACCCACTCGTCCACCTGGGAGTCGGGGTGGTGGTAGAGGCGGGACGACACGGCGGCGGTCACGGGGGTCCGTCGGGCCCTGGTCGGGGTCGCGGTGGGACTCGCCTTCGGCTTCGGGGACGGCGAGGACGAGGCCTCGGCCGACGGGGCCGGCGGCACGGCCGACCACGATCCCAGGGTCGGTGAACCGGCCGGACCGGGCCGGGCCTCGTCGGAACCCCGGGCCCCGCCCGGCGCGGACGTCAACCCGGCCACGGCGGCGACGGCCACCACCACGGACGCGAGCGCGACCATGCTCCCCCGCCCGACGGCGCCGCCGCGCCGGTCCTCGCGCTCGGCCGGGCGCTGGGCACGTAAGCCTGCCAAGGTGCTGATCCCCTCTCCCGCACGACGGGATCGTTCCCCCGTTCTGGGGAAGCGTCGGGCCCGCCGGCACTGCGCAGAGCCTAGGACTGGGACCCTGCCCCCATGGCGCAATTGGAACAGTTCACCGCTTCCGTAGCTTCCGTAGACACCGTGGTCTCCCGTATGCGCGCCCTGGACGCGTCCCTGGAAGCCCGGGACGGGATCGCCGTCTTCAACCGCGTCTACCTCACGGTCACCGAGGAGGTCGACCGGCACATCGACCGTGGGGAGTTCGCGGACCCGCGGGCCGCGATCACGCTGGACGTCCGGTTCGCGGAGCGCTATCTGACGGCGGTCGACGCGGTGGCCGACGGGCGTCGTCCACCGGCCTGCTGGCGGCCGCTGTTCCAGCTCCGCCGCCATCCCGGTGTACGTCCCGTGCAGTTCGCGCTCGCGGGCATCAACGCGCACATCGGTCACGATCTGGCGCTCGCCGTCGTGGACGCCTGTCGTACGCTCGGCTGCGAACCCGCCGCTCTGGAGGACGAGTTCGACCGCGTGGGCGAACTGCTCGGATCGCTGGAGGAGCGCATCCGCGACGAGCTGACGCCGGGTCCCGACCTGTTCCGGATCGCCGATCCGCTGGCCCATCTGCTCGGCTCCTGGAGCCTGGAACGCGCCCGGGACGCCGCCTGGTCGGCGGCGCGGGCCCTGTGGGCGCTGCGCGCACTGCCCGACCTGGCCAGGGAGTTCGCCGAGCGCCTGGACGCGGCGGTCGGTCTGGCGGGCCGCATGCTGCTGACCCCGCTGCCGCACCGATCCGCGGCGCCGGTGGCCTGATCCCGGCGCCGGACGTCTCAACCGCCGTATGCGCGTTGTACGTTCGACAGAACCGCACCCTGTGTCGAAGGAGCAATTGGGCATGGCGACCAAGCTCGGACTCGGTCTTCCGCAGAACCGGAAGTACGACCTCGGCCGGGACGTGCCGGACGTGGCACGCACCGCGGAGGCGATCGGCTACGACAGTCTCTGGGTCTACGAGCGGCTCCTCGTCCCCGAACCCGCCACGCAGGGTCTGTACGGCATCGAGGGCCTGCCCTGGCCCGACGGGTACCGCGGGGTGGCCGAACCGCTGGTCACCCTCACCCTCGCCGCGGCGGCCACCGAGCGGGTCGAGCTGGGCAGCAGTGTGCTGGTCGCCCCGCTGCACGTGCCGTTCCAGCTCGCCAAGACGCTCGCCACGCTGGACGCGGCCAGCGGCGGCCGGGTCCTCGCGGGCTTCGGCACGGGCTGGTCGCACGACGAGTACGCGGCGTCGTCGGTGCGCCCGTTCGAGGAGCGCGGCGCGGCCCTGGACGAGCTGGTGGGGGTGTGCCGCGCGGTCTGGGGCCCGGACCCGGTGTCGTACGACGGCCACATCACGAAGATCGCCCCGGCGGTCGTGGGCCCCAAGCCCGTCCGGCCGATCCCGATCCTGCTGGCGGCGGGCCCGGGACGGGCACAGCGCCGGCTGGTCGACCACGCCGACGGGTGGCTGCCGGTGGGCATGGGGGCGGAGAAACTCGCCGCGGAGTGGCGCGCGTTGCAGGATCTGGCCGCCGAACGCGGGCGCACCAGGCCGATCCGGACAGTGCTGCGCACCAACGCCCGCTACCTGGCCCAGGGTCACTCCGGGGCCCGCCGGGCTCCGTTCCAGGGCAGCGTCGACCAGATCGTCGAGGACCTCGCCGCGCACGCCGAGGTCGGTCTCGACGAGATCCTCGTCGACCTCCAGTCCGAGACGCGGGACGCGCAGGAACTGAAGGACGTGGCGGCGGAGGTCTACGAGAAGTCTCGGGCGGCGGGAGTCTGAGCCCGCCGCCCGGGTCCGGCTCGCGTCGGCCGGCCCGCCGTTGCCCACCGCCCGAGACCATCCCGCGTCGGCTGGTGTCCGTCGTTCGGGCGGCTCCGGCCCGCTGGGGTCAGTCCTCCGGGAGTTCCACGGGGGCGATGTCGGCGTAGACGTCACCCGGGCCCGGGTTGGTCGCGTCGGTCGTGCCGCCGAAGTGGTGCATGACGCCCCAGACCGCGTTCAGCGCGGTCTGGATCGCGCCCTCGGCCCAGCCCGCCGTCCAGGAGATGTCGTCGCCCGCGAGGAAGATGCCGCGCTTGTCCTCGGGCAGCGACTCCTGCATGAAGTGGGTGAACAGGCGCCGCTGGTAACGGTAGTGACCGGGCAGGTTGGCCTTGAACGCGCCCATGAAGTAGGGCTCGTTCTCCCAGGAGACGGTCACCGGGTTGCCGATGATGTGCTTGCGGATGTCGACCGTCGGGTAGATCTCGCCGAGCGACTTCAGCATGACCTCCATCCGCTCGTTCGCGGACAGCGGCAGCCACTTCAGGCTGTCGTCGCACCACGTGTACGACAGGCAGATGACGGCGGGCTTGTCCGGGCCGTCGTCCAGCAGGTAGGTGCCGCGGGTCATCCGGTCGGTGAGCGTCATCGACATGACGTCCCGGCCGGTGGGATTTCCCCTGTCGTCGACGGCCTTGTCCAGCCAGAACGGCCGGTCCACGGGCACGAAGAGCTTGCTGGACTCCATGTAGTGGGTGCGCTCGATCGCCGTCCAGTGGTCGATCGGGAAGAGCGAGTCGTCGCAGGCGATCTTCGACAGCAGCATCCAGGACTGGGCGGTGAAGACGGCCGCCCGGTAGGTGCGGATGTCGCCGTTCGCGTCCGTCACGGTGATCTGGTTGCCCGCGGTGCGGTGCAGCCGGGTCACGGCCGGCTTCGGCTCGCCGTCCGTGTGCAGCGACTTCAGCGAGGTGCCGTACGGCCAGTGGACGATCTTCTGCGGCTCGCGCTCCCACAGGCGCTGCGGAAGCTGCTGGGAGCCGCCGACGATGCCGCGGTGGTGGTCGTCGGCCTCGGTGTAGACGACCCGCAGGATCTCCAGGATGGAGTTGGGGAAGTCGGTGTCCCAGCCGCCGGTGCCGAAGCCGACCTGGCCGAAGATCTCGCGGTGCCGGAAGGACTTGAAGGACTCGGAGTCGCAGAGGAAGCCGTAGAAGGTCTGGTTGTCGAGCTTCTCGACGAGCCGGGCCCAGATCTCGCGGATGCGCGGTACGTCGCGCTCGCGCATGGCCTGGTTCATGTCGGAGAAGTCGGCGCCGTCCTCCAGGCAGGCGTTCCAGGCGTTCATCACGTCGCGGTAGACCTGCGGCAGGTCGTCGACGCTGGTCGCGTAGTGCGACTCGCCCTTGAGGTCGACGACGGTCGACGGGGTCGCCTCGGCGAGGGGGTTGGGGAAGGGCCGGGTCTCGAGCCCCACCAGGTCGATGTAGTGCTGGAGCGCCGTGGAGGACGGCGGGAAGCGCATCGCGCCCATCTCCGCGGTCAGGGAGGGGTCGCAGCCCTCGAAGCCCACGGTCCGCAGCCGGCCGCCGATCCGGTCGGCCTCGTACACGACGGGCTTGAGGCCCATCTTCATCAGCTCGTACGCGGCCACCACACCGGACAGGCCGCCGCCGATGACGGCGACCTCCGCGCCGTGCTCGGTCGCGGGTATCTGGCCGAGGCCCGCCGGGTGGGCGAGGAAGTCGTCGTACGCGTACGGGAAGTCCGGGCCGAACATGGTGATCGGCAGCTGCTGCTCGTCTGCGTGCTCGACGGCGTTGGGCACGGTGGACGTCATGGGGTGCGGACTCCTTGCGCGAAAAACATGGGGAAGGGGGAGCGGGGAGGGCTGGAGGGGTGCGGCGGGGTCAGACGAGGGATCCGTAGAGGCCGGGGCGGCGGTCCTTCAGATACGGGTTCGTCTCGCGGGACGCGGCGAGGAAGGCGGGGTCCACGTCGGCGAGCAGCAGTTCGTCGGCGCGGCCGCCGCGGGTACGGGCGACCCCGTCGGGACCGGCCAGCGTGGACAGTCCGACGAACTCGAACTCCCCTTCGTGGCCGACCCGGTTGACGTAGGCGACGTACATCTGGTTCTCGAAGGCGCGCACCGGCACCACGGAATCGGCGACGAACTGGTACGGGTGCATCTGCGCCGTCGGCACCACCAGGAGGTCGGTGCCGGCCAGGGCGTGGGCGCGGACGTTCTCCGGGAACTCGACGTCGTAGCAGATCATGATGCCGACCCGCAGACCGTTCAGCTCGGCCTGGACGACCGGCGTTCCGCCCGGGACGAAGTGCTCGTGCTCGAAGCAGCCGAAGAGGTGGGTCTTGCGGTAGTTCGCGAGGCGGGTGCCGTCGGCGGAGATCAGCTGGGCGGAGTTGAAGACGGCCTCGCCGTCGCGCTCGGGGTATCCGTAGGCGACCGCGAGGCCGTGCCGGCCGACGATCTCGGCGATCTCGTCGGCGCAGGCGCCGTCGGCGGGCTCGGCCAGGCGGCCGATGTCGTCGCCGATCGCGTACCCGGTCAGGAACATCTCCGGGGTGACCAGCAGCGCGGCGCCCGCGGCGGCGGCACGGCCCGCGGCCTCGTCGAGGACCTTGAGGTTCTCGACGACGGAACCGGGGCGGCCGGAGCTCTGGAGCAGGGCGGTGCGCATGCGTGTTCCTCACCGGTACGGAGGGGGTTCGGGGTCACGTAGACGGTACGGGCGGCGGAACGGGCCGGACAAGAAGGAGCCGTTGCGCGCCGGTGAGCGGTTCGTTGCGTCGCACCCGGGGTGGGCGGCGATTCGTTGCGCGGGCCCGCTCGCAGCTCCGGGCGGGGCAGATGTCCTGCCCCGGAGTGTGTGATGCGACACGGGAGCGGGCTCACCCACCTCGGTCACCACGCCCCGCTCGCGACTCCGGGGCGTCGCTCACAGCTCGCGCAGGCGGTCCGCGATCTCGCGCAGCAGCTCGGGGTCGGTGGCCGGGCCCGCCACGAGCGGCCGCGGCTCGTCGACCCGCACCACACCGGCCGCGACCAGGTCGCCGAGCAGCACGCGTACGACGGTCAGCGGCAGATCGGCGTCGGCCGCGAGCTCGACCACCGGCCGCGGCCCACGGCGCACCAGGTCGAGCAGGGAGGAGCGGGCGTGGTCGAGCGCCGGGCCGCCGTCCTCCGGCCACAGGGCCGTGACCTGGGACATCAAGTCGATGACGGGTCCGCCGGAGGGCCGGGTCCGGCCGTGTGTCACGGCGTACGGCCGGACCATCGGCCCGGTCTCGTCCTCGTACCAGTGGTCGTCGTCTGCCACCAGGGGATCAGGCGCCGGCCGGACCGGCGGGTGCGGCGGCCTCGCGTACGGCGGCGTCCAGATGCCGGCCGACCCGGCGGACGAGCAGTTCCATCTCGTGGGCGAGCTGACCGACGTCGGTCTCCGCCTCGCTGAGCACCGCGAGACGGCTGCCGTTGCCCGCCGGGGTGATGAAGAGATAGGCGTCGTCGAGCATGACCATGGTCTGTCGTACCTGGCCCGCGGCGAACCGCTCGCCCGCCGAGCAGGCCAGGCTGTGGAACCCGGAGCAGACGGCGGCCAGATGCTCGATGTCGCGCCGTTCGATCCCCTCCGAGCAGCACAGCGGCAGGCCGTCGGCGGTGAGCAGGACCGCCTGACGGACGTGGTCGGTCCGGGCCACCAGGTCGTCGAGCAGCCAGCCGAGGTCCGTACCGGGCTGTTCGACGGTGTTGTCAGGGCGCATCTTCGGCGTCCCTCCTTTCGTCCGTGTCGGCTCGCTCACCGGCGGTGTGGGCCTGAGGGGTGCGTGCGGTTCGCTCACCGGCGGTGCGGGCATGCGGCGTGCGGCCGGTCCGGTCGTCGACGGTGCCAGGGTGCCCGTGGTCCGTCGGGCCGTCGTCGGTCCGGGAGTGCCCGGCGCCGGTGGGCTCTCCGGGTGCGGGGGCGTCCCCCTGGCCGGGCTCGACGCCCCTGCGTCCGCGGTCCAGCCCGCGCTGGAAGGAGCCGAAGATCGCCCGCATGTCCTCGGCGCTCACCTCGCGCCCGGACGCCCCGGCGGGGGCCCGCGGGGGCTCCTGGCGCAGCTCGGGGGCGAGGGCCGCCTGCCGGACCCGGGTGGGCAGCACGGCGACACCGGGCGCGGCCGACGCGGGCGCGGTCGACGCGGGGACGGACCCGGGTTCGGCTTCCGGTTCGCGGCCCGGTTCGGGTGCGAGGCCCGGTTCCGGTTCGAGGCCCGGTCCCGGTTCGAGACCCGGCTCGGGTGCGAGGCCCGGTTCGGGTTCGAGGTCGGCTTCGGGCGCGGCGGACTCGGGAAGCGCGGGCCGGGAGCGGGTGGGCAGCGGACGCAGCGGCGGCACGGACCCGGTCTGCGGGGCGACGGCCGCGACGGCGACCGGCCCTCCGGCGCCGGACTCCACCGCGGCCCGCTCTCCGTGGCCGCTCTCCGCCGCGCCGGACCCCGTCGGCTCCACCGCCGCGAGCAGCGACTCCGGCAGCAGTACCACCGCCGTGGTCCCGCCGTACGGGGACCGGCACAGCGTGACCTCGATGCCCTGACGGGCGGCGAGCCTGCTGACCACGTACAGGCCGAGGCGGTCGTGCCGGGTCGGGTCGAACTCGTCGGGGCGGGTGAGGGTGCGCCGGGCCTGTTCCGCCTGCTCCGGGTCGAGGCCCAGGCCGCGGTCGTCAATCTCCAGGACGAAGCCGCCGCGGGCCTGCCCGGTGCGCAGGGTGACCTGGGTCTGCGGCGGGGAGAACACCGCGGCGTTCTCGAGGAGTTCGGCGATCAGGTGGACCACGTCGGCCACGGCGTCCGCGGCGATGCCGATCCGCTCCATCGACGGGACGACCACGCGCGTGTAGTCCTCGATCTCGCTGACCGCGGCGGAGACCACGTCGGCGACCGGGACCGGGCTGCGCCATCTGCGGCCGGGGGCGGCGCCGGAGAGGATGATCAGGCTCTCCGCGTGCCGTCTCATACGGGTGGTGAGGTGGTCGATCCGGAACAGCTCCTGGAGGATGTCCGGATCGTCCGTCCGCCGCTCCAGCGTGTCGACGAGCTTCAACTGCCGGTGCACCAGCGCCTGGTTGCGGCGGGCGATGTTGAGCAGTACCGCGAACAGCCCGCGCCGCAGGGTGGCCTGCTGCACGGCGGCCTCGACGGCCGCGAGCCGGGCGGAGTTGAAGGACCGGCCGACGTCGCCGATCTCGTCGGCGGCCTTCTCGCCGTCCGACAGGGGCGGCGCCTCGGCCGCCGCGTCGACGTCCTCACCTGCACTCAACCGGCTCATCACGGAGGGGAGTTGGCGGGTGGCCAGCAGGTCGGCCGCGTCCCGCAGCAGCTCCAGGCGACGCGAGATGCGCCGGGCGCCGCGCACCGCGAACCACAGCGACAGGGACACGGCGGCGAGACCCAGCACGGCCACGACGGCGGCGCGGGTCAGCTCGCCGTAGGCGAACTCCCGTCCGCGCGCGGCGGAGTTCTCCGCGGCCCGGGTGCACAGCTGCATGTAGCGCTTGACGGCCCGGTCGGTGGTGGTGCGCCAGGAGTCGGCCGCGACGGCCCGCGCCGCGCCGCCCGCTCCGGCCCGCAGCAGGGCGTCCTCGCTCTTCGTGAGCTGCCGGTGCAGGTCCTCGCGCTGGAACTGCTCGAACAGCGCCCGGGAGTCGGCCGGCAGGTCGGGCACATAGGTCCGCTCGAAGACCCGGCGGTCCTCGATGGTCGCCGTCAGCATGTCGTACTGGCCGTCGGTCAGCCGGCCCGCGGCCCGCGCCCCGGCGACCAGCGCGTCCTCGCGCGAGACGAACTCCCGCACCCGGACGAGCTCCACGACGGTCTGCGCCTCGCGCGCCAGCTGTCCCGCCTGGAGCGCGGTGAGCGCGGACGGGACGTCGAAGCCGGGCTCCAGGAGCGTGTCGTAGGCGGTCACCGCCCCGTCCCAGGAGACGTCCCGGGACAGCACGCGCTCGCGCAGCCGCTCCAGACCGCCCACGGAGGCCACCATGGCGTCCAGGGCCTCGCGCTGCCGGGCGGAGAGCCGGCCGCGGTCGCCGTTCCCGATCGCCTCGCGCATCGCCTCGACGGCGCGGTCGGTGCGCCGCTGCTGCGTCATCAACTCCACCGCGGCGGCCGTCCGGTGGCCGCCGCCCAGGTAGGCGGCCGAGAGCCGGCGCTCGATCTGGATCTGCCCGACCGCGGTGTCGACGGGCGTGCCGAAGTCCTCGTACACCCCCTGGAGGCGGATCAGGGCACGCAGTTCGCCGGTGACCGACACCATGGCGAAGGACCACAGCGTCATCAGGGCGAGGACGGGAGCGAGCGCGAGGGCCACGATGCGCGCGCGTACGGTGGTGGGACGGCCGATGGGCCAGCGCATGGACTCCCCTGGGCGGCGGTACGGTTCGGGCGGAAGGCGCAGGGTGGCTGCGACACGCTGTTACCGGCTGGTAGCTGGCGGCGCTCAAACTACGGGATGCCTGGCCGCCTCGCAATGGTTACCAAAGGTAACTCCGGGTCACTTCGGCGAGGGTACGGCGAAGCGGGTCCCGGTCGCCGCCCGGTCCGAGGGCAGCCGTTTTGCGCCATGCCGGGCCGGGGTGCGGCGGTGGTCCACGGGCGCCCGGGCCCGGTCAGGCCCCGGTCAGGTCGCGGTCAGGTCGGCGAGCCCGAGGAGAAGCGGCGCAGCAGCGGTGACAGCACCAGCACGGACTTCGTCCGCTCCACGAACGGCTCCCCCGCGATCCGCTCCAGCACCCGCTCGAAGTGGCGCATGTCGGAGGCGAAGACCTGGACCACCGCGTCCGCGTCCCCGGTGACGGTGGACGCGGCCACGACCTCCTGGTAGCGCTCCAGGCCGCGCTGGATCGTCTCCGGCGAGGTGTTGCGCCGGCAGTAGATCTCGACGAACCCCTCGGTCTCCCAGCCGAGCGCGGCCGGGTCCACCCGTACGGTGAAACCGGTGATGGCGCCGGTGGCACGCAGCCGGTCCACACGCCGCTTCACCGCCGGTGCGGACAGGCCGACCAGCTGCCCGATGTCCGCGTAGGAGCGGCGGGCGTCCTCGGCGAGGGCGTGCACGATGCGTTCGTCGAGATCGTTCAGCACTGCGGGTGGATCACTTCTCTGCGGTCGCGAGTCGGGAGCGGCGGTAGCCGTACACGAAGTAGAACACGAGGCCGACCGCCATCCAGACTCCGAAGACCACCCAGGTGACGGTGGCGAGACTGCCCATCATCCAGACGCAGAAGCCGAAGCCCAGGGCGGGCATCAGCGGCGACAGCGGCACCCGGAAGGTGCGCGGCATCTCCGGGCGGGTCCGGCGCAGCACCACGACGGCGATGTTGACCAACGCGAAGGCGAACAGCGTGCCGATGCTGGTCGCGTCGGCGAGCTGGCCCAGCGGAACGGCGGCGGCCAGGACGCCGCAGAACAGGGAGACGATCACCGTGTTGGCGCGCGGCGTGCCGGTCTTCGGGTGGACCCGGCCGAACACCTTGGGCGCGAGACCGTCCCGGGACATGGCGAACAGGATGCGGGTCTGGCCGTACAGAACGGTCAGCACGACGCTCGCGATGGCGATGACGGCGCAGGCGGCGAGCAGGGTGCCCCAGAAGCTCTGGCCGGTCACGTCCCGCATGATCTGGGCGAGCGCGGCCTCCGAGTCGTTGAACCGCTGCCAGGGCTTGGCTCCGACCGCCACCGCGGCCACGAGGACGTAGAGCGCCGTCACGATGACGAGCGAGAGCATGATCGCGCGGGGCAGGTCGCGCTGCGCGTTCTTCGCTTCCTCGCCGGCGGTGGAGGCGGCGTCGAAGCCTATGTACGAGAAGAAGAGCGTCGCGCCCGCCGCGCTGACCCCGGCCATGCCCAGCGGCATGAAGTGCTCGTAGTTCCCGGAGCGGAAGCCCTGGACGCCGATGGCGCAGAACAGCACCAGTGCGGCGATCTTCACGGCGACCATCACCGTGTTGGCGCGGGCCGACTCGCGGGCGCCGCCGAGCAGGAAGGCCATGGCCAGCAGGACCACGATCAGTGCGGGCAGGTTGAAGATCCCGCCGTCGCCGGGCGGCGCGGACAGGGCGTCCGGGATGGTCACCCCGATGGTGCCGTCGAGCAGCTCGTTGAGGTACTCGCCCCAGCCGACGGCCACCGCGGCGACCGACACGCCGTATTCGAGGACCAGGCACCAGCCGCAGATCCAGGCGATCAGTTCGCCCATCGTCGCGTACGCGTACGAGTACGAGGACCCGGCGACCGGGATGGTGCCGGCCAGCTCGGCGTAGGACAGGGCCGAGAAGAGCGCCGTGAGGCCGGCGATCACGAAGGACAGGGTGACGGCCGGACCGGCCTTGGGGACGGCCTCGCCGAGCACGACGAAGATGCCGGTGCCCAGCGTGGCACCGATGCTGATCATGGTGAGCTGCCACAGCCCGAGAGACCGGCGAAGAGCCCCTCCGTCGCCCTGGCCACCCTCGGCGACCAGGCGTTCCACGGGCTTGCGCCGCATCAGACGCGCGCCGAGGCCCGGGGACGCGGGAACTGGCTCGGTGCGGTCGTGCGGGGGTGCGCCTTGATCGAGCACGCGCTGACTCCTTCGTCGCTACGGTGAGGGCGACAGGGACCGGCGGCACTCCCGCACGAGCGGGAACCCACCGAGCGGGGTCCCCGCCACGCCTTGTACAGCGCTCGACCCTATGAGCCGGGACGTCACTGCCGTAATGCAGCAACCTTGCGCGTCCGGGCAAGAACGTTGCGTTGATCGCGGCCCTGCGGGCGTTCGTTGCACGGCATCCTTCGATCGCGTCGATCGGGCCCGATCGACGGGGCCGGAGGGCGGCGGCAGGCCCCGGGAGTCACTCCGGCGGGACCCCGGCCGGGCGGGCGTTCGCCAGGCCGTACGCGGGGCCGCCCGCCCGGAACGTCACCGGGGCCGCCCACCGAGCCGTCCGGGAACGCGGACGGCCCCCGCCCTCCCGGTGCCGGGGGGACGGGGGCCGCTCCGTACGGAGTGCGGGGTCAGCTCCAGCTGGCGTGCAGCGGCTTGCCCTCGGCGTAGCCCGCGGCGCTCTGGATGCCGACGACGGCCTTCTCGGCGAACTCCTCCAGGGAGCCCGCGCCGGCGTAGGTGCAGGAGGAGCGGACGCCCGCGATGACCGAGTCGATCAGGTCCTCGACGCCCGGACGGGCCGGGTCGAGGAACATGCGGGAGGTGGAGATGCCCTCCTCGAACAGCGCCTTGCGGGCGCGGTCGTAGGCCGACTCGTCCGAGGTGCGGTTGCGCACGGCGCGCGCGGACGCCATGCCGAACGACTCCTTGTAGAGACGGCCGCTCGCGTCCTGCTGGAGGTCGCCCGGGGACTCGTAGGTGCCCGCGAACCAGGAGCCGATCATCACGTTGGACGCACCCGCCGCGAGGGCCATCGCCACGTCGCGGGGGTGGCGGACACCGCCGTCGGCCCACACGTGCTTGCCGTACTTCTTGGCTTCGGCGGCGCACTCCAGCACGGCGGAGAACTGCGGCCGGCCGACGCCGGTCATCATCCGGGTGGTGCACATGGCGCCGGGTCCGACACCGACCTTGATGATGTCGGCGCCCGCCTCGATCAGGTCCCGCACGCCCTCGGCGGCGACGATGTTGCCGGCGGCGATCGGCACGTGCGGGTCGAGCCCGCGGACGGTCCGGATCGCGCTGATCATCGACTCCTGGTGGCCGTGCGCGGTGTCGATGACGAGGGTGTCGACGCCCGCGTCCAGCAGCTGCTTGGCCTTGCCCGCGACATCGCCGTTGATGCCGACGGCGGCGGCGATGCGCAGCCGGCCCTGCTCGTCGGTGGCGGGCGTGTAGAGCGTGGCGCGCAGGGCGCCCTTGCGGGTGAGGATGCCGGCGAGCCTGCCGTCCGCGTCCACGGCCGGGGCGTAGCGCCGGTTGGCCGCGTCGAGGCGGTTGAAGGCCTCGCGCGGGTCGATGTCCGCGTCGAGCAGCAGCAGGTCCCGGGACATCACCTCGCCGAGCTGGGTGAAGCGGTCCACGCCGGTGAGATCCGCGTCGGTGACGACGCCGACCGGACGACCGTCCCCGTCCACGACGACGCCCGCGTTGTGCGCCCGCTTGGGCAGCAGCGCGAGCGCGTCGGCGACGGTCTGGTGCGACTCCAGCACGATCGGGGTGTCGAGCACCAGGTGGCGGCTCTTGACCCAGGAGACGACATCGGCGACGACGTCGATCGGGATGTCCTGCGGGATGACCACGAGTCCGCCGCGCCGGGCCACCGTCTCGGCCATGCGACGGCCGGCGATCGCGGTCATGTTGGCGACGACCAGCGGGATCGTGGTTCCCGTGCCGTCCGGTGAACTGAGGTCCACACCCTGCCGCGAGCCCACGGCGCTGCGGCTCGGCACCATGAAGACGTCGTCGTACGTCAGGTCGTACGGGGGCTGGATGTCGTTGAGGAAACGCACGTGCTGCACATCCCAGTCGATCAGAGGCGGCCCCCGGACAGGTCAGCCAGGGGGAATGAGCACGTACTTCATTCTCCCACGGCCCGCACCCGATCGTCCCCCGACAGAACATCCAGGCTGGTCAGCGGTGCTCTAGGAGGAACCTCCAAGGGCGAGCAGCACGGAGAGCGCCGGCTGTGCGTCCATCGCCTGGGCGAAGACGTCCTGGGCGGTCCCCCACTCCCCCGGACGCGCCTCGGCGTACGCCCGCCAGCCACGGACGACGATCACGAGCCCCCGGCCCGCAGCCTCCTCGGGCCAGACGGAGAGGTCGGACAGGCTGTCCGCGAGGGCGTCCCAGTTGCGCCCGAACCACTCGGGGAGGTCGAGCGCGCGGGCGCAGCGGTCCATCAGCCCGGCCTTGTCCGTGACGCCGTCGAGGTCCAGCGGGACGACGTGTCCGCCGAACGGGTCGCGCGCCGGGTCCTCTGTCATCTCAGCACCGTCCGCTACGAGTTGGAGTGATCGCCGGTGTAGTAGAACGCGCCGCCCCGCCCGGTGACAAGGCGCCGGGCGTCGCGATCGCGCGAGCCCGGCGTCCTGACGGTGCATTCGTGGCGGTGACCCCCTCCGTGCCCACGCTCGCGCCCGGGGGACGTGCCGCGACAGCATGCCCCGATGCTGTCACGGCCGGTCCCCTCACGGTCCGGCGCCGGGTCCCGTCAGGGCCCGTCGGGGTCCGCGCGGTTGAGCGCGGAGCGCGGTGTCGGTCCCGCCGTCATCAGGTAGTCCGCCGCGGACGTGTCCGTCACCAGGCTGGTGACGAGTCCGGAGCGCAGCACCGCGTCGATGGCGGACGCCTTGCGCTGCCCGCCCGCGATCGCGACGACCTCGGGGATCCGGCGGAGCTGGTCCGCCTTCACGGTGATGCACCGCTCGCCCAGGTCGCGGCCGACCCGACGGCCCTCGGTGTCGAAGAGGTGCGCGGACATCTCGGCGGCGACGCCGAGCGAGGCGTAGTGCGCCCGCTCCTCGTCGCTGAGCATGTCGTGCACCGTCGAGATGCCCGGCTCCCAGGAGCCGATGGAGACGCAGGCGACCGTGACCTTGTCGAAGTACTCGAAGGCGCGGGCGATCCCGGTCTGGTTGCGCAGCGCGGCCGCGGTGGCCGCGTCCGGCAGCAGCATCGGCGCGTAGATCGGGTGGGCGTCGCCGCCCGACACCTGCGCGGCGCGGCGCACCGCCTCCACCGATCCGCGCTCGGCGGTCCCGGCGTCGTACACGCCCGTCAACTGCACCACGGTGCACGGCGGCAGCCGGTCGAGCGCAGCCGCCATGTGGATCGTGGACCGGCCCCAGGCCAGTCCGAGAACGTCCCCCTCGTTGACGAGTTCGCCGAGCAGGTCGGCCGCGACCTCGCCCAGGTTCTCGGGGTCGGGCGTCTCCTCGGCCTCCGCCGGGGACTCGACCACGACGGCGTGCCTGAGGCCGTACCGGGCACGGAGCGCGTCGGAGCGCTCGGCGTCCAGTTCGGCCGGCACACGGATCTCGATACGTACGAGATCCCGTTCGAGGGCCGTCTCCAGGACCCGGGCCACCTTGAAGCGGCTTACGCCGAACTCCTCGGCGATCTGGATCTTGGACTTTCCCTCGAGATAGAAGCGGCGGGCCATGGCCGCCGCCTGCACCAGCTCAGCGGGTCCCATCCGCACGGCTGACCGGCCCGCCGACATACCCGACACGGCGATCTCCTCACTGCTGTTCACACTCTGGATTCACCGTTCATCCTTGCAGATCCGGTGCACTTGATCAGCCTTGCCGGCCGCCGTTCACGTTCCCGTCGTTCAGTGGCTGCACGCCCAGGAGGCCTTGGCCGTGGCCTCGTCCGCCCGGGTGCGCAGTGCACGTACCGCCTCGGCCGGGTCGGACGCCCCGTACACCGCCGATCCGGCGACGAAGACGTCGGCGCCCGCCTCCGCGCACCGCTCGATCGTCTCGGCCGACACCCCGCCGTCGACCTGCAGCCAGAGTTCCAGCCCGTGCTTGGCGATCAGCTCACGGGTGCGGCGGATCTTCGGCAGCATGATGTCGAGGAAGGCCTGACCGCCGAAGCCCGGCTCCACCGTCATGATCAGCAGCATGTCGAGCTCGGGCAGCAGGTCCTCGTACGGCTCGATGGGCGTCGCGGGCTTGAGCGCCATCGAGGCGCGGGCGCCCTTGGCGCGGATCTCCCGGGCGAGTCGCACCGGCGCGGCGGCCGCCTCGACATGGAAGGTGACGGAGGAGGCGCCCGCCTCGACGTACTGCGGTGCCCACCGGTCGGGGGCCTCGATCATCAGATGGCAGTCCAGCGGGGTGTCCGTCGCACGCGCCAACGACTCCACGACCGGCACACCGAGCGTGAGGTTCGGGACGAAGTGGTTGTCCATGACGTCGACGTGGAGCCAGTCGGCTCCGTCCACCGCCCGGGCCTCGTC
This sequence comes from Streptomyces sp. NPDC001443, assembly GCF_053597355.1. Taxonomy (NCBI): domain Bacteria; kingdom Bacillati; phylum Actinomycetota; class Actinomycetes; order Kitasatosporales; family Streptomycetaceae; genus Streptomyces; species Streptomyces sp. NPDC001443. The sequence continues at coordinate 92,726 of NZ_JBSFIA010000036.1, forward strand.
CGCGAGGCGGGCGAAGTCGGCGGAGAGGATGCTGGGGCTGATCTGTGCGGCCATGCCCCAAGACTGCCACGTCCTCGCCCGGTTGTTCGCCCCGGTACGGCCGACGCCTCCCCGGAGACCCCCTCCGGCAGCGGCGCGACGCCGCCTCCGGCGGGGGCGCGGTGCCGTCTCCGGCAGATCGCTGACCGCCCTCGGCCGGTCGGCGGGCAGCCCCGCGACCGGATCCCGGCGGGGTCCCGGCAGGGCTCGGCGGGCCCGGGGGAGATCCCCGCACTCGGCGTGCCGGATGTGCCCGGCAGACGGGCCGGGCGGGCAGGACAGGTGGCCCGAACATACGGGCCGGCCGGGGGCCGGACACGTCGGGGGCACCAGGCGAGCGCGCCGGGCAGGCAGACGGGCAGGCAGACGGGCAGGCAGGCAGGCCGGGCAGGGGCCCGGCAAGTCCGAGGAGGTCCGCACGCCCGGCACGCCAGGCGGACCGGGCAGACGGACCGGACAGACGCGCCAGGCAGGCGGACCGGAGCCCGGCAGGGGCCCGGCGAGTGCGGGGAGGTCCCGTCCCCACAGCCGGCGCGCCAGGCGGGCGGCAGGCCGGGCAGGCGCCCCGGGCCGGGTGGGCCGGGGCGCCCGGTGCGGCGGTCAGGCCGTGCGGCGGATGAGCGCCAGGTACATCGCGTCGGTGCCGTGCAGATGTGGCCACAGCTGTACGTCGGGGCCGTCGCCCAGCGCCGGTACGCCCGGCAGGAAGGGCCGGGCGTCGATCAGGTCGGCGTCCGGGAACTGCTTGAGCACATCAGCGACTACGGCCCGGGTCTCGGCGAGGTGCGGCGAGCAGGTGGCGTAGCCGACCACACCGCCGACCCGCACCGACTCCAGGGCCGTACGCAGCAGCCCGCGCTGGAGCGGAGCGAACGCGTCGAGGTCGTCCGGACGGCGCCGCCAGCGCGCCTCGGGCCGTCGGCGCAGAGCGCCGAGGCCGGTGCACGGCACGTCCATCAGCACCCGGTCGAAGACGCCGGGCCGCCACGGCGGCCGGGTCCCGTCGGCCGTGATGACCTGGTAGGGCCCGGGATTGCCGGCCAGGGCCTTCGCCACGAGCCCGGCCCGGTGCGGCTGCTTCTCGGAGGCGAGCAGTGTCGCGCCGCGCTCGGCGGCGAGGGCGGCCAGCAGCGCGGCCTTGCCGCCCGGCCCGGCACACCCGTCGAGCCACCGCTCGTCCGTCCCCTCGACCGGCACGTTGGCGAGCGCGAGCGCGACGAGCTGACTGCCTTCGTCCTGCACCCCGGCCCGGCCGTCCTTCACGGCCTGGATGGCGCCGGGCTCGCCGCCCTCGGTGAGCCGTACGGCGTACGGCGACCAGCGCCCAGGTACCGCGGCCTCCTCCGCCAGCAGCTCCTCCGTGCCGACCCTGCCCGGCCGGGCCACCAGCGTCACCTCGGGTCGCTCGTTGTCGGCCTCCAGCAGGTCCTCGATGCCCGCCCGGCCGCCGCCCAGCGAGTCCCACAGCGCGGAGACGACCCAGCGCGGGTGCGCGTGCACCACGGCGAGGTGCTCCTCGGGGTCGTCGTCGTAGGGCGGCGCGATCTGCTCGAGCCAGGTGTCGAGGTCGTGCTGCGCGATCTTCCGGAGCACGGCGTTGACGAACTTGGCCCGCCCGTCGCCGAGCACGACCCGGGCGAGTTCCACGGAGGCGGAGACGGCGGCGTGGCTCGGGATCCGGGTCCCGAGCAGCTGGTGCGCGCCGAGGCTCAGCACGTCGAGGACCGGCGGGTCCACCTCGCGCAGCGGCCGGTCGACGCAGGCGGCGATGACCGCGTCGTACGTCCCCTGCCGCCGCAGCGTCCCGTACACCAGCTCGGTGGCCAGGGCGGCGTCCCGTCCGTCGAAGTCGCCCTTCTCCCGCGCCTTGCGCAGCAGCGGCGGCAGTACGAGGTTGGCGTACGCGTCCCGCTCGTCCACGGCTCGCAGCGCCTCGAAGGCGAGCATGCGGACGGGATCCTTCTGGGGTCGTCGGTAAGGCTTGCCCGGCTTGCGGGGCCGACGGGAGGTATCGCTCACGAAAAAGGTGCTCCGGAGGTTAGATGGGGATACGCCCCAAGCGTACGTCCCGGCAGGCCCGGCACCCGTGCCCGGACCCCCGCCGGAGCTCCTCCGCCCCGCGGCCGCACGCACCGCACCCCGCTCGGAGCGGCCGGAAAGCCGCCCCGGGCGAAGCCGATGCGATACGACGCGATGCGATGCGATGCGAGCGGAAGGCCCTACCTCCCGAGGCTCTCCCCGTGGCCGATCCGCGCGCCCCGCGCCCAGTCCGCCGCCCGCATCGGCTTCTTGCCCTGGGCCTGCACCCAGAGCAGCTCGACCGCGTACGAACCGGTGCCGACGTAGACGTTGTTCTTGGCGACGTCCAGGACGCCCGGGGCGAGGTCGGTCCGCCCCGGCAGGGGGGTGACGTGGACGAGTTTCAGCCGCTCGCCGCGGAAGGTGGTCCAGGCGCCGGGCGCCGGGGTGCAGCCGCGGACGACCCGGTCCACCCGCAGCGCCGGGGTGGCCCAGTCCACCTGGGCGTCCTCCACGGTGATCTTCGGGGCGACCGTGATGCCCTCGCCCGGCTGCGGCACGGCCCTCAGGCTGCCGTCCTCGACCCCGTCCATGGTCGCGGCGAGCAGCCCGGCACCGGCGAAGGCGAGCCGGGTCAGCAGGTCGCCGCTGGTGTCGGTGGGCCGGATCTCCTCGGTGACGGTGCCGTAGACCGGCCCGGAGTCGAGCCCCTCCTCGATGAGGAAGGTGGAGGCGCCCGTGATCTCGTCCCCGGCCATGATGGAGTGCTGCACGGGCGCGGCCCCGCGCCAGGCGGGCAGCAGCGAGAAGTGCAGGTTGACCCAGCCGTGGACCGGGATCTCCAGGGCCGACTTGGGCAGCAGGGCGCCGTAGGCGACGACGGGGCAGCAGTCGGGGGCGATCTCCCGCAGCCGCTCCTGGAACTCCGGGTCGCGCGGCTTCGCGGGCTTCAGCACCTCGATCCCGGCCTCCTCCGCACGCTGGGCCACGGGGGACGCGACCAGCCTGCGACCGCGCCCGGCCGGTGCGTCCGGGCGCGTGACGACGGCGGCCACCTCGTGCCGCCCGGAGGCGAGCAGGGCGTCCAGGGCGGGAACGGCGACCTCGGGGGTACCGGCGAAGACGAGCTTCATGGGTGGGATCGGGCCTCTCGGGCGGGATGGGCAACGGCAGCGCACAAGTCTATGACCATGGGGACGGCACCCGCCGGTCCATGGCCCCGGAGGCGGCACCCGCCCGCCGACGCCGCGTCCTGCGCGGTCACGGCCGCAAGGTGACGAACAGAGCCTTGGCCGACGGCGACACCGTGCGCGTCCGCCCCTCGCGCGGACGCCCCGCGCACGTCCGCACCGGGGGCGTACGCGGATGCCCATACGCCCCCATACCGTGACCAGCGGCGCTCACACGCGTTGGTCAAGAAAGAGTTGACCACAGCGGGCCGTCCAGCGGCCCAGTTCCTTTCAACGCCGGTTCGAGAGGCTTGTTCATGGCCGACCACGCAACCAACGACGCCCAGGCCCGGGCCAGCCTGCACTTGCTGGTACGGGACATCGAGCGGGTCCGCCGCCAGGTGGACGCGCTCCGCACGCTCACGGCGCAGTTGGGCAACGTCTACCGTCCGCGCCGCTCCGGCCCCTCCACGGGCTTCGTGGTGTACGGACGCGCCCCCGCCCCGACGGTCCGGCTGGCCCAGGAACTGCGGGACAGCGTCGAGACCCTGGTGACGGCCGCGGTCGACTTCGACCGCTCGCTCGGTTTCTCCTGGGACGCGGTGGGCTCCGCTCTCGGTGTCACCAAGCAGGCGGTGCACCGGCGTTACGGCGCCCGTCGCGCCGCGGCCCAGGCGGCCGCCGAGTCGGAGCAGATCACGGAGACGTCGGACAACCGCGCGGTCAACGTCGGCACCGCCATCCCCGCGGTGTCCACGGTGCCCGCGGCCCGTTCCATGCCCACCCAGCCGACGGCGGGCAGCCCCACCCTGCGCGACGAGGTCAGACCGACCGTCTTCCCCGCCCCCCGCAACGGCTGACACACCTTCGTCCCCCGTCCTCTCCGCCTTCTCCGCCTTCTCCGCCTTCTCCGCCTTCCCTGCCCTCCCGGCCAGCCCCGGGAGGGCAGCCGTATGTCACCGTCCGGCGCGCCCGGGGGCGGCCGATGTCCGCGTCAGCCGATGTCCGGCGGGTCGATCCGTACCCGTACCGGTTCGCCCGCCGCCCCGGCCGCGCCGCCGCCCGCGCCCCGGGCCATCCGAGCGGCCTGCGCCGCCTTCAGGGCGGCGGCCATCGCGCCACCGCTCCCCGGCGGCACCCGGACCAGCGCGCGCTCCCAGTGCTCCCCCGGCGGCGGCGCCCCCGGCCGCCGCGGGCGGCCCGGTGCCGTGCCGGGGACGGGCACGGGCCCGAGCACCTCGGCGTCCGGGGGCAGTCGCACCGAGTCGAGGAACGCGGCGACCGCCTCCGGCCGACCCGACACGGCCGCCATCCGCGAGACCGGCGGGAAGCCCAGTTCGGCCCGCTCGGCGAGCTCGCGCACCGCATGACCGACGGGATCCCACCGCACCAGCGCCTGCACCGGGCGCAGGGTCGGCTCGGCGACGACCACCACGGTCCCGCCGACGCTCTGCGGCCGTACGAGCGAGGCCGCCGCGATCCACCGGCGCAGAGCGTCCTCCCCGGCCCGCAGATCGGGCCGGCCGAGCATGGCCCAGCCGTCCAGCAGCAGGGCGGCCGCGTAACCGCCCTCGGCGACGGGCTCGGCGCCCGGTGTGCTCACCACCAGCGCGGGCGTCCCCGGCACGGTGTCCAGGACGTGCTCGCGGCCCGAGGTCCGCACCGGCACCGCCGGAAACGCCCGTCCCAGCTCCTCCGCGGTGCGCCGGGCGCCCACGACCTGGGCGCGCAGCCGGAACGAACCGCACTCCGGACAGTGCCAGGCGGATTCCTCACGGCCGCACCAGCCGCACCACAGCGCACCGCCGTCCCGTGCCTCCAGCGGCCCGGCGCAGTGCCGGCAGCGGGCGGGGGCGCGGCACTGCGCGCAGGCCATCCGCGGCACGTACCCGCGCCGGGGCACCTGGACCAGCACCGGCCCGTGCCGCAGGCCCTCCCTGGCCGTCTGCCAGGCGAGGCTCGGCAGCCGGGCGGCCCGCGCCGCCTCGTCCCGGGCCAGATCCAGGTCCCCGACGGTCCGTACGAGAGGCGCGGCGCGCCGTACCTGATCGCGCCCGGCGACCAGCGGCCGGGCCCAGCCGCTCTCGACGAGCTGCGCCGCCTCCACGGTGCAGTCCCGGCTGCCCAGCAGGAAGGCGCACCCGTCCAGGGCCGCGCGCAGCAGGAGCACCTCGCGGGCGTGCGGCTGGGGCGCGTGCGGTTCGCTGTGGCTGTCGTCGCCGTCGTCCCAGAGGGCGACGAGGCCGAGGTCGCGTACCGGTGCGAACATCGCGGCCCGGGTGCCGACCACGGCCCGCACCGATCCCCGGCGCACCGCGAGCCACTGCCGGTAGCGCTTCTCGGGTCCGGCGTCGGCGGTCAGCAGCGCGTGCCGTCCCTCGCCCAGCAGCGCCGTCAGCGCGGCGTCGACCCGGGAGGCGGCGCGCCCGTCGGGCACGACGACGAGCGCCCCGCGTCCGGAGGCGAGGGTCGCCGCGACGGCGCGCGCCAGTTCCTCGCTCCACCCGGGCCCCGGCAGGGCGTTCCACACGGCGCGCGGCGCGCCTCCCGAGGCCAGCGCCCCAAGGAACGCGGCCCCCTGCTCGTACCGCGCCCAGGACCCCGTCCCGGGCGCTTCGGGGGGAGGCAGGGGCTCGGGCGAGGGGCGTTGCTCGGCCCGGGCGCTGCGCGGCGGCACGGCGAGCTGGAGCACGTCGGCGAGGCTCCCGGCGTACCGGTCGGCGACGGCCCGCGCCAGCGCCAGCAGTTCCTCGCCGAGTACGGGCTCGGGCGACACGACCTGGGCGAGCGCGGCCAGCGGCCCGGAGTAGTCGGACTCGGCCCGGCGCTCCACCAGGAACCCGTCGATGAGGCCTCCGCCCTCGCGGCGGCCGTCACGCACCCGGTGCCGTCCGGCGCCGAAACGGACCCGCACCCGCACGCCGGGCTGCGCGTCCGCGTCGAGTTCCTCGGGGACGGCGTAGTCGAAGTAGCGGTCGAGGTGCAGCACGCCCTTGTCGACGAGCACCCGGGCGACGGGCAGCTCCTTGGCCAGGGCGGCCCCCCGCCAGGTCCGGGGCTTGGCCCGCGGCACCTTGGCCTCGCGCACGCTCGCCCGGATGAGCGCGAGCTGTTCGGGCGGCGCGCCCTCCGCGCCGCCCTCCCCGGTCCGGTTCTCGCTGCTCACGCTTGCATTCTTACCAAACGCGACTGACAACCGGCGTCGTCGGTGATCACCGAGAGCCCCCGAGATCAGCACGGCAGCGGCAACACCTGCCTGACTTCACCGCACGCCCTGGGGGCGCACTCCATCGAAGTAACCGCGGCCTTCGCACCGGGAGAGTCGTCACCGTAGGGGCCCGGCGCCCCCCGCGGCCACTGATTTCCGCCCCGCACAGCCCGGGCCGGAGGCAGACCCGACGGCTCGGGCCATCGGCGGCGAGCAGTCCCGCTCCGCAAGCACAGGACGGGCCCGGACCTCCCCTGGGGGAGAGCCGGGCCCGTACCGGGCACCGGAGGCGGGGCCTACAGGCCCGCGGCCTCCTTCAGCGCGTCCACGCGGTCCGTGCGCTCCCAGGTGAAGTCGGGCAGCTCACGGCCGAAGTGACCGTAGGCGGCCGTCTGGGCGTAGATCGGGCGCAGCAGGTCGAGGTCGCGGATGATGGCGGCCGGACGCAGGTCGAAGACCTCGTCGATCGCCTTCTCGATCTTCTCCGGCTCGACCTTGTGGGTGCCGAAGGTCTCGACGAAGAGACCGACGGGCTCGGCCTTGCCGATGGCGTAGGCGACCTGGACCTCGCAGCGGGAGGCGAGGCCCGCGGCGACGACGTTCTTGGCGACCCAGCGCATCGCGTAGGCGGCCGAGCGGTCGACCTTGGACGGGTCCTTGCCGGAGAAGGCGCCGCCGCCGTGGCGGGCGAAGCCTCCGTAGGTGTCGATGATGATCTTGCGGCCGGTGAGGCCGGCGTCGCCCATCGGGCCGCCGATCTCGAAGCGGCCGGTGGGGTTGACCAGCAGGCGGTAGCCCTCGGTCTCCAGCTTGATGCCGTCGTCGAGGAGGGCCTTGAGCTCCGGCTCCACGACGAACTCGCGGATGTCCGGGGTCAGCAGCGAGTCCAGGTCGATGTCGCTGGCGTGCTGGGAGGAGACGACGACCGTGTCCAGGCGGACCGCCTTGTCGCCGTCGTACTCGATGGTGACCTGGGTCTTGCCGTCGGGGCGCAGGTAGGGGATGGCGCCGTTCTTGCGGACCTCGGACAGCCGCTTCGACAGGCGGTGCGCCAGGAAGATCGGCAGCGGCATCAGGGTCGGCGTCTCGTCGCTGGCGTAGCCGAACATCAGGCCCTGGTCGCCGGCGCCCTGCTTGTCGAGCTCGTCCCCTTCTCCCTTTCGGGAGGCACCCTCGACCCGGGACTCGTAAGCCGTGTCGACGCCCTGCGCGATGTCCGGGGACTGCGAACCGATCGACACCGAGACGCCGCAGGAGGCGCCGTCGAAGCCCTTCTTCGAGGAGTCGTAGCCGATCTCGAGGATCTTCTCGCGCACGAGCTGCGGGATCGGCGCGTAGGCCTTGGTGGTGACCTCTCCGGCCACGTGCACCAGACCGGTGGTGATCAGGGTCTCGACCGCGACCCGGGAGGTCGGGTCCTCGCGCAGAAGCGCGTCGAGAATGGTGTCGCTGATCTGGTCAGCGATCTTGTCGGGGTGACCCTCGGTCACAGACTCCGAAGTGAACAGGCGACGGGACACAACGCTCCCTGGGGTTGCAGCGGCTGCTGGCTGATCATTGGCGGACGGACAGGGCTGCGCCTGATCCCGTCCGAGAACAGTTTATCGGTCGCGCTCGGTCATGGCCCCACTGTCTCGCCTCTCGGAAGGGCTGTGACCTGCGGCACGGGGCATTCTGCCCAATGCCGCTCGAGCTTGGCCAGGGGCGCCACGCCCGAAAGTCCGGGACTGGCGTGATCCCCGCGCCGAGGGAAACATTCACCCCAGGCGTTGCGCCACAAGGTCCCACACGGTTTCGGCCAGAGCCTCTTTCGGGCCGTACGGTACGGCCGTCTCGGTTCCGTCGGCACCCAGTACCACGGCCTCGTTCTCCTCGGATCCGAAGGTCTTGCGCTCCCCCACCTCGTTCACCACGAGCAGGTCACAGCCCTTGCGGCGCAGCTTGGTGCGGCCGTTGGCGAGGACGTCGTCGGTCTCGGCGGCGAAGCCGACGACCACCTGGCCGGGCCGGGCGCGGTCGGCGGAGATCTCCGCGAGGATGTCCGGATTCCGTACGAGGACGATGGGCTCCGGTTCCTGGCCGTCCTTCTTCTTGATCTTTCCGCTCGCGTAGGCCGAGGGCCGGAAGTCGGCCACCGCGGCGGCCATCACGACCGCGTCCGCGTCCGGGGCCGCCTTGAGCACGGCCTCGCGCAGCTGGACGGCCGTGCCGACCTGGACGACGTCCACACCGGCCGGGTCGGGCAGGCCGGTGTTCGCGGCGACCAGGGTGACCCGGGCGCCGCGGGCCGCGGCCGTGCGGGCGAGGGCGTAGCCCTGCTTGCCGGAGGAGCGGTTGCCGAGGAAGCGCACCGGGTCGAGGGGTTCGCGTGTGCCGCCGGCGCTGACGACGACATGACGACCGGCGAGATCCGGCCGCGCGGCGCCGCGGGCGAGCACCCGGCGGCAGACCTCGAAGATCTCGGCCGGGTCGGGCAGTCGGCCCTTGCCGGTGTCGACGCCGGTGAGACGGCCCACGGCCGGCTCGATGACGACCGCGCCCCGGCGGCGCAGCGTGGCCACGTTCTCCTGGGTGGCCGGGTGCTCCCACATCTCCGTGTGCATGGCGGGGGCGAAGACCACGGGGCAGCGCGCGGTGAGGAGCGTGTTCGTGAGCAGGTCGTCCGCGAGTCCGTGGGCGGCCTTGGCGAGCATGTCGGCGGTGGCGGGGGCGACGACCACCAGGTCGGCGTGCTGGCCGATGCGTACGTGCGGGACCTGGTCGACGTCGTCCCAGACCTCGGTGGAGACGGGGTGGCCGGAGAGCGCGGACCAGGTCGCGGCGCCGACGAAGTGCAGCGCGGAGGCGGTGGGCACGACACGGACGTCGTGCCCCGACTCCGTCAGCCTTCTCAGCAGCTCGCAGGCCTTGTAGGCGGCGATGCCACCGCTGACCCCCAGTACGACCTTCGGCTTGTCCACCGTCGCTCCCCTCCGCTCGCTCGCGTGCGCCGGGCGACGGGCGCACGCCTCCATCACACACCACAGGCCCGGCAGTCGCGCTGCCGGGCCTGTGGAAAAACCAACCGTAAGCTGGAAATACTACTTACGCCGGACCCTCAATGGCCTCGGACGTCAGCAGTCCCGCGTTGATCTCGCGAAGGCTGATCGAGAGCGGCTTCTCGTGGACGTGGGTGTCGACGAGCGGACCGACGTACTCGAGCAGGCCCTCGCCGAGCTGCGAGTAGTACGCGTTGATCTGGCGGGCCCGCTTGGCCGCGTAGATCACGAGGCTGTACTTCGAGTCCGTGGCCTCGAGAAGCTCGTCGATCGGCGGGTTGATGATGCCCTCGGGCGCGGAGATGGAAGAGGACACGCTCTACCTTCCGATGGTCGGGAAAAGATCCGTCATGGTCACAGGCTCGTGATCACACGACATCCATCAAGACTAGCAGCTCTCGCGCCACGTCCTTGACAGAGGTGTTGACCAGGGTCTCGTCGAACTCCGGTTCGGCGGCGAGTTCGATCTTCGCCGCCTCCAGGCGGCGCTCGATGACCTCGGGCGGCTCGGTGCCGCGGCCGGTGAGCCGGCGCACCAGCTCGTCCCAGGAGGGCGGGGCCAGGAACACCAGCTGGGCCTCGGGCATGGACTCACGGACCTGCCGGGCGCCCTGGAGGTCGATCTCCAGGAGGACCGGGACCCCGGACTCCAGGTGCTCGAGCACGGCCGCGCGAGGCGTGCCGTAGCGGTTGCCCGCGAACTCGGCCCACTCCAGCAGCTCACCGTTGGCGATCAGCTTGTCCATCTCGTCGTCGCCGACGAAGAAGTAGTGGACTCCGTGCTTCTCCCCGGGGCGGGGCTTGCGGGTCGTCGCCGACACCGACAGCCACACCTCGGGATGTTCCTTGCGCATATGGGCGACGACCGTGCTCTTACCGACCCCGGAGGGGCCGGAGAGCACGGTCAGCCGCGGACGTACGTCCGGGGGCTCGGGGGTCGTCCCCCGGAATGTTGCAGCCATGCAGCGATTATTCCAGCAATCCCGGGGTGCCCGGAACGTCAGTCCCGGACCACCCGGCACTCAGGAGCCGGTGCTGCCGAACTCGCGCTCAAGGGAGGCGATCTGGTTGGACCCGAGGCCACGCACGCGGCGGCTCTCGGAGATGCCGAGTCGCTCCATGATCTGCTTGGCGCGGACCTTGCCCACGCCCGGCAGGGACTCCAGCAGGGCGGAAACCTTCATCTTGCCGATGACGTCGTTTTCCTGACCCTGCTTGATGACCTCGTGAAGGGAGGCGCCGGAGTGCTTGAGTCGATTCTTGACCTCGGCCCGCTCCCGGCGAGCCGCGGCGGCCTTTTCGAGCGCGGCTGCGCGCTGTTCGGGGGTAAGGGGCGGAAGAGCCACGCCTACGTCACCTCGGATGTCGAACTGTCGGATACGGACCGGTGAGGAACCTAGTCGCCCCACACCTAGGGAGTTACGAGCAACACGCTGCGCCCGTTCACTCTGCTCGGAGACTAGCGGCCAAGTCCGCCGGAGTCAGCGAGAACAGAGGAAAAGTCCTGGTCAGCCTCCATCAGGACTGGACATTTCAGACATATAGCCCTGGATTTGAGGATGTATCCAGCCTCAAGTCGGCCTGGAAGGCGGTCGGCGGCGGCCTCCGAGTGCCTCAGACGGCCGTCACCGCCGCCTCGATCTCCCGCGCGAACCGGTCCGCGGCGGCCCGCAGCGCGCCGACGTCGGGACCGTGCCGCAGCACGCCCCTGCTGACGTTGGGCACGACGTTGCGCACCGCCGCGCCGAACACCCCGGGAAGGTCGGCCGGCGTCGCGCCCTGGGCCCCGATGCCGGGCGCGAGGAGCGGACCGTGGATGTCGAGGTCGTACGACGACAGGTCGCCCAGCGTGGCTCCGACGACCGCCCCGAAGGACCCCAGCGGCTCCTCGCCCGCGTTCTCGGCCGCCAGGTGGGCCAGCATCGTCGCGCCGACCGAGCGGCCGTCCGCGCGCACCGCGTGCTGCACCTCGCCGCCCTCCGGGTTGGAGGTCAGGGCCAGTACGAACAGGCCCGCGCCGTTCTCGCGCGCCAGGGCGACGGCCGGGGCCAGCGACCCGTAGCCGAGGTAGGGCGAGACGGTCAGCGCGTCCGAGAACAGCGGGGCGTCCTTGTGCAGGAAGGACTCGGCGTAGGCGGCCATGGTGGAGCCGATGTCCCCGCGCTTGGCGTCCATGACGATCAGCGCGCCGGCCGCCCGCGCCTCCTCGACCGACTTCTCCAGCACGGCCACCCCGCGGGAGCCGAAGCGCTCGAAGAACGCGCTCTGCGGCTTCAGGACGGCGACCCGGTCGGCCGTCGCCTCGACGACCGTGCGGCTGAACCGCTCCAGACCGGCCACGTCGTCGTTCAGGCCCCACTCGGCGAGCAGGGAGGCGTGCGGGTCGATGCCCACGCACAGCGGCCCGCGCTCGTCCATCGCGCGGCGCAGCCGGGCGCCGAAGGGTTCCAGAGAGCTCATGCGGCCTTCCTGACGTCCGCGCCGACCGCGTCGGCGAGGGTGGGGTACGGGCTGGTGCGCAGGCGCGCGGCGAGCCCCTTGTGCACGGCACGGGCCCAGAAGGGACCCTCGTAGATGAAGGCGCTGTAGCCCTGGATCAGGGTGGCGCCCGCGAGGATGCGCTGCCAGGCGTCCTCGGCGTCCTCGATGCCGCCGACGCCCACCAGGGTGATCCGGTCGCCCACGCGCGCGTAGAGGCGGCGCAGCACCTCCAGCGAGCGGGCCTTCAGCGGCGCGCCGGACAGTCCGCCGGTCTCCTGGACCAGTGCGGGCGACGAGGTCAGACCGAGTCCCTCGCGCGCGATGGTGGTGTTGGTGGCGATGATCCCGTCCAGGCCGAGTTCGACGGCCAGGTCGGCGACGGCGTCGACGTCCTCGTCGGCGAGGTCCGGGGCGATCTTCACCAGCAGCGGGACCCGGCGGTCGGTGACCACGCGGTCCGCGGCCTCGCGCACGGCGCCGAGCAGCGGGCGCAGCGCCTCGGTGGCCTGGAGGTTGCGCAGACCGGGCGTGTTCGGGGAGGAGACGTTGACGACCAGGTAGTCGGCGTACGGCGCCAGCCGCTCGGCGGACTTCACGTAGTCGCCGACGGCCTCCGCCTCCGGGACGGCCTTGGTCTTGCCGATGTTCACGCCCACGACGGTCCTGAACACGGTCGTCCGCGCGGCCAGCCGGGCCGCGACCGCGAGCGAGCCCTCGTTGTTGAAGCCCATGCGGTTGATCAGCGCCCGGTCCGGGACCAGGCGGAACAGCCGCTTCTTGGGGTTGCCGGGCTGCGCCTCCCCGGTCACCGTGCCGATCTCGATGTGGTCGAAGCCGAGCATCGACATGCCGTCGATCGCGACGGCGTTCTTGTCGAAGCCGGCCGCCAGCCCGAACGGGCCGTGCATCCGCAGCCCGAAGGCCTCGGTGCGCAGTTCCTTGTAGCGGGGCGCGAGCGCGGCGGCCGCGAAGGTGCGCAGGACGGGGACGCGCGCCGCGAGCCGGATCCAGCGGAAGGCCAGGTAGTGGGCCTGCTCGGGGTCCATGCGCCGGAAGACCAGACGGAAGAAGAGTTTGTACATCTCGAAAGTCCTCGAGTCCTCGGGGGCCCTCATGACGTGGGGGGCCATGACGTGGGGGGCCGTCGTTGAGACGTGGGGGCCGTCATGAAGAGGGGGACACCGTTTCCGGTGTCCCCCTCGGGGCCGCTAGTCGCGCGCCGCGGTCAGGCGCTGCGCGTGCTCCTGGAGCGAGCGGACGCCCACGTCGCCGTGGTTGAGCGCGTCGATGCCCTGGACGGCGGCGGCGAGCGCCTGGACCGTCGTCAGGCACGGCACGGCCCGGGCGACGGCGGCCGTACGGATCTCGTAGCCGTCGAGGCGGCCGCCGGTGCCGTACGGGGTGTTGACGATGAGGTCGACCTCGCCGTCGTGGATGAGCTGGACGATGGTGCGCTCGCCGTTCGGTCCGGTGCCCTCGGACTGCTTGCGCACCACGGTGGCGTTGAGGCCGTTGCGCTTGAGGACCTCGGCCGTGCCGGAGGTGGCGAGCAGCTCGAAGCCGTGGGCGACCAGCTCGCGCGCCGGGAAGATCATCGAACGCTTGTCGCGGTTGGCGACCGAGATGAACGCGCGGCCCTTGGTGGGCAGCGGCCCGTACGCGCCCGACTGCGACTTGGCGTACGCCGTGCCGAAGACGGAGTCGATGCCCATGACCTCGCCGGTGGAGCGCATCTCCGGGCCGAGGACGGTGTCCACACCGCGGCCGGAGGTGTCCCGGAAGCGGCTCCACGGCATCACGGCCTCCTTGACGGAGATCGGCGCGTCCAGCGGCAGCTCGCCGCCGTCGCCGGTGGCCGGCAGCAGCCCCTCGGCGCGCAGCTCGGCGACGGTGGCGCCCAGCGAGATCCGCGCGGCGGCCTTGGCCAGCGGCACCGCGGTCGCCTTCGAGGTGAAGGGGACGGTGCGCGAGGCGCGCGGGTTGGCCTCCAGGACGTAGAGGATGTCGCCCGCCATCGCGAACTGGATGTTGATCAGTCCGCGGACGCCCACCCCGCGCGCGATGGCCTCGGTGGAGGCGCGCAGGCGCTTGATGTCGAAGCCGCCCAGGGTGATCGGCGGCAGGGCGCACGCCGAGTCGCCGGAGTGGATGCCGGCCTCCTCGATGTGCTCCATGACACCGCCGAGGTAGAGCTCGTGGCCGTCGTAGAGGGCGTCGACGTCGATCTCGATCGCGTCGTCGAGGAAACGGTCGACCAGGACCGGCCGGGTGGGGCTGATCTCGGTCGACTCGGCGATGTAGGACGACAGCCGGGTCTCGTCGTAGACGATCTCCATGCCGCGGCCGCCCAGGACGTACGACGGGCGCACCAGGACCGGGTAGCCGATCTCGTCGGCGATGGCCTTGGCCTCGTCGAAGGTGGTGGCGGTGCCGTGCTTGGGGGCCGGCAGGCCGGCCTCGGCGAGCACGCGCCCGAAGGCGCCCCGGTCCTCGGCCGCGTGGATGGCCTCGGGGGAGGTGCCCACGACCGGCACGCCGTTGTCCTTGAGGGCCTGCGCCAGGCCCAGCGGGGTCTGGCCGCCGAGCTGGACCACGACGCCCGCGATCGGACCGGCCAGCGACTCGGCGTGCACGATCTCCAGCACGTCCTCCAGGGTGAGCGGCTCGAAGTACAGCCGGTCGGAGGTGTCGTAGTCGGTGGAGACGGTCTCCGGGTTGCAGTTGACCATCACGGTCTCGTAGCCCGCGTCGCTCAGCGCGAAGGAGGCGTGGACGCAGGAGTAGTCGAACTCGATGCCCTGGCCGATGCGGTTCGGGCCGGAGCCCAGGATGATCACCGCGGGCTTCTCGCGGGGCGCGACCTCGCTCTCCTCGTCGTAGGAGGAGTAGAAGTACGGCGTCTTCGCGGCGAACTCGGCGGCGCAGGTGTCGACGGTCTTGTACACCGGGCGGATGCCCAGCGCGTGCCGCACCTCGCGCACGACGTCCTCGCGCAGCCCGCGGATCTCGCCGATCTGCTGGTCGGAGAAGCCGTGCCGCTTGGCCTCGGCCAGCAGGTCGACGTCCAGGCGCTCGGCCGCGGCGAGCTCGTCGGCGGTCTCCTTGATCAGGAAGAGCTGGTCGACGAACCAGGGATCGATCTTCGTGTGCTCGAAGACCTCCTCGGGCGTGGCGCCCGCGCGGACGGCCTGCATGACCGTGTTGATCCGGCCGTCGGTGGGCCGCACCGACGCGCGCAGCAGCTCGTCCTTGTCGCCGGGCTCGCCGACGAAGGTGAACTGGCTGCCCTTCTTCTCCAGCGAGCGCAGCGCCTTCTGGAGGGCCTCGGTGAAGTTGCGGCCGATGGCCATGGCCTCGCCGACCGACTTCATGGTGGTGGTGAGGGTGGAGTCGGCCGAGGGGAACTTCTCGAAGGCGAAGCGCGGGGCCTTGACGACGACGTAGTCGAGGGTCGGCTCGAAGGAGGCCGGGGTCTTCTCGGTGATGTCGTTCGGGATCTCGTCGAGCGTGTAGCCGACGGCGAGCTTGGCCGCGATCTTGGCGATGGGGAAGCCGGTCGCCTTGGAGGCGAGGGCCGAGGACCGCGAGACGCGCGGGTTCATCTCGATGACGATGATGCGGCCGTCGTCGGGGTTGACCGCGAACTGGATGTTGCAGCCGCCGGTGTCGACGCCGACCTCGCGGATGATCGCGATGCCGATGTCGCGCAGCCGCTGGTACTCGCGGTCGGTGAGCGTCATGGCCGGGGCGACGGTGATGGAGTCGCCGGTGTGGACGCCCATCGGGTCGAAGTTCTCGATGGAGCAGACGACCACGACGTTGTCGTTCTTGTCGCGCATCAGCTCCAGCTCGTACTCCTTCCAGCCGAGGATGGACTCCTCCAGGAGCACCTCGGTGGTCGGGGAGAGCGTGAGGCCCTGGCCGGCGATGCGGCGCAGCTCCTCCTCGTCGTGGGCGAAGCCGGAGCCGGCGCCGCCCATGGTGAAGGAGGGGCGGACGACGACCGGGTAGCCGCCGAGCGTGTCGACGCCGGCGAGGACGTCGTCCATGGAGTGGCAGATGACGGACCGGGCGGACTCGCCGTGGCCGATCTTCTCGCGCACGGCCTCGACGACACCCTTGAAGAGGTCGCGGTCCTCGCCCTTGTTGATGGCCTCGACGTTGGCGCCGATGAGCTCGACGCCGTACTTCGCGAGCACGCCCTGCTCGTGCATCGAGATCGCGGTGTTGAGGGCCGTCTGGCCGCCGAGGGTCGGCAGCAGGACGTCGGGGCGCTCCTTGGCGATGATCTTCTCGACGAACTCGGGGGTGATCGGCTCCACGTAGGTGGCGTCGGCGATCTCCGGGTCGGTCATGATCGTCGCCGGGTTGGAGTTGACGAGGATGACCCGCAGGCCCTCGGCGCGCAGGACGCGGCACGCCTGGGTGCCGGAGTAGTCGAACTCGGCGGCCTGGCCGATGACGATCGGGCCGGAGCCGATGACCAGGACGGACTGGATATCGGTGCGCTTAGGCACGCTGGCCCTCCATCAGAGATACAAAGCGGTCGAACAGGTAGGCGGCGTCGTGCGGTCCCGCCGCCGCTTCGGGGTGGTACTGGACGGAGAAGGCCGGCTGGTCGAGCAGGTGCAGTCCTTCCACGACGTCGTCGTTGAGGCACACGTGGGAGACCTCGGCGCGGCCGAAGGGCGTCTCGCTGACCCGGTCGAGCGGCGCGTCGACGGCGAAGCCGTGGTTGTGCGCGGTGACCTCGACCTTGCCGGTCGTACGGTCCTGCACCGGCTGGTTGATGCCGCGGTGGCCGTACTTCAGCTTGTAGGTGCCGAAGCCGAGGGCGCGGCCGAGGATCTGGTTGCCGAAGCAGATGCCGAACAGGGGCGTCTTCCGCTTCAGGACGGCCGTCATCAGCGCGACGGGGCCGTCGGCGGTCGCCGGGTCGCCGGGGCCGTTGGAGAAGAACACACCGTCGGGGGCGACGGCGTAGATCTCGTCCTCGGTCGCGGTGGCGGGCAGCACGTGCACCTCGATGCCGCGCTCGGCCATGCGGTGCGGGGTCATGCCCTTGATGCCGAGGTCGACGGCGGCGACGGTGAACTTCTTCTCGCCGACCGCCGGGACGACGTAGGCCTCCTTGGTGGCGACCTCCTCGTACAGGCTCGCGCCCTTCATGTGCGGCTGGGCCTGCACACGGGTGACGAGTTCGGCGTCGGTGGCGATCGCCTCGCCGGAGAAGATGCCGGAGCGCATGGAGCCGCGCTCGCGCAGGTGGCGGGTGAGGGCGCGGGTGTCGATGCCGGAGATGCCGACGACGCCCTGCGCCACCAGTTCCTCGTCCAGCGAACGCTCGGCGCGCCAGTTGGAGGGCACGCGCGCGGGGTCGCGGACGACGTAGCCGGAGACCCAGATGCGGCTGGACTCGTCGTCCTCGTCGTTCCAGCCGGTGTTGCCGATCTGTGGGGCGGTGGCGACGACGATCTGCCGGTCGTACGACGGGTCGGTGAGGGTCTCCTGGTAGCCGGTCATGCCGGTGGAGAACACCGCTTCGCCGAAGGTCTCCCCCACGGCCCCGTAGGCGCGGCCGCGGAAGACCCGGCCGTCCTCCAGGACGAGTACGGCGGGAGTTTTGGCGGCTCCCCTGGTGGAGGTGGTCATCGTGCGCCTTCCGTCGTTTCCGTCTTTTCGATCATCGCGTTGATGGTGTCGACCCACTCGTTGTGTTCGGCCGCCCGGTCGGAGCGGAACCCGGAGTCGATCAGCCGGTCGCCGTGGGCCCAGGTCACGACCAGCAGGCCGCCCTCGGTGAGCACCTTGCCGGCGATGCCCTTGTCGAGCCGGGCCTCGCGCAGCGCCTGGCGCGGGACGAAGAAGTCGTCCGCGCCGGGGCGTACGACGTCCAGGCCCGCGTCGGTCAGCGTGAGCTCGGCCCGGCTGCGGGTGCCCAGGCCGCGCGCCACGATGCGGTCCAGCCACTGCCCGGCGGTGGTGGAGCCGTGGTAGCGGCCGCTCATGCCCAGTCTCACCGGACCGGGCTCGTCCGGCGCGGTGGGCAGCTCGGGCAGGTCGCCCTGGAGGGTGCCGCGCCACTTCCAGCCCTCGCGCATCAGCCAGTAGACGAGCGCGACGAAGAGCGCGAGTCCGACGAGCCAGCCGATGCGGGCAGCCCAGTCGGTGACCTCGGCCGATCTCTTCTCGGCGGCCAGCAGGATTACAGGTGTCACGTGAGCTTCCCGTCGACGAGGGTGGCCTTGCCCCGCAGCCACGTGTGCGTGACACGGCCCGGCAGCTCGCGGCCCTCGTAGGGAGTGTTGCGGCTGCGCGAGGCGAAGCGCGCGGGGTCCACCGGTCCACGGTATTGCGTGTCCACCAGGACGAGGTTCGCGGGCTCACCTGCCGAGACAGGTCGTCCATGGCCGGAGGCCTGTCCGATCTGCGCCGGCCTGACCGACATCCGGTCGGCGACGCCCGCCCAGTCGAGCAGCCCGGTGTCGACCATCGTCTCCTGGACCACCGACAGGGCGGTCTCCAGGCCGACCATGCCCATGGCGGCCGCGGCCCACTCGCAGTCCTTGTCCTCGTGCGGGTGCGGGGCGTGGTCGGTGGCGACGATGTCGATCGTGCCGTCGGCGAGCGCCTCGCGCAGGGCGTGCACGTCCCGCTCGGTGCGCAGCGGCGGGTTGACCTTGTAGACCGGGTTGTACGAGCGCACCAGCTCGTCGGTGAGGAGCAGGTGGTGCGGGGTGACCTCGGCGGTGACGTCGATGCCGCGGGACTTGGCCCAGCGGACGATCTCGACGGAGCCGGCGGTCGACAGGTGGCAGATGTGGACGCGGGAGCCGACGTGCTCGGCCAGCAGGACGTCCCGGGCGATGATCGACTCCTCGGCCACCGCGGGCCAGCCGCCCAGGCCGAGTTCGGCGGAGACGACGCCCTCGTTCATCTGGGCGCCCTCGGTGAGCCGGGGCTCCTGGGCGTGCTGGGCGACGACGCCGCCGAAGGCCTTCACGTACTCCAGGGCGCGGCGCATGATCACGGCGTCGTCGACGCACTTGCCGTCGTCGGAGAAGACGGTGACGCCGGCGGCGGACTCGTGCATGGCGCCGAGCTCGGCGAGCTTCCTGCCCTCCAGGCCGACGGTGACGGCCCCGATGGGCTGCACGTCGCAGTAGCCGTGCTCCTGGCCGAGCCGGTAGACCTGCTCGACCACACCGGCGGTGTCGGCGACCGGGAAGGTGTTGGCCATGGCGAACACGGCGGTGTAGCCGCCGGAGGCGGCGGCGCGGGTGCCGGTCAGGACGGTCTCGGAGTCCTCGCGGCCCGGCTCGCGCAGATGGGTGTGCAGATCGACCAGGCCCGGCAGCAGGACCTTGCCGTCGGCCTCGACGACCTCGGCGCCCTCGGCGTAGAGTCCGGTGCCCACGGCGGCGATCGTCGCGCCGTCGATCAGCACGTCCTGGGGCTCGCCGCCGAGCACCTTCGCACCACGGATCAGGATCTTGCTCATCGTCTTACTTCTCCTCGGTGGCGGTGGTGCGGGCTTGGGTGCCGGCGGGCTCGTTGCCGCCGAGCAGCAGGTAGAGGACCGCCATGCGGATGGAGACGCCGTTGGCGACCTGCTCGACGACCGTGCAGCGCTCGGAGTCGGCGACCTCGGCGGTGATCTCCATGCCGCGGACCATCGGGCCGGGGTGCATCACGATCGCGTGCTCGGGCATCTTCGCCATGCGCTCGCCGTCGAGGCCGTAGCGCCGTGAGTACTCGCGCTCGGTCGGGAAGAAGGCGGCATTCATGCGCTCGCGCTGCACGCGCAGCATCATCACGGCGTCGGACTTGGGCAGCACGGCGTCGAGGTCGTAGGAGACCTCGCAGGGCCAGGTCTCCACGCCGACCGGCACCAGGGTGGGCGGGGCGACCAGGGTGACCTCGGCGCCGAGGGTGTGCAGCAGGTCGACGTTGGAGCGGGCGACCCGGCTGTGCAGGACGTCGCCGACGAGGGTGATCCGCTTGCCGGCCAGGTCCTGGCCGATCCCGGCGTCGCGGCCGACGAGCCGGCGGCGCATGGTGAACGCGTCCAGCAGGGCCTGCGTGGGGTGCTGGTGGGTGCCGTCGCCCGCGTTGATCACGGCGGCGTCGATCCAGCCGGAGGTGGCCAGGCGGTACGGGGCGCCGGAGGCACCGTGCCGGATGACCACGGCGTCGACGCCCATGGCCTCCAGGGTCTGCGCGGTGTCCTTCAGGGACTCGCCCTTGGAGACGCTCGACCCCTTGGCGGTGAAGTTGATGACGTCCGCCGAGAGGCGCTTCTCGGCGGCTTCGAAGGAGATCCGGGTGCGGGTCGAGTCCTCGAAGAAGAGGTTGACGATCGTGCGGCCGCGCAGGGTCGGCAGCTTCTTGATCGGCCGGTCGGCCACCCGGGCCATCTCCTCGGCGGTGTCGAGGATCAGGACGGCGTCGTCGCGGGTGAGGTCGGCGGCCGAGATGAGATGACGCTGCATCTTTCAGGCTCCGTAAGGCAGTTCAGGCGGGGAGGCGGGTCCGGGGGTGTCCCCCGGAGCGGCGCGGCGGGCGTGCGCGGGCACACGGGCAGGGCGTACGTCGCCGACGTACGCCCCCGTGTGACTACTGCTCGTCCGGGACGGTCCGCTTCGCGCCGAGCAGCACGGTGTCGCGACCGTCCTCCTCGGCGAGCTGGACCTTGACCGTCTCCCGCAGCGACGTGGGGAGGTTCTTGCCGACGTAGTCGGCGCGGATGGGCAGCTCGCGGTGGCCGCGGTCGACGAGGACCGCGAGCTGGACCGCGCGGGGGCGCCCGATGTCGTTCAGGGCGTCGAGGGCGGCGCGGATCGTGCGGCCGGAGAAGAGCACGTCGTCGACGAGGACGACGAGGCGGCCGTCGATCCCGTCACCGGGGATCTCGGTGCGGGCCAGCGCACGCGGCGGGTGCATACGCAGGTCGTCGCGGTACATCGTGATGTCGAGCGAGCCGACCGGGATCTTGCGGTCGGTGATCTCCGCCAGCTTGTCGGCGAGCCGCCGGGCGAGGAAGACGCCCCGGGTCGGGATGCCGAGGAGCACCACGTCGTCGGCTCCCTTGGCGCGCTCGACGATCTCGTGGGCGATGCGGGTCAGCACCCGCGCGATGTCCGGGCCCTCGAGAACGGGCCGCGCATCGGGAAATGATGTGTCCATACGAAACGGACCTCCTTCTCCGCCTCACGGGACGGACCTTAAAGGACGTCGGGATTGCGCCATCCACGTTAGCAGGCCGACACGACCGTCCTGATCACCCCCTTGGCGCAATCGATCGCCGCGTTCCCGGAAGCGTCGGTGTGGACCATTCGGCTTGACGCAGGAGAATCACGCTGCGTAACCTCACAGTGAGTTACCAACTGCGTGGCGGGAACCAACGCCAGCCGCGTCGACCCAGTGCCGGGGAGCCATATGTCCAGCGAATACGCCAAACAGCTCGGGGCCAAGCTCCGGGCCATCCGCACCCAGCAGGGCCTTTCCCTCCACGGTGTCGAGGAGAAGTCCCAGGGACGCTGGAAGGCGGTCGTGGTCGGTTCGTACGAGCGCGGTGACCGTGCCGTGACCGTACAGCGTCTTGCCGAACTGGCGGATTTCTACGGCGTTCCCGTACAGGAGCTGCTTCCGGGCACCACCCCTGGCGGCGCCGCCGAGCCGCCGCCGAAGCTGGTGCTCGACCTGGAGCGCCTGGCCCACGTGCCGGTCGAGAAGGCCGGCCCGCTCCAGCGGTACGCGGCCACGATCCAGTCGCAGCGCGGTGACTACAACGGCAAGGTGCTCTCGATCCGCCAGGACGACCTGCGCACCCTCGCCGTCATCTACGACCAGTCGCCCTCGGTGCTCACCGAACAGCTGATCAACTGGGGTGTCCTGGACGCGGACGCGCGGCGCGCGGTCGCCCACGAGGACAACTGAGCAAGAGCCGTCTCAGCAGAAACGTGCCGCCGGGGTGGCCGGAACTTCACCGTTCCGGCCACCCCGGCGGCTTTCTGCGGGCCTCATGAGCCTCATGGGTCCCACTGGACCCCTTGCATGCCGGAGGGCCCGCGACCGCGAGATCGGGGGACCGACGGGAGGCCAAGGGGGGACCCCCCAAAGCAG
>NZ_JBSFIA010000037.1:0-113728 GCF_053597355.1 Streptomyces sp. NPDC001443
ATAATTCATTACGTTATAATTTTTTTGATTTATGTATTTTGTTTTTCCTTTTTGTCTCCGGCCACCACCGGCTCCCCCGGTGGTGGCCGTCGTCTTCACGGCGGGTCACGGATGCGCAGCGAGTCGCGGACAAGTTGAGTACGCGTACTCAGGCGCCGCGCGCCGGACCGCCGCACGCTCGTACCCATGCTGTGGTCCGACCCCGAGAACGAGCCGCCGGAGGAACTGCGCGAGATGCAGTTCATGTTGCGGCGGCTGGGCGTTCTCATGGCGCTGGCCATGGTCGTCGCGATGATCCTGATCGGTCTGAGGTGAGTCCTGGCGGGGCCGCCGATACGCTGGCCGCATGACTGATCAGCCGCGCCGCCGACTCGTCCTCGCCTCCCAGTCCCCCGCCCGGCTCGGGCTGCTGCGGCAGGCCGGACTCGCCCCCGAGGTACTGGTGAGCGGTGTCGACGAGGACGCCGTCACCGCGCCCACCCCCGCCGAGCTGGCCCTGGCCCTCGCCGAGGCCAAGGCCTCCGTCGTGGCGGCCCGCCCGGACGTCCAGGGCGCGCTGGTGATCGGCTGCGACTCCGTGCTCGACCTGGACGGGCAGGCGCTCGGCAAGCCCGCCGACGCCGAGGAGGCCACCGCCCGCTGGAAGTCCATGCGCGGCCGGGCCGGCACCCTGCAGACCGGCCACTGCGTCTGGGACACGACGGCCAAGCGGTACGTGTCGGGCGTCGCCTCCACCGTGGTCCGCTTCGGCGAGCCCACCGACGCGGAGATCGCCGCGTACGTCGACTCGGGTGAACCCCTGCACGTCGCGGGGGCGTTCACCCTCGACGGCCGCTCGGCCCCGTTCATCGAGGGCATCGACGGCGACCACGGCAACGTGATCGGCATCAGCCTGCCCCTGGTACGACGGCTGCTGGCCGAGCTGGGCGTCGGCATCACGGAGTTGTGGACGCCCCGGGAGGGCTGATCAGGACGCGCCGGACACGGTCGGCGAGGCCGTGACGGGGGAACCGTCCTCGGACTCCCGGGGTTCCCGGGACTCCTGCGATTCCTGGGGCTCTTGAGACTCCGGGACCTCGTGGGTCTCCTGGGCCTCGGGAGTCTCCTGAGGCTTGTGCAGGTCGGGCTTGCGGGAGTCCTGCGGCTGCTCGCCGTCTCCCAGGTCCTGCGGATCCGCGGGGCCCTCCGGGACGTCGGAGCCTTCGGGGGTGCCGGGGCCCGCCGGGTGGCCGGAGTCGCCGGACGCGGCCGCCACGGGCCCTTCCTGACGGTCGTACGTCATCAGCAGCAGCACGATCAACGCGAGTACGACGACCATGAACGCGAAGACGTTCCGGCCGAGCAGCGCCCAGGCGACGGCACCCAGCAGGCCGTGCACCACCGCCGCGCTGATCAGCAGGATCCGTCCGAGGCCGGCGGGCGGCCGGTTGCGCACGCCGACAAGCAGCGCGGCCACGCCGCAGGACGCGAAGTACAGCCCGAAGACGATCCCGCCGATCTTCGTCGCCGTCGACATCGCCCCCAGGTCCAGTCCCCCCACCATGATGTTCTGGCGGTCCGCAGCGACCCCCAGGAACCAGTTGAGGGCCGCGATCCCGAACGCCTCCATGAAGAGCACGACCGCCAACAACCATGCCACCGGTCTTCGCAGCACCGGCCCCCACCCACTTTCGACTGCCGTTCGAGCAGATCTGCCGTTACCCCAAGTACGTTTGGGACATCGCGAACGCTACTAACGGGTAAACCCAGGGACAAGGGTTCGGGGGAGGGCAAAGAATCGTTGGGCCATTCGTAGGGACTCCACAAAGAAACCGAGTGGGCCGCAGCACGCTCTCACAGAGACCTTGCCCACACCGGAGGGCTAGGGTTTCCGCAAGGAGTCCTGCGTACCGAGGTGCGACAAGGGATTTCATGGGTCGGGCGCGTCTCGCATCACGCTCCGTGTGGGCAAGCTCACCACTGGGGATGGGTCGAAGTGGCGTGTCGGCAGTCCCTAAACTCGGCTTGTTTCAAGGAGGGAGCCTCAATCGTGCGCAAAGTGCTCATCGCCAACCGTGGCGAAATCGCTGTTCGCGTTGCCCGGGCCTGCCGGGACGCCGGGATCGGGAGCGTGGCCGTCTACGCCGACCCGGACCGGGACGCTCTGCATGTCCGTGCCGCGGATGAGGCGTTCGCCCTGGGCGGTGACACCCCGGCGACCAGCTACCTGGACATCGAAAAGGTGCTGAACGCCGCCCGTGAGTCCGGCGCGGACGCCATCCACCCCGGCTACGGCTTCCTCTCGGAGAACGCCGAGTTCGCCCAGGCCGTCCTGGACGCGGGCCTGATCTGGATCGGTCCGCCCCCGCAGGCGATCCGCGACCTGGGTGACAAGGTCGCCGCCCGGCACATCGCCCAGCGCGCCGGTGCCCCGCTGGTGGCCGGCACCCCCGACCCGGTCTCCGGCGCCGACGAGGTCGTCGCGTTCGCCGAGGAGCACGGGCTGCCGATCGCGATCAAGGCCGCCTTCGGCGGTGGCGGACGCGGTCTGAAGGTCGCCCGGACCCTGGAAGAGGTCCCGGAGCTGTACGACTCCGCCGTGCGTGAGGCCGTCGCGGCCTTCGGCCGCGGTGAGTGCTTCGTCGAGCGCTACCTCGACAAGCCCCGTCACGTGGAGACCCAGTGCCTGGCCGACACCCACGGCAACGTGGTCGTCGTCTCCACCCGTGACTGCTCGCTCCAGCGACGCCACCAGAAGCTGGTCGAGGAGGCGCCGGCCCCGTTCCTGTCCGAGGCCCAGGTCGCCGAGCTGTACAGCTCCTCGAAGGCGATCCTGAAGGAGGCCGGCTACGTCGGCGCGGGCACCGTGGAGTTCCTCGTCGGCGCCGACGGCACGATCTCCTTCCTGGAGGTCAACACCCGGCTCCAGGTCGAGCACCCGGTGACCGAGGAGGTCGCCGGCATCGACCTGGTGCGCGAGATGTTCCGCATCGCGGACGGCGAGGCCCTCGGCTACGACGACCCCGCCCTGCGCGGCCACTCCTTCGAGTTCCGGATCAACGGCGAGGACCCGGGCCGCGGCTTCCTGCCCGCCCCGGGCACCGTCACCGCCTTCGACGCGCCGAGCGGACCGGGCGTGCGCCTGGACGCGGGCGTGGAGTCCGGCAGCGTCATCGGCCCGGCCTGGGACTCCCTGCTGGCCAAGCTGATCGTCACCGGCGCCACCCGCGAGCAGGCCCTTCAGCGGGCCGCCCGTGCGCTGGCGGAGTTCAAGGTCGAGGGCATGGCCACCGCCATCCCCTTCCACCGCGCGGTCGTCGAGGACCCCGCGTTCGCTCCCGAGCTCACCGGCTCCGACGCGCCGTTCACGGTCCACACCCGCTGGATCGAGACCGAGTTCGTCAACGAGATCAAGCCGTTCGCCGCCCCGGCCGACGCCGAGGCGGACGAGGAGGCGGGCCGCGAGACGGTCGTCGTCGAGGTCGGCGGCAAGCGTCTGGAGGTCTCGCTCCCCGTCTCGCTCGGCATGTCGCTGGCCCGCACCGGTCTCGCCGCCGGCGCCAAGCCCAAGCGCCGTGCCGCGAAGAAGTCCGGCCCGGTCGCGTCCGGCGACACCCTCGCCTCCCCGATGCAGGGCACCATCGTCAAGGTGGCCGTCGAGGAGGGCCAGGAGGTCAAGGAGGGCGACCTGATCGTCGTCCTCGAGGCGATGAAGATGGAGCAGCCCCTCAACGCCCACCGTTCGGGCACCGTGAAGGGCCTGAACTTCGAGGTCGGCGCCTCCGTCACCTCGGGCGCGGCCATCTGCGAGATCAAGGACTGACACCGGCACCCACACCGGCGTACCTCGAAACGCCCCGCGGACCGCAGCAGCCGGTCCGCGGGGCGTTCCGTTTCCCCGCGTACCGTGCAGAGGTGTCGAAGGGCGCGCTTCCACGCGCGTCCGCCCGCCGTCGGGCGGGCTTCGGCGGTCAGCGGCGGCGCAGGTCCGCCACGCGCGCCCGTTCCGCGCCCGGCGACTGGTCGTTCAGGACCGCGGCGCTCCGCAGGCCGGGGCCCACGCCCGGGACCTGGCCGCGACGAGGGGCGGGGAGGGGTACGTCCCGACGCTGCTGGCGCGCCGGGACGGCGTCACCCCCCGGGCTCCCCGCCGCCCCGGCCACGGCGATCTGCACCCCCTGGTCGGCGAGGGCCTGGAGTTCGGTGGCGGCCCGGTCGTCGTGGGCGGGCGGCTCGTCGGTGATCAGACGGGTGATCAGATCGGTGGGCACGGTCTGGAACATGGTGTCCGCACCGAGTTTGGTGTGGTCGGCGAGGACGACGACCTCCGCGGCGGCCTGGACCAGCGCCCGGTCGACGGAGGCCGACAGCATGTTGGACGTGGACAGCCCGCGCTCGGCGGTCAGACCGCTGCCGGAGAGGAAGGCCCGCGAGACCCGCAGCCCCTGGAGGGACTGCTCGGCACCGCTGCCGACCAGGGCGTAGTTGGAACCGCGCAGGGTACCGCCGGTCATCACGACCTCCACCCGGTTGGCATGGGCCAGCGCCTGGGCGACCAGGAGGGAGTTGGTGACGACGGTCAGCCCGGGTACGCGGGCGAGCCGGCGGGCCAGCTCCTGGGTGGTGGTTCCCGCCCCGACCACGATGGCCTCGCCCTCTTCGACGAAGTTGGCGGCGAGGTCGGCGATGGCCGTCTTCTCGGCGGTCGCGAGATGAGACTTCTGCGGAAAGCCGGACTCCCGCGTGAACCCGCCCGGCAGTACCGCACCGCCGTGCCGGCGGTCGAGGAGTCCTTCTGCCTCCAGTGCGCGCACGTCCCGCCGTACGGTCACTTCGGAGGTCTGGACGACGCGGGCGAGCTCACGGAGCGACACGGCCCCGTTCGCTCGCACCATTTCGAGGATCAATTGGCGACGTTCTGCAGCGAACACGAAACTGACAGTAACCCCAACGACCGTCTGGTTTCAGCTGTTTGCGCCGAATAACAGAAGTTGTTCGCACGGTGAAGGGCGAAGTGGTATAGGACCTAGTCGCCCCGACTATGCCGCACGAATGGTCGACAACTCCCCGTGACCAGCGGGGAGTCACTTCCGGCCGTCAGCCCTCGCCCGTCGCCTTCCGGGTGTGCAGCTGCCGGGCCACTTCCGCGATCGACCCCGAAAGAGAGGGGTACACGGTGAACGCGTTCGCGATCTGTTCGACCGTCAGATTGTTGTCGACGGCGATCGAGATGGGGTGGATCAGTTCCGAGGCGCGGGGCGCCACGACCACACCGCCCACGACGATGCCCGTGCCCGGACGGCAGAAGATCTTCACGAAGCCGTCCCGGATGCCCTGCATCTTGGCGCGCGGGTTGCGCAGCAGCGGCAGCTTCACCACCCGGGCGTCGATCTTGCCCGCGTCGACGTCCGCCTGGGAGTAGCCGACGGTGGCGATCTCGGGGTCGGTGAAGACGTTCGAGGAGACCGTCTTGAGGTTGAGCGGGGCCACCGCGTCGCCGAGGAAGTGGTACATGGCGATACGGCCCTGCATCGCGGCGACGGAGGCGAGGGCGAAGACGCCGGTCACGTCACCGGCCGCGTACACGCCGGGGGCCGTGGTGCGGGAGACCTTGTCGGTCCAGATGTGACCGGAGTCGCGCAGCCTGACGCCCGCCTCCTCCAGGCCGAGCCCGGCGCTGTTGGGGATGGCGCCGACGGCCATCAGGCAGTGCGAGCCGGTGATGACGCGGCCGTCGGAGAGGGTGACCTCGACCCGGTCGCCGACCCGCTTGGCGGACTCGGCGCGGGAGCGGGCCATCACGTTCATGCCGCGGCGGCGGAAGACGTCCTCCAGGACGGCGGCGGCGTCCGGGTCCTCGCCGGGCAGCACGCGGTCGCGGGACGAGACCAGGGTCACCTTGGAGCCGAGCGCCTGGTAGGCACCGGCGAACTCGGCGCCGGTGACACCCGAGCCGACCACGATGAGCTCCTCGGGGAGCTCGTCGAGGTCGTACACCTGGGTCCAGTTGAGGATGCGCTCGCCGTCGGGCAGGGCGTCCGGCACCTCACGCGGGTGACCGCCGGTGGCGATGAGGACGGCGTCGGCGACGAGGGTCTCCTCGGTGCCGTCGGCGGCCGCCACGACGACCTTGCGCGAGCCGTCGAGGGCCTGCATCCCCTCCAGCCGGCCGCGCCCGCGCATGACGCGCGCGCCGGCCCGGGTCACGGAGGCGGTGATGTCGTGCGACTGGGCGAGCGCGAGGCGCTTCACCCGTCGGTTGACCTTGCCGAGGTCCACGCCGACGACGCGGGCGGCCTGCTCGATGTGCGGGGTGTCGTCGGCGACGATGATGCCCAGCTCTTCGTACGACGAGTCGAAGGTGGTCATCACCTCGGCCGTGGCGATAAGGGTCTTCGACGGCACGCAGTCGGTCAGCACCGACGCTCCGCCCAGACCGTCGCAGTCGACGACGGTCACCTCCGCGCCGAGCTGCGCCGCCACCAGCGCAGCTTCGTAGCCGCCGGGTCCACCACCGATGATCACGATCCGAGTCACGTACTCCATTGTCCCGCACGCGTCGAGGTGCTATCGCCCGGGGGCCGGACCGGGTTCCGGAAGAGTCGACCGGGACGGCGGTGACACGCGCGACGGCTGCCGTACTCTTCGACCCATGTCGCTCTACACCGCGTACGCCGGCAACCTCGACGCGCGGCTGATGTCCCGCCGCGCCCCGCACTCGCCGCTGCGCGCGACGGGCTGGCTGAACGGCTGGCGGCTGACGTTCGGCGGCGAGCAGCTCGGCTGGGACGGCGCGCTGGCCACGGTCGTCGAGGACCCCGGCGCGCAGGTCTTCGTGGCGCTGTACGACATCGCCCCGATGGACGAGGAGTCGCTGGACCGCTGGGAGGGCGTCGGCCTCGGCATCTACCGTCGCCTGCGGGTCCGCGTGCACACCCTGGACGGTCAGGAGTCGGCGTGGACGTACGTGCTCAACGGTTACGAGGGCGGACTGCCCTCCGCCCGCTACCTGGGCGAGGTCGCCGACGCCGCGGAATCGGCGGGCGCGCCCCACGACTACGTGATGGAACTGCGCAAGCGGCCCTGCTGAGCCGGCCGCGGACCGTCCTCGGCGGCCCCGCCGAGCCGATCGCGGACCGTCCTCGTGGGATCGGCCCGAACGGCGCTTCGTTGGAAACGACAAGACAACGATCGCCATCCCGTGAGCACTGTCATCTACGCGCGTAGGCCCAAACCGGCTACCCTCGTCGCGTGAACGCATCTCTTCTTCCGGACGACATCCAGGGCGACCCCTACGCGGCCGCCGACGCCGCCGCCGCGCGCCTGCGCGAGCTGACGGGCGCCGAGACCCACGACGTCGCCCTCGTGATGGGCTCCGGCTGGGCACCGGCCGTGGACGCCCTCGGCACTCCCGAGGCCGAGCTCCCGGTCACCGAGCTGCCCGGGTTCCCGCCGCCGGCGGTCGCCGGGCACGGCGGCACGATCCGCTCGTACCGCATCGGCGAGAAGCGCGCGCTCGTCTTCCTGGGCCGCACCCACTACTACGAGGGCCGCGGCGTCGCCTCCGTCGCGCACGGCGTGCGCACCGCGGTCGCCGCGGGCTGCAAGACCGTGGTGCTGACCAACGGCTGCGGCGGTCTGCGCGAGGGCATGCGCCCCGGGCAGCCGGTCCTGATCAGCGACCACCTCAACCTGACGGCGACCTCGCCGATCGTGGGCGCGAACTTCGTGGACCTCACCGACCTGTACTCGCCGCGCCTGCGCGCCCTGTGCAAGGAGATCGACGCCAGCCTGGAGGAGGGCGTCTACGCGCAGTTCCCCGGCCCGCACTACGAGACCCCGGCCGAGATCCGCATGGCCCGCGTCATCGGCGCGGACCTGGTCGGCATGTCGACGGTCCTCGAGGCCATCGCCGCGCGCGAGGCGGGTGCCGAGGTGCTGGGCATCTCGCTGGTCACCAACCTCGCGGCGGGCATGACGGGCGAGCCCCTCAACCACGAGGAGGTCCTCCAGGCCGGCCGCGACAGCGCGACCCGGATGGGCTCCCTGCTGGCGCAGGTGCTGGACCGCCTGTAGGGCCTGGACCGGCCCGGCGCCGACACCTCCGGGGTTCGGGGAACGGACCCCGGGGGCAGAGCCTCCGGGGAGGGACGTACGGGGTCGGCGGGACACACGGGGACGGCGGGACGTACGGGGTCCACCCGCAGGCACCGCCGTACGCGGGTCCGTCCGCACGCCCCACACGCACGCGCGCGCAGCGCGGCGCACGCACAAGAACGAGAGGTTGGACCGAACGTGCAAGACGATCTCATCGCACGGGCCACGTCATGGCTGGCCGAGGACCCCGACGCGGACACCCGCGCGGAACTCGCCAAGCTCATCGACGCGGGAGACCACGCCGAGCTCGCCGCACGCTTCGGCGGCACCCTCCAGTTCGGCACCGCGGGCCTGCGCGGCGAACTGGGCGCCGGCCCGATGCGCATGAACCGCTCGGTCGTCATCCGCGCCGCCGCCGGTCTCGCCGCGTACCTGAACAAGAACGGCGGCTCCGGCGGCCTCGTCGTGATCGGCTACGACGCCCGCCACAAGTCCGCCGACTTCGCCCGCGACACCGCTGCCGTGATGACCGGCGCGGGCCTGCGCGCCGCCGTGCTGCCCCGCCCGCTGCCCACGCCCGTCCTCGCCTTCGCCATAAGGCACCTGGGCGCGGTGGCCGGCGTCGAGGTGACGGCCAGCCACAACCCGCCCCGCGACAACGGCTACAAGGTCTACCTCGGCGACGGCTCCCAGATCGTCCCGCCCGCCGACGCGGAGATCGCCGCCGAGATCGACGCGATCGCGGCGCTCGCCGACGTCCCCCGCCCGGACCAGGGCTGGGAGACCCTCGACGAGGGCGTCCTGGACGCCTATCTGGCCCGTACGGACGCCGTCCTGTCGGCCGGCTCCCCGCGCACCGCCCGCACCGTCTACACGGCGATGCACGGTGTCGGCAAGGACGTCCTGCTCGCGGCCTTCGCCCGCGCGGGCTTCCCGGCCCCGGTCCTGGTCGCCGAGCAGGCCGAGCCCGACCCGGACTTCCCGACCGTCGCCTTCCCCAACCCGGAAGAGCCCGGCGCGATGGACCTGGCCTTCGCGCAGGCCCGCGCGAGCGCCCCCGACCTGATCATCGCCAACGACCCCGACGCCGACCGCTGCGCCGTCGCCGTCGCGGAGGACGGCGCCTGGCGCATGCTCCGCGGCGACGAGGTCGGCTCGCTGCTCGCCGCCCACCTCGTGCGGCGCGGGGTCACCGGCACCTTCGCCGAGTCCATCGTCTCCTCCTCGCTCCTCGGCCGGATCGCCGACAAGGCGGGTCTGCCGTACGAGGAGACCCTCACCGGCTTCAAGTGGATCGCCCGCGTGGACGGTCTGCGCTACGGCTACGAGGAGGCCCTCGGCTACTGCGTCGACCCCGAGGGCGTACGCGACAAGGACGGCATCACCGCCGCGCTCCTCGTCACGGAACTGGCCTCCGAGCTCAAGGAGCAGGGCCGCACCCTGCTCGACCTGCTGGACGACCTCGCCGTCGAGCACGGGCTGCACGCCACCGACCAGCTCTCGGTGCGGGTGGAGGACCTCTCGGTCATCGCCGACGCGATGCGACGGCTGCGCGAGCGGCCGCCGGCCGAACTCGCCGGGCTGCCGGTGACCGCGGCGGAGGACCTCACCCGGGGCACCGACCGGCTGCCGCCCACGGACGGCCTGCGCTACACCCTCGACGGCGCGCGCGTCATCGTCCGGCCCAGCGGCACCGAGCCCAAACTGAAGTGCTACCTGGAGGTCGTCGTCCCCGTGGGCGACCGCGCCGGCCTCCCGGCGGCCCGCGCCCGGGCCGCCGAACTGCTGGCGGCGATCAAGCGCGACCTGTCGGCGGCCGCCGGGATCTGACCCGGGCCGCACGGGTGGCCCCGGGCAGCACCCGGGGCCACCCGTCAGGGCTTCAGAGCCACACCCAGCTGACGGTCACGGCCGTCAGCCACAGCAGGGCGAACAGTGCGGCCAGCGGCCACAGGGGACGCCCCCGCTCGCGCTCCGCGCTGTCGCCGGTGGGGCGCAGCGCCGGGTCGTTGCGCATCGCGGTGAGCTCGGCGACCAGTGCGTCGTACGGGTGGGTCAGGCCACGTCTGCGCTGGTACCAGGCCCAGCGGGGCGCGGAGACGTACCAGGAGCCGCCGCCGCGCCAGCGCAGCTTCAGCTCGAAAGCCTTCCGGCGGACCGAACCGAGGTCGTCCCACGGAATGTGGGTGGTCCCGCGCAGACCGTTCAGCCAGAGGCCGGTGCGGTCGGCGGTGACGCGCCAGCACAGCTTCACCGGGACGCGGGCCGCGCCGAACAGGCCCGCGGCGACGACGAAGATCCGCTGCACGACACTGACGTCGTCGAAGCCGGTGAACGCCCCCCAGCACACCCAGACGCCCCACTGCACCAGCAGGAACGCGGACAGCCGGTCCAGCACGCCCGCACGCCAGCGCCGTATCGGCACCGCTTTCGTCAGGCTCGCGGCCGCCACCAGGTCGCGATGCTCCTCCTCCTGCGCCGCGGTCCGGGCCGCCGTCCGTCTCTCCCTCGCGAGGCGACGCCGCGCGCCGCGCGCCGACAGTGGCCGTACGGGGCCGGTCGACCGTGCCGCCACCGGCGGGTCGTCCGGCTTCGGAGCGGCGCTGACCAGCACGACCTCGGCGCCGTCGTACGGCACCCCGTACAGGACCGCTTCCCGCAGCGGCTCGGGCCGCTCGTCGTCGAGCCGGTCGAGGAAGTCGTCCAGCTCCGCCTCGTCGGCGTCGCGGTCCTTGCCGTCGGCCTTGTCACGCTTGTCGTCCCGGTCGCCGTTGTCGCCCTCGTCGCTCTCCAGGCCGGTCGTGGTGACGGTGAACAGCGGCCGCAGCGCCGCCCCGTCGTCCGCCGCGAACACCTCCGTGCGGGGGGAGAAGAACCCGCCGGCCTCGCGCACCAGCACCCGCAGCACAGGCGCCGGCACGGCCCGCAGCGCGGCGGCCCGCCGTCGGCCCAGGTTCCCGGAGAGCGTCGCGGTGACGCCCAGCCCGGCCACGAAGAAGCCGGACAAGACCGCCCACCGGCGGTCCTCCGCCGAGTTCCACATCCCGGCGGTCGCGGCCAGCGGGGCACCGATCAGGATCAGCAGGGTCCCGAGCCCGGAGAGGGCCCCACCGCGCTCGAGAGGCTCCCGCGCACCCGGCAGCACAGCGGTCGCACCGCCGGTCGCGGCCAGCGCCGCCTCCCGCTGCCGGGTCCGCGCCCTCAGCCGCAGCGCGGCGGCCGTCCCGCAGCCCACCGCCAGCAGGAACGTCCCGGCGAGCACGGCGAGCACCGGCTCGGGACGCTGGACCACCGCGACCAGGACCATGACCGGCGCCGACACCGCGACGATCTCGGGCCGCAGCGGCAGCCAGACCAGTTGAAGCCCGATCAGCGCCGCGAGGAGCGGAGGCAGACCCGCCGCGGTCAGACCCACGGCTGCCAGTACGCCCAGTGCCAGCACCAGCCTGACGACCGGCAGCCCGGCCCGGCGCGCCGGCACCCACCCCGGCGCCAGCGCCCGCGTCCAGCGGCGCGCGTCCTCGGTGTCCCAGGAAGGGCAGCCGTCGGGTATCGCGGTGGCGGGCAGCACCCGCCGGTCATCGGTCTTCATCGTTCCCCGTCAGTCGGACCGCACGGGCAGCTCGAGGTGCGGCAGAGGAAGATCATGACCGAGGCGCCCGGGGTTCCACCAGCCCCTTACGGACGGCCCCGGCAGGGCTCGGCCGCCGGCCACCCGGACTCGCCGCCGGGCACCCCCGGCTCGCTCACTCCCGGCTCACGTGACCGCGAGCAGCACCGCCAGCAGCACCGCGCCGGCCAGCAGCGGCACGATGATCTCGTACGCCCAGCGCGCGGTCACCTCGCCCTGCGAGCCCGCGGCCTTCTCGCGCGCCTTCAGCAGTTCGCGCAGATCGTCCATGATCTTGTCGGACTCGGCACGGGCCGGGCCCAGGTCGGCCGCCGGGCCGTGCGCCGCGCCGCCCGTGGCGTCCATGCCGCCCAGACCGCCCGCCACGCTGCCGCCGAACAGCCCGCCCCGGCGTCCGCCGGACTCCACCCGCGCCTGCGTGCGCAGCGCCCGCTTGCGCGCGCGCAGCGACACCGGCACCGCCCAGAGCTGGAACTTGGCCCCGGCGTCGGTGATCACCTCGTTGGAGTAACCGGAGCGCAGCGAGGCGACCTGGCCCCAGGGCACCACGACGGCCCGGAAGGGATTGCGCACGCGCAGCCGGTCGTCGTTGGCGAAGACGGCGGGCCGCAGGGTGAAGGCGACCACCAGCGGCACGAAGAGGATCAGCGCGGCGAGTGCCAGCCACGGCGTGCTGCCGTGCCCGGTGAAGATCGCGTCGAGACCGAGCCAGCCGCCGAGCGCGAGCAGCAGCACCCCGCCGGCCAGGCCCGAGGCCGACCGGTAGATGCGGTCCCTGGACTCGGGTGCCGGGGGCTGCGGCGCTGGTGACTGGTGCTCCGGGGTCGTCATGGCCCCGATTCTGCACGACGCCCGCGAAGACTTCCGTGCGCGGGCCCGCGGGATGCGTCACACCTCACGCGTCCCGCCCGCCCCACGGCGGGCCGGGCGCACCCGGGAGGGCGTTCCGGGGGTGTACAGCCGCTACGCGCGTAGATATGCTCGTCTGGTGACCATGCCCACCTCTGCACCCGCTGCCCTCGCTGACGTCACCGCGTCCGACAGCACGCTGCGCCGCTTCCTCCACGGACTGCCCGGCGTCGACGCGGTCGGCCTGGAGGCGCGCGCCGCCTCGCTCGGCACCCGTTCCATCAAGACCACCGCGAAGGCGTACGCCATCGACCTCGCCATCTCGATGGTCGACCTGACGACGCTGGAAGGCGCGGACACCCCCGGCAAGGTCCGGGCGCTCGGCGCCAAGGCGGTCCATCCCGACCCGACCGACGCCTCGACGCCCTCGACCGCGGCCGTCTGCGTCTACCCCGACATGGTGGCCGCCGCGAAGGCGGCCGTGGCCGGCTCGGGCGTGAAGGTCGCCTCGGTCGCCACCGCCTTCCCGGCGGGCCGTGCCGCCCTCGCCGTGAAGCTGGCCGACGTGGCCGACGCCGTCGCCGCGGGCGCCGACGAGATCGACATGGTCATCGACCGCGGGGCGTTCCTCGCGGGCGACTACATGAAGGTGTACGACGAGATCACGGCCGTGAAGGCGGCCTGCGGGACGAGCGCCCGCCTCAAGGTCATCTTCGAGACCGGCGAGCTGTCGACGTACGACAACATCCGCCGCGCCAGCTGGCTCGGCATGCTGGCCGGGGCCGACTTCATCAAGACCTCGACCGGCAAGGTCGCCGTCAACGCGACCCCCGCGAACACCCTGCTGATGCTGGAGGCGGTGCGCGACTTCCGCGCCCAGACCGGCGTCCAGGTCGGCGTGAAGCCGGCCGGCGGCATCCGCACCAGCAAGGACGCGATCAAGTTCCTGGTCCTGGTCAACGAGACCGTCGGCGCGGACTGGCTGGACAACCACTGGTTCCGCTTCGGCGCCTCCTCGCTGCTGAACGACCTGCTGATGCAGCGTCAGAAGCTGGCCACCGGCCGCTACTCCGGCCCCGACTACGTGACGGTGGACTGAGACCCATGAATATGGAAATGCAGACATCCGCATTCGAGTACGCACCGGCCCCCGAGTCCCGCTCGGTCGTCGACATCGCCCCCTCGTACGGCCTGTTCATCGACGGCGAGTTCACCGAGGCGGCCGACGGCAAGGTCTTCAAGACGGTCAGCCCGTCCACCGAGGAGGTCCTCTCCGAGGTGGCGCAGGCCGGCGCCGAGGACGTCGACCGCGCGGTGCGGGCCGCCCGCAAGGCCTTCCAGAAGTGGTCGGCGCTGCCCGGCGCCGAGCGCGCCAAGTACCTGTTCCGGATCGCCCGCATCATCCAGGAGCGCAGCCGCGAGCTGGCGGTCCTGGAGACGCTGGACAACGGAAAGCCCATCAAGGAGACCCGCGACGCCGACCTGCCGCTGGTCGCCGCGCACTTCTTCTACTACGCGGGCTGGGCCGACAAGCTGGACCACGCCGGGTTCGGCGCGAACCCGCGTCCGCTGGGTGTCGCGGGCCAGGTCATCCCGTGGAACTTCCCGCTGCTGATGCTGGCGTGGAAGATCGCCCCGGCGCTGGCGACCGGCAACACGGTCGTCCTCAAGCCCGCCGAGACCACCCCGTTGTCCGCCCTGTTCTTCGCGGACATCTGCCGCCAGGCCGGTCTGCCCAAGGGTGTCGTCAACATCCTTCCGGGGTACGGCGACGCGGGCGCCGCGCTGGTCGCGCACCCGGACGTGGACAAGGTCGCCTTCACCGGCTCGACCGCGGTGGGCAAGGAGATCGCCCGCACGGTCGCCGGCAGCCGCAAGAAGCTCACCCTCGAGCTGGGCGGCAAGGGCGCCAACATCGTCTTCGACGACGCCCCGATCGACCAGGCCGTCGAGGGCATCGTCAACGGTATCTTCTTCAACCAGGGCCAGGTCTGCTGCGCGGGCAGCCGGCTGCTGGTCCAGGAGTCGATCCAGGACGAGCTGCTGGACTCCCTCAAGCGCCGGCTGTCGACGCTGCGCCTGGGCGACCCGCTGGACAAGAACACCGACATCGGCGCGATCAACTCCGCCGAGCAGCTGGCCCGCATCACCTCGCTCGTCGAGCAGGGCGAGGCGCAGGGCGCCGAGCGCTGGTCGCCCGCCTGCGAACTGCCCGCCGCCGGCTACTGGTTCGCGCCGACGCTCTTCACGAACGTCACCCAGGCGCACACCATCGCCCGCGACGAGATCTTCGGCCCGGTGCTGTCGGTCCTCACCTTCCGTACCCCCGACGAGGCCGTGGCCAAGGCCAACAACACGCCGTACGGCCTCTCCGCCGGCATCTGGACGGAGAAGGGCTCGCGGATCCTGGCGGTCGCGAACAAGCTGCGCGCCGGTGTCGTCTGGTCCAACACGTTCAACAAGTTCGACCCGACCTCACCCTTCGGCGGGTACAAGGAGTCGGGCTTCGGCCGCGAGGGCGGTCGTCACGGCCTGGAGGCGTA
This sequence comes from Streptomyces sp. NPDC001443, assembly GCF_053597355.1. Lineage (NCBI taxonomy): Bacteria > Bacillati > Actinomycetota > Actinomycetes > Kitasatosporales > Streptomycetaceae > Streptomyces > Streptomyces sp. NPDC001443. The sequence continues at coordinate 15,100 of NZ_JBSFIA010000037.1, forward strand.
CCTCGCCCCGTCGAGCCCGAAGGGCGAGCGCTAAATGAGCACAGTTGAGAAGACCGAGAAGACCGAGAAGTCCGAGCAGCAGCGGCTGAGCGTCTTCAAGACCTACAAGCTGTACGTCGGCGGGAAGTTCCCGCGTTCCGAGAGCGGCCGGGTGTACGAGGTGTCGGACTCGAAGGGCCAGTGGCTCGCCAACGCCCCGCAGTCGTCCCGCAAGGACGCCCGTGACGCGGTGGTCGCCGCCCGCAAGGCGTTCGGCGGCTGGGCGGGCGCGACCGCGTACAACCGCGGCCAGATCCTCTACCGCGTCGCGGAGATGCTGGAGGGCCGCCGCGAGCAGTTCGCGCGCGAGGTCGCCGACGCGGAGGGCCTTTCGAAGGCGAAGGCGGCCGCGGTCGTCGACGCGGCGATCGACCGCTGGGTCTGGTACGCGGGCTGGACCGACAAGATCGCCCAGGTGGTCGGCGGCGGCAACCCGGTGGCGGGGCCGTTCTTCAACCTCTCCTCGCCCGAGCCGACCGGTGTGGTGACCGTGCTCGCGCCCCAGGAGTCGTCCTTCCTGGGCCTGGTCTCGGTGGTCGCCCCGGTCATCGCGACCGGCAACACGGCGGTCGTGATCACCTCCGAGAAGTCCCCGCTGCCCGCTCTGTCGCTGGGCGAGGTGCTGGCCACCTCCGACCTTCCCGGCGGTGTGGTCAACATCCTCTCGGGCCGTGCGGCGGAGATCGCGCCGTCCCTCGCGGCGCACCAGGACGTCAACGCCATCGACCTCGCGGGCGCCGACGACGTACTGGCGAAGGAGCTGGAGATCGCGGCGGCGGACAACCTGAAGCGCGTTCTCCGTCCACAGCCTGTGGATTATTCGGCGACTCCCGGCATCGAGCGCATGACGGCCTTCCTGGAGACCAAGACGGTCTGGCACCCGACGGGCTCGCTGGGCGCGTCCGGGTCCGCCTACTGACCCGAGCGCACGCAGCACGACGCAGCCGCGCCCGCCCTCCGTCCGGGGCGGGCGCGGCTGCGTGCGCGCCGGGGGTCGGCAGCCGCGCCGGGGTCAGCCGCCGAGCAGCCCCGTCGCCTGCCCCAGCACCGGGATGCCGCCGATCGACTGTGCCTGGGCGATCGGCCCGGTGAGCGCCTTCGAGGACAGCGGCCTGAAGTCCGCGAGCCGGGTGGCCACACCGTTGTCGAGCGGGTCCGCACCGGTGCCGGCGAGCGGGTTGGGCTTGAGGCCGGCCAGCGGGCCGGTGACGTACCGCACCGAGCCGAGGAGCCCGTTCAGACCCGCCTGCGGATCGACCGGGCCGAGAGCCCCGGGGTGCACGCGCGACGCGTCGGGCACCGGTCCGGCGGCCGCGGCGGCCGCCCCCGCACCCGCGCCGAGAGCCACCCCCGCGGTCGCGAGCGCGACCAGGACGCGCCGGCCGGTCGGGGTGTGGGGGGAGTCGTGTCGGGCCATCGCTGCTGCCACCTTCTCGATACTTACAGTAACCGTAACGTTGCGTAGGGTAGTTGAGGTGTGATGCGTGCTTCAAAGCCGACCCGCGGGGTCGGCAGCGGCGTCACCATGCCGCAAACTGGTGTTCCGTGAGCATCCATCACCCGTCATCCGCCCGTGTCGTGCTGCTGTGCGGTCCTTCGGGCTCGGGCAAGTCCCTTGTCGCGGCCCGCTCCGGACTGCCCGTGCTGCGCCTCGACGACTTCTACAAAGAAGCCAACGATCCGACACTGCCGTTGGTGGCGGGCAGTTCCGACATCGACTGGGACCACCCCGGGTCGTGGGACGCGGAGGTCGCGGTCGAGGCCATCGCGCGGCTGTGCGCCACCGGATCGACGGGCGTACCGGTGTACGACATCTCGCTGAGCGCCCGCACCGGCGAGGAGACGCTGCACATCGGCCGGACCCCGCTGTTCATCGCGGAGGGCATCTTCGCGGCCGAGGTCGTCGAGCGCTGCCGGGAGCTGGGTGTCCTGGCGGACGCCCTGTGCCTGACCCGCGGTCCGCTCATCACGTTCCGCCGCCGCTTCCTGCGCGACCTCAAGGAGGGCCGCAAGTCGGTGCCGTTCCTGCTGCGCCGCGGCTGGCGGCTGATGCGCTCGGAGCGGTCGATCGTCGCCCGCCAGACCTCCCTCGGCGCGTACGCCTGCGACCGGGACGAGGCGCTGACCAGGATGGCGGCCGCGGCGGTGGGCCGGCAGGCGCAGACCCCTACGGCGGCCTGAGCCGACCGGCGGATCGCCGACCGCCCGACATCACGACTCGCGGAAACACGAAAACGCGAAAGCGGGACTGGACGGACCCCCCGGCCCTCCAGTCCCGCTCCCTTTCGCGCTCTCCCGCGTCCCCCGTTCCCCCGTGCGGCAGAGCTCCCCCGTGCTTCCCCCGTGTTTCCGTCCCCCGTGTCCCCCGTACCGTTTCCCGCACCCCCCGATGCGGGCTCCCGGCACCTCTCCCCCGTGACCCTCAGGCGACAAGCTCCCCGAAGGCGTTCTCCTCGTCACGGCCGAAGCTGAGGACCTCGTCCTCGCGCAGCCGGCGGAGCGACCGCCAGATGCTGGACTTCACCGTGCCGACACTGATGTCGAGTATGTCCGCGATCTCCGGGTCGGTGCGGCCCTCGTAGTAGCGCAGGACCAGCATCGTCCGCTGGAGTTCGGGCAGCCGGGCGAGCGCCTGCCACAGGACCGCGCGCAGCTCGGTGCCGCGCATCGCGTCCGTGTCGCCGGGCGTCTCCGGCAGCTCCTCGGTCGGGTACTCGTTCAGCTTGCGGCGGCGCCACGCGCTGATGTGCAGATTGGTCATGGTGCGGCGCAGGTATCCGCCGACCGCGGCCTTGTCGCTGATCCGCTCCCACGCCCGGTAGGTCGAGAACAGCGCGCTCTGGAGCAGGTCCTCCGCCTCGAAGCGGTCACCGGTCAGGTGGTAGGCGGTGGCGTACAGGGAGGCGCGGCGCTCCTGGACGTAGGCGGTGAACTCCGCCTCCGACAGCGAACGACGCTCCCCCGTGCCCTCCCCGTACGTGGCTCCCCCGACCGCGGCGGCGGCCGCCGCGGATTCCCCCGTGCTCGCGTCAACCACCGACATGTACGTGGTGTGCTGACGCCCGGTACCGCGAGCGCACCCCCGCATGCTCACAGCACCGGACTTCTCGGAACCCCGGGTCACGTCGTGCAGACGCGTGATCACTGCGCTGGTGCTGACGCTGTGCAGCGTGTTCATCTCGCGCCCCCCGTCGTGGACTTCCGGTGTTCGGCTCGGTTCGACGTGCTTCCTTGCCGTTGCCGAAAAGCTTGCCGGGGCCACTTCATGGACGTGTCCGCCGACTGTCACAGACCTGTCACAGGGGTCGTCCGCAGGGGCCGCACAGCGTCGTCACAGAGAATCGCGGTACCGCTACCCAGACGTACGTACCACATTGATCATTTGCGGGAGATGCACGGGAGCGCTCCAAGTGTCGAAACCCCACCCCGCCATGGGCCAGAATGAGCCCGTGGCTTCCCTGTTGCTGATCGAGGACGACGACGCCATCCGAACGGCCCTGGAGCTCTCACTGACGCGCCAGGGACACCGGGTGGCGACCGCTGCCAGCGGTGAGGACGGTCTGAAGCTGCTGCGCGAGCAGCGGCCGGACCTGATCGTGCTGGACGTGATGCTGCCCGGCATCGACGGGTTCGAGGTGTGCCGTCGCATCCGGCGCACCGACCAGTTGCCGATCATCCTGCTGACCGCGCGCAGCGACGACATCGACGTGGTGGTCGGGCTGGAGTCCGGCGCCGACGACTACGTCGTCAAACCGGTCCAGGGCCGGGTGCTCGACGCCCGGATCCGGGCCGTGCTGCGGCGCGGCGAGCGCGAGGCGAACGACGCGGCGACGTACGGCTCGCTCGTCATCGACCGGGCCGCGATGACCGTCACGAAGAACGGCGAGGACCTCCAACTCACGCCGACCGAACTGCGGTTGCTGCTCGAACTGAGCCGCCGTCCGGGCCAGGCGCTGTCCCGGCAGCAGCTGCTGCGGCTGGTCTGGGAACACGACTACCTCGGCGACTCGCGGCTCGTGGACGCCTGTGTGCAGCGGCTGCGCGCGAAGGTCGAGGACGTGCCGTCGTCCCCGACCCTGATCCGTACCGTCCGTGGTGTCGGATACCGCCTGGACGCGCCCCAGTAATGACCGACGCAACCGAGGGTTTCCGCGGCTGGGTCGCGGCTCGCAAGGGGGCCTGGTCCCGGCTGCGCTTCACCAGTCTGCGGCTGCGGCTCGTCGTGGTGTTCGGGCTGGTGGCGCTGACCGCCGCCGTGTCCGCGTCCGGGATCGCCTACTGGCTGAACCGGGAGGCGGTGCTGACCCGCACCCAGGACGCGGTGCTGCGTGACTTCCAGCAGGAGATGCAGAACCGCGCGGGGTCGCTGCCGGAGTACCCGACCCAGGACGAACTCCAGTACACCGCCCGGCAGATGGCCAACAGCAGCCAGCGTTTCAGTGTGCTGCTGGTCGGCGAGGACGCGAACGGCAAGGCGGTCTACGGCAATTCCGGCGGCCTGAGCGGTCTCTCGCTGCGCGAGGTGCCGCTCTCGCTGCGCACCGCCGTGAACCGGGAGCAGGACGTCACGGCCGCCAACTCCTCGCCGTACCACCTGTACTGGCAGCGGATCGTCGACGACGGCACGCCGTATCTCGTCGCCGGGACGCGGGTGATCGGCGGTGGTCCGACCGGCTACATGCTGAAGTCGCTGGAGCCGGAGGCCAAGGACCTCAACTCGCTGGCCTGGTCACTGGGTATCGCCACCGGTCTCGCGCTGATCGGTGCCGCGCTGCTCGCCCAGGCCGCCGCCACGACCGTGCTGAAGCCGGTGCACCGGCTCGGGGTCGCCGCGCGCCGGCTCGGCGAGGGCCGCCTGGACACCCGGCTGCGGGTGTCGGGCACCGACGAACTCGCGGATCTGTCACGGACGTTCAACAGCACCGCGGAGGCTCTGGAGAAACGTGTCGCCGACATGGCCGCCCGTGACGAGGCGTCCCGCCGGTTCGTCGCCGACATGTCCCACGAGCTGCGGACGCCGCTGACCGCCATCACCACCATCACCGAGGTGCTGGAGGAGGAGCTCGACGCGGAGACCGGGAGCGTCGACCCGATGATCGAGCCGGCCGTGCGGCTCGTCGTGAGCGAGACGCGGCGCCTGAACGATCTCGTCGAGAACCTGATGGAGGTCACCCGCTTCGACGCGGGGACCGCCCGGCTGGTCCTCGACGACGTCGACATCGCCGACCAGATCACCTCCTGCATCGACGCCCGCGCCTGGCTGGACGCGGTGGAACTGGACGCCGAACGCGGCATCCACGCCCGTATCGACCCGCGTCGGCTGGACGTGATCCTGGCCAACCTCATCGGCAACGCGCTCAAGCACGGCGGTTCCCCGGTGCGGGTGTCGGTGCGGGCGACCGGCGGGAGCGGCGGCACGGAGGGGCCCGGCGAGACGGGCGAGCGAGACGAGGGCGGCGCGGACGCGACCGCGGGCGGCGACGGCGGCACGACCGCGGGCGGCGAGCTCGTGATCAGCGTGCGCGACCACGGACCCGGCATCCCCGAGGACGTCCTGCCGCATGTCTTCGACCGGTTCTACAAGGCCAGTGCCTCCCGGCCGCGTTCCGAGGGCAGCGGCCTCGGGCTGTCCATCGCCCTGGAGAACGCGCACATCCACGGCGGCGGGATCACCGCCGCCAACTCCCCCGAGGGCGGAGCGGTGTTCACGCTGCGGCTGCCGCGGGACACGTACGAACCGGCGCCCGAGGCCGCGAAGGACGGCGCGGGCCCGAAGGGGGACGCCTCATGACCGTACGCCCGACCGTGCGGGCCGTGGGCCGGCTGCTGGCACTGCCCGCCCTGGCCGCGGCGCTCGCCGGGTGCGGGATCCGGTCCACCGAGGTGCCGACCGACTTCGGCCCCGCGCCCTCCCGGGTGCGCTGCGCACTGTCCGAGCCGGACGTGGCGCAGCAGTCGTCACCCGGCGTCCCGGTCCAGGTGTTCCTGCTGTGCGGGTCGTCGCTGGTGGCCGTCGACCGCTCGGTACGGGTCCCGGAGGGCACGGCGGACTCCGAGCGCCGGGTGCTGATCGCGCAGGGACTGCTGGACCAGCTCGCCCAGACGCCGTCGTCCGCCGAGAAGGACGCCGGGTACACCACGGAGATGCGCGGCGGGATGTCGGTGCACGGTCCCACCCCGAAGGACCCGGACGACGCCCTGCGGCTGAGCACCCCGCCCGGGGACCTCACCTCCTACGCCCTGGCCCAGCTGGTCTGCACGTTCTCCGACTCGGCGGCGGCCGAGGGCGACGGCTCGGTGATCCTCGGCGGGCCGAACCGCGACGGTGAACCGCTGCGCCGCTACGCCTGCACGGACGAGGTCCGCGCCCGGCCGGGCCTGAAGGAACCGCCCTCGACCGAGGTGACCGCCGGCTGAGCACCGGTGCGGTGCGCTCTCACCCGGGTGGCGGACGATGTCCCGGAACCGATCGTGCCGCCGGACGCGTCTTGGGGGGCGTGCAGCGTCAAGGCTCGGTCGGCGGCAACGCCGCGTTCCGCATACGTGTGGCAGGGTGCGTCCTCCTCGCCGCACACCTCGCGTTCGTCGCCTGGTTCACGCTGCGCCCACTCGACGTCCCCTGGGTGATGCCCGCCAATCTGCGGCCGTTCGCCGGCATCCGCACCGATCTGTCGCTGGGCCCGCGGGTGGCGGCCCGGCGGATCGGCGAGGGACTGGCGCTGCTCGCCCCGCTCGGCGTCCTGCTGCCGCTCGCGCACGGCCGGCGCGCCGTGTCCCCGCTGGCGTCCCTGCTGCGCACGGTCGCCGCCGCGGCCCTGCTGTCGCTGGGGATCGAGCTGTTGCAGACCGGGGTGCCCGGCCGGGTCGTGGACGTCGACTCGCTGATCCTGAACACCCTGGGCGTGGCCCTCGCGCACGCGGCGGTCGTACCCGCGGCACGCTCCTGGCTCCGCCGCAGGGCGGAGCGCCGGAACCCGGCGGACGTCCGCGGGCAGGACGTGGCTCAGGGTCGGACCCCGACGATTTCCAGGGTCGGGATCGCACCCTGGAGCGACGTCCGGTCCAGCTCGTCCTCGTAGCGTTGAAGGCAGTTGAGGCAGCCGTCCGGCAGCCTCGGACCGACGCTCACGAAGGAGCCGACATGACCGCCCTTGCCCGCCCCACCCACGGCCGTGTGCTCGGCGGAGTGTGCGCAGCGCTGGCACGGCGCTTCGGCACCTCCGCGACGACGATGCGGGTGATCTTCCTGGTCTCGTGCCTGCTGCCGGGACCGCAGTTCCTGCTCTACCTCGCGCTGTGGATCCTGCTGCCGGCCGAGGACAAGGCGCGCACCGCCTGGTGACCCGGTGCGCCCGGCCGGGCGCCACTCGGGCAGGAACTCGTGCACGGACGTCGTCGGGCGCACCCGGATCCACCGGGTGCGCCCCGTTCCGTGTGCGCCGCTCCCGGCGCGCGCCGGTCTCAGCCGAGCGGGATGCCGTTCACCGGCACGCCGTGCACGGGCAGGCCCTGCAGCGGCAGTCCGCCGAGCAGACCGGCGACCGGCGCGGTCGGGCCCTGGGCGAGCACCCTCGTGACGGCCGGCTGGGCCGCGGACAGGCCCGACCGGAGGGCCGGCTTCGCCTGGGTCAGCGCCTCACCGGCCCCCGGCAGCGTCTTGGCGACGTTCTCCGTCGGCAGCGTCCTCGTCACGGTGTCCAGTGCCTGGGAGGCGTCCGGAAGGGCCGGAGCGGCGTTCGCGGCGCCCGCGCCGACTGCGGCGAAGGCGGCACCGAGGGCGGCGACGCCGAGGGACTTGGCAGCAGACTGCTTCATGGTGAGTGCGTCCTCGAGGTGGGAAGAGCAACGATGTGAGCGGTCCACGACCGTAATCACGCGCCGCCGCCCGCCGCAAACACCGAAATGCGGACGGCCGCTGAAGAACCGTCCGCATTCCGTTCTCCCCAACGCTCCCGCCTCAGGCCTCCGTAGCCGCAGAGTCGCTGGTGGAGGCCGTCTGCTGGAACAGCCATTCGGACTTCAGTTCCGCGTATCCGGGCTTGACGACGTCATTGATCATCGCCAGTCGTTCATCGAAAGGAATGAACGCTGATTTCATCGCATTGACGGAGAACCACTGGAGGTCGTCGAGCGTGTAGCCGAACGCCTCGACCAGGTGCTCGAACTCCCGGCTCATGCTCGTGTGGGACATCAGCCGGTTGTCCGTGTTGACCGTCGCGCGGAAGTGCAGCCGACGCAGCAGCCCGATCGGATGCTCCGCGTACGAGGCCGCCGCCCCGGTCTGGAGGTTGGAACTGGGGCACAGCTCCAGCGGGATGCGCTTGTCCCGCACGTAGGAGGCGAGCCGCCCGAGCCTGACGCTCCCGTCGTCCTTGACCTCGACGTCGTCGATGATGCGCACCCCGTGCCCCAGCCGGTCGGCGCCGCACCACTGGAGGGCCTGCCAGATGGAGGGCAGCCCGAAGGCCTCACCGGCATGGATGGTGAAGTGATTGTTCTCGCGTTTGAGGTACTCGAAGGCGTCGAGGTGCCGGGTGGGCGGGAAGCCGGCCTCGGCACCCGCGATGTCGAACCCGACCACGCCCAGGTCCCGGTAGTGGTTGGCGAGTTCGGCGATCTCCAGGGAACGGGCCGCGTGCCGCATGGCGGTGAGCAGGGCACCGACGCGGATGCGGTGACCCTTGGCCCGGGCGGTCCGCTCCCCTTCCCGGAAGCCCTCGTTGACGGCCTCCACGACCTGTTCGAGGCTCAGCCCGCCTTCGAGGTGCTGCTCGGGGGCGTAGCGCACCTCGGCGTAGACGACGCCGTCCTCGGCCAGGTCCTCGGCGCACTCGGCGGCGACCCTGACCAGCGCCTCTCGGGTCTGCATGACGCCGACGGTGTGCGAGAAGGTCTCCAGATACCGCTCCAGGGAACCGGAGTCGGCGGCCTCCCGGAACCAGATGCCGAGCTTCTCGGGATCGGTCTCGGGGAGTTGGGTGTAGCCCGCGGCGCGGGCGAGGTCGACGACGGTCCCGGGACGCAGACCGCCGTCGAGGTGGTCGTGCAACAGAACCTTGGGCGCCCGGCGGATCTGGTCCGAGCTCGGGGTGGTGCCGATCCGGTCAGTCTGGCTCGTCATTTCCGCACCTTAGCGCCTACGCGCGTAGATCAACGGCGGCGCACCCGCGCCGATACGCAACGGTGACCGCACGGACCGGTGGCGTACACCGCGTCTTCTGACACTGTTCTGTCATGGCACAGCAAGCGACGCCGGTCCGCACGCCCCGACTGGGGCGTCCACTCGGTCAGGAGACGGCTTCGGTGAGCGGGGTGGTGCTGCTGCTGCCCGGCGGCGAGGAGACCTCCTCACGAAGACCCTCGCCCATGCTCGCGGCCGCCTCCGTAAGGGCGTTGGGGCGCCGTCTGATCCGCGCGGGCCGGGACGAGGGCCTGGCCGCGCACGTCGTCCACTACCGCTGGCGCGGCTGGAACGGGAGCGAGGCGCATCTGGCGCGCGACGCGGCCTGGGCCGCGGACGAGGCCGTACGGCGCTACGGGGACGTCTCCGTCTGCCTCGTCGGCGTCGACATGGGGGGCCGGGCCGCGCTGCACGCGGGTGGCCACGAAGCCGTCAACTCCGTGCTGGCCATTGCCCCTTGGCTGCCCGAGGAGGACGCCGCCGCGACACCCGAACCCGTGAAGCAGCTCGTCGGGCGCCAGGTGATGATCGTGCACGGCACGAACGACGAACGCACCGACCCCGAACTCTCCTTCCGGCTGGCGGCGCGGGCCAAGAAGGCGAACCGTGACGTGTGCCGGTTCGAAGTGCACGCGGACGGACACGGGTTGCACCAGTACCGGGAGGAAGTGCACGCACTGGCCGAGGACTTCGTCATGGGGTCGCTGTTCGGCCGGACGCTCTCCCGGCCGGTCGAGGACGCCCTGGCGGCCCCGCCCCCGCTGGGCCTGCGGATGCCGCTGGCCGCCGGGTTCGGCAAGTCGCTGCGCCGCTGAGGCGGACGGCGGCACACGACGCCCGGACCGTCCGACGGCGGTGTCCGGATCGGCCGACGACGGCGCCCGTTCGGCGCGGGCCGTCGGCACCGGCCGGGATCGGCGGCCGCTCGGCACCGGTCGGCCGCCCGGGCCGGGAGGCGGCGCCCGCTCGCTCGCGCCCGCTCCGCGCCGGCCGGTCCCCAGGTGGGCGGGATCGGCCGCGGGTCAGGTGGGGAGCAGGTTGCCGCGGCGGGAGAGCAGGAACTTCTTGAAGGCGGCCACCGGCGCGGTGTCCGGATGGCCGTCCAGCCAGGCCACCCCGATCTCGCGGACCGCGCGCGGGGCGGTCACCGTCAGCTCCACCACCCCCGGGCGGGCGACCGCGGGCGGCGGCAGCAGCGCGACCCCCAGACCCGCCGCGACCAGGCCCCGCAGTGTCTCCGCCTCCTCGCCCTCGAACGCGACCCGGGGCTTGAACCCGGCCTCCTGACAGAGGTCGTCGGTGATGCGGCGCAGGCCGTAGCCGGGTTCGAGGGTGACGAAGGTGTCCTCGGCGGCCTCGGCGAGACGGATCCGGCGACGGGACGCCAGCCGGTGGTCGGCGGGCACGACCAGACGCAGTTTCTGTTCGTCGAGGCGGCGGGCGACCAGGTCGGGCGCGTCCGGCACCGGCGAGGTCAGGCACAGGTCCAGTTCGCCCGCGCGCAGCTTCTCCAGCATCGCCTCGCCGTAGTTCTGGACGAGGCTGAAGCGCACCCGGGGGTGATCGGCGCGGAAGGCGTGCAGCAGTCCCGGCACCGTCTCCGCCCCCATGGTGTGCAGAAAGCCGAAGGCGACCTTGCCGGTGGCGGGGTCGGCGTCGGCGCGGACCTCGTCGGCGGCGCGCTCGACCTCGGCGAGGGCGCGCTCCACGGAGGCCAGGAAGGTGCGTCCGGCGGGGGTGAGGGAGACCGTACGACCGCGGCGGGCGAACAGTTCCACCCCCAGGTCCTGTTCGAGCCGGACCATGGCCCGGGACAGGGTGGACTGCGGAACCTGCATCTCCTGGGCGGCGCGGGTGACGTGCTCGGTGCGGGCCACGCCGGCGAAATGGACCAGGCGCGGGGCGAGCAACGCGACGATGGCGTCCCGGTCTCCCCTGTCTTTTGTGTCACTGCTCGGTGACAGTCGCCCCTGTGACCTCTGCTGATGCACCATGGGAACGATTATGACGATTCCGTGCATTGGACGGATGAAAAAGGGGTGCCTAGGTTCGAGGTATGTCTCCCGCCAGTACCGGGGCGTCCACCGTCGTGGCCGCCGTCCCACCCGTCCCCGTCCCCGACTCGCGCATCGCCCCCGGCAGCCCCGGCTACCGCCGGATGAGCCTCGCGCTCTTCCTCGCGGGCGTCGCCACCTTCGCCCTCCTGTACTGCACCCAGGCCCTGCTGCCCCTGATCTCCGGCGAGTTCGCCGCCACGGCGAGCCAGGCGAGCTGGACGGTGGCCGCGGCGACCGGCGGACTCGCGCTGTTCGTGCTGCCGATGAGCGCCCTGTCCGAGCGGTTCGGCCGCCGTACGGTGATGACGGCGTCGCTGGCGGTCGCGGTGACGGTCGGGATCCTGGTCCCCTTCGCTCCCTCGCTGGGCTGGCTGGTGGTGCTGCGCGGGCTCCAGGGCGCGGCACTGGCCGGACTTCCCGCGTCGGCGACGGCGTACCTGGCGGAGGAGGTCCGCCCCCGGGCCCTGGTCACCGCGATCGGTCTGTTCGTCGCGGGCAACAGCGTCGGCGGGATGAGCGGCCGGGTGATCACCGGCTGGGTCGCGCAGGAGTGGGGCTGGCGCGTCGCCGTCGGCGCGGTCGGCGTGCTCGCGGTGGGCTGCGCGGTGGCCTTCCGGCTGCTGCTGCCCGCCCCGCGGCACTTCACGCCGGGCTCGCTGCGCCCGCGTCTGCTGCTGAGCACGGTCCGCGACCACCTCGCCAACCCGCTGCTGCGCCGCCTGTACGCGATCGGCGCGCTGTTCATGACGGTCTTCGGCGGTGTGTACACGGTCGTCGGCTACCGCCTGACCGAGGCCCCCTTCTCGCTCCCGCAGGGCATCGTCGGCTCGATCTTCCTCGTCTACCTGGTCGGCACGGTGTCGGCGTCGACGGCGGGCCGTCTGGTCGGCCGGCTGGGCCGGCGCGGCGCCCTGTACCTGGCCGCCGGCACCACGGCGGCGGGCCTGCTGCTGACCCTGGCCGACACCCTCCCGCTGGTCCTGGCGGGCCTGGTGCTGATCACGACGGGCTTCTTCGCCGGTCACGCGGTGGCGTCCTCGGCGGTCAGCAGCACGGCCACCACCGGCCGGGCCCAGGCCTCGGCCCTCTACCAGTCCGCCTACTACGTCGGCTCCAGCGCGGGCAGCATGGCCGGCGCCGCGGCCTACCACGCGGGCGGCTGGGCCGCGACGGTCTGTGTCGGCGTCCTGGCGGTGCTCGGCGTCGTGTCGATCACGCTCCTCGGCACCCGGGCGGCCCGGCTCCAGCCCGCCCCGGCCTGAGCCGCCCCGGCCGTGCCCCGGGGCACGGCCGGCCGCCCGACGGGGCCCCGGGGCACGCCCCCCGCCGGGCCCCGTCCCCCTGCCACCCTTCGGGCACGGCCATCCTGAGCAGGGCTTTTGTCTGGTCCAGAGGTCTTTGTCAGTGGGCTGCGGTAGCTTCCGGAGTGCTGGGGCGCACAGGCGCGTGACAGAACGGCCACAGGGGTGGGTGGACCATGAGTGACGGTACGGCTACGGCGGAGAGCCTCGACATCAGGCTGGAGAGGCACCGCACCGAGCTGACGGGCTACTGCTACCGGATGCTCGGCTCCGCCTTCGAGGCGGAGGACGCGGTGCAGGACACGATGGTCCGCGCCTGGCGCAGCTACGCGAAGTTCGAGGGCCGCTCCAGCCTCCGTTCCTGGCTGTACCGCATCGCGACCAACGTCTGCCTGGACATGCTGACCGCGGGCAACAGGCGTGCCCGCCCCATGGACCTGACGGAGTCGACGCCATTGGTCCGGGCGGCGCTCTCGCCCCGCCCGGACCACACCTGGCTGGAGCCGATGCCGGACGCCCGGGTGCTGCCGGCGGTCCAGGACCCTGCGGAGGCGGCGGTGGCGAAGGAATCGGTGCGACTCGCCTTCATGGCGGCTCTCCAGAACCTCCCGCCGAAGCAGCGGGCGGTGCTGATCCTGCGCGAGGTGCTGGCCTGGCGGGCGAGCGAGGTCGCCGAACTGCTCGACACGACGGTCGCCTCGGTCAACAGCGCGCTGCAACGGGCCCGCACGACCCTCGCCGAGCGCGAGCAGTCCGGCGCGGACGCGGCCGTCTCCGACCCTCTGGACGAGGAGCAGCAGAAGCTCCTGGAGCGCTATGTGGCGGCGTTCGAGGGGTACGACATGACGGCGCTCACCGCCCTGCTGCACGAGGACGCCATCATGACGATGCCGCCGTTCGACCTGTGGCTGACCGGGCACGACGACATCACGGGCTTCATGACGACACTGGGCGCGTCCTGCGCGGGTTCGCGCCTGCTGCCGGTCGAGGTGAACGGCCTGCCGGGCTTCGCCCACTACAAGCCGGACCCCGAGGCCGGCGGGTTCACCCCCTGGTCGATCCAGGTCCTGGAGATCTCAGCCGGGCGGCTCACCGGGTTCCACTTCTTCCTCGACACCAAGCGGTGGTTCCCGCTGTTCGACCTGCCCCTCCACCTCGAAGCAGAGACCGACGAGGCGCAGGAGGGCGCGTAGCGACGGATCGGGGGCCCGCAGCCGTATACGGCCCCCGGCCCGCCGGGCGGCCAGTTCCAGCCGTGCCAGCAGGTCCACGGCGCCGAGCCCTGGCGGGCCCAGCCCGCCGACGTCGACCACGGCGACCCGGGCGGGGCAGGCCCGCACCGCCGCCCGCACGTCGTCGCACAGCCCCGCCACACCCTCCCGGGTGACGGGGCCGACCAGCACGAGTGCAGCGGGTGTCATGGCGTCCACGTGCGATAGACCGGGCGGCGGGCCGTAACTCATCGCGTCGCACGGCGCCCGGCCACGCCCCGCCGCAGGGGTCATATTGACCTTGTGGAGGCCGCCACCGGAGAGTTCGCTGTATGCCACACATATCGTCTCGGCCGACCCCGCCCACGCAGCCCGCACCACCCCTTCCGTACTGCCCTCTTTCGCCCACGGGGCCCGCCCGTTCGCTGTGCGTGGCGGGGTCCGCCGAGGGGGTCCCGTGCAGGGGGTGCTGAGCGGCTTCGCGGTCATCGCGATCGTCATCTGCGTCGGCTACGTCCTGGGGCGGGGCGGTCATCTCGGGGAGCACGGCCGCGAGGTGTTGACCAAGCTGGCCTTCCACGTGGCGTCCCCGGCCCTGCTGTTCACCATGCTCGCCCGCGCCGACCTCTCGGTGATCTTCTCCAGCAGGCTCCTGGTCACGGCGATGAGCACGGCCGCGGTGGCCGGTGTCTTCGTCGCGGTGGGCGTCGTACGGCGCTGGGGCGTCGGCACGACGACGATCGGCGCGCTGTGCTCCAGCTACGTCAACTCCGGCAACCTGGGCATCCCCATCGCCGTGTACGTGCTGGGCGACGCCTCACTGGTGGCGCCGGTGCTGCTGTTCCAGCTGATCGGTGTCACGCCCGTCGCGCTGACGATCCTGGACCTGTCGACCGGGGGCGCGAAGGGCCCGTTGTGGCGACGGCTGCTCACCCCGCTGCGCAATCCGATCGCGGTCGGCTCGCTCGCCGGGGTCACCGTCTCGGCGACCGGGCTGAGCATCCCCGGCCCGGTGATGGACCCGCTCACCCTGATCGGCAACATGTCGGTGCCCGCGGTCCTGCTCGCCTTCGGCATATCGCTGTGCGGCAGCACCCTGCCGGGCCGGGGTCCCGACCGGTTCCCGGTGCTGCTGTCGGTCGCGCTGAAGTCGGTGGGCCAGCCGGCCGCGGCCTGGGCGCTGGCCGCGGGCGTCTTCGGTCTGCACGGAGCACGGCTGCTCGACGTGGTGGTGACCTCGGCCCTCCCGGCCGCCCAGAACCTCTTCACCTACGCCTCCAGCTACGGCGTGGGCGAACGCCTGGCCCGGGACTCGATCCTGCTGTCGACGATGCTGTCGGTGCCGGTTCTGGTGGCCGTGGCGGCGCTGCTGGGGTGACGGCCCTCAGTCAACGGGAAATTCGCTGGTGTCGATGACGAGGTCGAAGGGTGCGGGCAGCTTGAGCGCCTCGCCGAACTTGACCGTGCTCAGCGGACGGTAGACATCGCCCTTGGGATCTCCGTAGAGCGTCACGGCGGGGCCTTCGGGAGCCCAGCGGTCGACCAGGAGGTAAAGCGGAATGCCGGCGGTGGCGTAGGCGGCGGGCTTGCTGATCCGGTCGTGGCGGGAATTGCTCTTGGAGGTGACCTCGACGACCAGTTCGGCCAGGGCCGCCGGGATGTGGGTGTCAGTGTCCGCGCCCTCCCGCACCGGAGCCACCACGATGTCCGGGATGAGCATGCCCAGGCGCGACGGCACGGCGATGGCCAGCGTCTGGAAGACCTCCCAGTCCTCGGGAATCACGGAGTAGAGGCGACGCTGAATGCGAGCCGCGATGAGGTTGTGACGGTACGCGGGAGCAGGTGACACGGTGATGATCCCCTCGATGATCTCCACCTTGCTGCCCTCGGGCCATTCCATCTCCTCCCAGAACCGGACGAGGTCGTCCCAGCTTCGCTCGGGATCCTCACTCACGGTGAGTGCGCGCATGGCGTTCTCCTCCTTCGGTGCGTCATCGATCCCAACATGCCGAACGGGACCGGCGCAGGTCCACCGATCCCGTTCACCCGAAGGAGGAAACCGCAGGTCAGGCGATGCGCTCCAGCACCACCGGGGACGCCGTGAACTGCGTGTCGGCCGGGGCGACGTCGTACGAGCCCTCGACCGCCTCCAGCGCGTACTCGAAGCGCTCGGGCGTGTCCGTGTGCAGGGTCAGCAGGGGCTGGCCCGCGGTGACCGTGTCGCCGGGCTTGGCGTGCAGCTCGACGCCCGCGCCCGCCTGCACCGGGTCCTCCTTGCGGGCGCGTCCGGCGCCCAGGCGCCAGGCGGCGACACCGATGTCGTAGGCGTCGAGGCGGGTCAGCACGCCCGAGGAGGCGGCCGTGACGACGTGCTGCTCCTTCGAGGTGGGCAGCGGGGCGTCCGGGTCGCCGCCCTGGGCCGCGATCATGCGGCGCCAGACGTCCATCGCCGAGCCGTCGGCCAGGGCCTTCGCCGGGTCGGCGTCCTTGATGCCCGCCGCGTCGAGCATCTCGCGGGCCAGCGCGAGGGTCAGCTCGACGACGTCCGCCGGGCCGCCGCCCGCCAGGACCTCCACCGACTCGCGGACCTCCAGCGCGTTGCCGGCGGTCAGGCCGAGGGGGGTCGACATGTCGGTCAGGAGCGCGACCGTCTTCACACCGTGGTCGGTGCCCAGGCCCACCATGGTGGAGGCCAGTTCCCGGGCGTCCTCGATGGTCTTCATGAAGGCGCCGGTGCCGACCTTGACGTCCAGGACCAGGGAGCCGGTGCCCTCGGCGATCTTCTTCGACATGATCGAGGAGGCGATCAGCGGGATCGCCTCGACCGTGCCGGTGACGTCGCGCAGGGCGTAGAGCTTCTTGTCGGCGGGCGCGAGGCCGTCGCCCGCCGCGCAGATCACCGCGCCCGTGGTGTCCAGGACGTGCAGCATCTCCTCGTTGGAGAGCAGCGCCCGCCAGCCGGGGATGGACTCCAGCTTGTCGAGGGTGCCGCCGGTGTGGCCGAGGCCACGGCCGGAGAGCTGGGGCACGGCCGCGCCGCAGGCCGCGACCAGCGGGGCCAGCGGCAGGGTGATCTTGTCGCCGACGCCGCCCGTGGAGTGCTTGTCGGCGGTCGGCCGGGAGAGGGAGGAGAACTCCATGCGCTCGCCGGAGGCGATCATCGCCGCGGTCCAGCGGGCGATCTCACGGCGGTTCATGCCGTTGAGCAGGATCGCCATGTTGAGGGCGGCCATCTGGTAGTCGGCGACCTCGCCGCGCGTGTACGCGTCGATGACCCAGTCGATCTGCTCGTCGCCGAGCTCACCGCGGTCCCGCTTGGTACGGATGACGGAGATGGCGTCCATGGCCATGGCTTTCCTTCCGGGGATTACGAAGAGCGCGGCCCCTCTGCGCTGGTCAGAGGGGCCGCACGGGAGTTACTTGGTGAGGTGGTCCGGGCCGAAGGCCTGCGGCAGCATCTCCGCGAGCGGCAGGATCCCCGCCGGGGTCTCCAGCAGGAGATCCGCCCCGCCGAACTCGTACAGCAGCTGTCGGCAGCGGCCGCACGGAACGAGGATGTCGCCCTTGCCGTCCACGCACGTGAAGTGCGTCAGCCGACCGCCCCCGGTGCGCTGCAGCTCCGAGACCAGTCCGCACTCGGCGCACAGCCCGAGCCCGTACGAGGCGTTCTCGACGTTGCAGCCGGAGACCGTGCGGCCGTCGTCGACCAGGGCGGCGACGCCGACCGGGTAGCCGGAGTACGGCGCGTAGGCGTGGGACATGGCGTCCCTGGCCTGCGCGCGCAGCGCCTCCCAGTCGACGTCGGTGGACGAGGTCACTTGCCCTGCCCCTTCCGGTACGGCAGGCCGTCCGCCTTCGGCATCCTGAGGCTCTGCGCGGACAGCGAGAGCACCAGCAGCGTGACGATGTACGGGGTCGCCGTGACGAGCTGGCGCGGGACCTCGTTCGTGGAGGTGTACCAGACGAACATCAGGGCAGCGATCACCGCGGTGACGACGGCCGGGACGTACTTCTTCTTCCAGGCCAGGTAGGCCGCGCCGAACACCAGCAGGATCGCGAGCAGCAGGATCAGCGCGTGGACGTTGGTCGTGCCGCCGCGCAGGTTGAGGCTGTCGGTGTAGCCGAACAGGCCCGCGCCGAGGGCGAGGCCGCCCGGCATCCAGTTGCCGAAGATCATCGCCGCGAGGCCGATGTAGCCGCGGCCGGCCGTCTGGCCGTCCAGGTACACGTTCGACGCGACGATCGACAGGAAGGCGCCGCCGAGTCCGGCGAAGCCGCCGGAGATGATGACGGCGATGTACTTGTACTTGTAGACGTTGACGCCGAGCGACTCGGCCGCCACCGGGTTCTCGCCGCAGGAGCGCAGGCGCAGGCCGAACGCGGTGCGCCACAGCACCCACCAGGTGATCGGCACGAGCGCGACGGCGACGACGGTGAGCGGCGACAGATCGGTGATCAGACCGCCGATCAGGCCGGCGATGTCCGAGACCAGGAACCAGTGCTTCTCGTTGAGCGTGTTCAGCCAGTCGGACAGGCCGGGGATGTCGAAGGTGCCCAGCGAGTCGATCGGCGGGGACTGCTTGGCGGAGCCCTGCGGAGCGCCCTCGAAGGTGAACTTCGACAGGTAGCGGGTGGTGCCGAGCGCCAGGATGTTGACGGCCACACCGGAGACGATGTGGTTGACGTTGAAGGTCACGGTGGCGATGGCGTGCAGGACGGCGCCGAGCGCGCCGCCGATGATGCCGAAGGCCACACCGACCCACGGGCCCCACTGGTAGCCGGCCCAGGCGCCGAACCAGGTGCCGAGGATCATCATGCCCTCGAGACCGATGTTGACGACGCCCGAGCGCTCCGACCACAGACCGCCGAGGCCGGCGAGGCCGATCGGCACGGCCAGCCGCAGGGCGGTGGACATCTGGCCGGTGGAGGTGATGCCGTCCGCGCCGGTGATCAGCCGGACGATCGAGGTCAGGACCAGCACGCCCGCGATGACCAGCAGGAGTACGGGCAGCGACATACGGCGGCCGGACCTGCCGGGCTTCGCCTGCGGCTTCTTGGCGATGGTCGCGGTGGACATCAGGCCGCCACCTTCCTGTTGGTGTTCTGGGCGGCAGCGGCGAGCTCGGCGCCGACCCGCTTCTGCTGGCGGCGCAGACCCCACTGCCGTACGGCCTCGTACGAGATGACGACCGCGAAGACGATCAGGCCCTGCATGATCGTGGCGATCTCCTTCGGGTACGCCTCCGGAGTCGCGTAGTCGAGGACGGGCGAGGCCTTGTCGAGGAAGGCCCACAGCAGGGCGGCGAACGCGATGCCGCCCGGGTTGTTGCGGCCCAGCAGCGCGATGCCGATGGCGGTGAAGCCGAGGCCCGCCGGGAAGCTCAGGCTGTAGGTGTGGGTGTCGCCGAGCAGCAGCGGCAGACCGGACAGGCCCGCCACCGCGCCGGAGATCAGCATGGAGACCAGCACCATGCGCTTGGCGCTGACGCCGGAGGCGGCGGCGGCCGTCTCCGAGGCGCCGGTGGCGCGCAGGTCGAAGCCGAAGCGGGTGCGGTTGAGGACCAGCCAGTACAGGACGCCCAGCAGGATCGCGAGGAAGACCAGGCCGTAGATCTCACCGACGTCGGCGCCGAGGTCGATGCCCGGGAACCAGCCGGACTCGTGCATGACGCCGGTCGTCATGTTGTTGCCGACCTGTACGCCCCACACGTCCTTCTGGGTGAGGTAGACGATGAGGCTGGTGGCGATGGCGTTCAGCATGATCGTCGCGACGACCTCGCTGACGCCGCGGGTGACCTTCAGGACGCCCGCGATGCCCGCCCAGAAGGCACCGGTGCACATGGCGACCAGCAGGAGCAGCGGGATCTGGAGGGCGCTCGGCAGCGCGATGTTCGCGCCGACGACGGCGGTCATCACCGCGGCCAGGCGGTACTGGCCGTCGACGCCGATGTTGAACAGGTTCATCCGGAAGCCGAGCGCCACACCGATGGCGGCGATGTAGTACAGGGACGCCTGGTTGACGATCAGGACCTGGATGTCCGAGTACGGCAGCTGCTGGAGCATCAGCGTGTACGGCTCGATCGGGTTCTTGCCCGAGGCGAGCAGGACGATCGAGGTCAGCGCGACCGCCAGGACGAGCGCGATGACCGGGCCGGCCACCGCGAGGAGCACGCGCTCCTTGTCGAACTTCTTCATCGGGCCTCGTCCTCCGGACCGGCAGCTTCCTCGGTGGTTTCCACGGTCTCCGCGGCTCCCAGGGACTTCGTGGTGTCCACGGGCTTCGTGGTCTCCACGTGTTCCAGATGGCCGGACGCGGCACCGGTCATCGCCGAGCCGAGTTCCTCCGGCGTGATCGTGGCGGGATCCGCGTCGGCGACCAGCCTGCCGTCGTAGATCACCCGCAGGGTGTCCGACAGGCCGATCAGCTCGTCCAGGTCCGCGGAGATCAGCAGCACGGCCAGGCCGTCGCGGCGGGCCTCGCGGATGCGGTCCCAGATCTGCGCCTGCGCGCCGACGTCCACACCGCGGGTGGGGTGGGCGGCGATCAGGAACTTGGGGTTGTGGCTCATCTCGCGGCCGACGATCAGCTTCTGCTGGTTGCCGCCGGACAGGGAGGCGGCGGTGACGTCGATGCCGGGGGTGCGGACGTCGTACTCCTCGACGATCCGGCGGGTGTCGGCCTGGGCGCCCTTCGGGTCCAGCCAGAAGCCCTTGGCGTTGGGCTTCTCGGTGACGTGGCCGAGGATACGGTTCTCCCAGAGCGGGGCCTCCAGGAGCAGGCCCTGGCGGTGGCGGTCCTCGGGGATGTAGCCGACGCCCGACTCACGGCGCCTGCGGGTCGGCCACGGCGTGATGTCCTGGTCGAGGAAGTGCACGGAACCGGAGTCGGCGTTCTTCAGGCCGATCAGGGCGTCGATCAGCTCGGTCTGGCCGTTGCCCTCGACACCGGCGATGCCCATGACCTCGCCCGCGCGGATGACGAAGGAGACGTCGTCGAGGACGCGCTTGGCCGCGCCGGGGGTGGTGGCCTCGGTGAGGACGTCGGCGCCGCCCGGGGCGCCGGACGAACCGACCGTGGCGGTCTCGGGCTGCGCGCCGAGCTCGCCGAGGGAGGCGCCGCCGCTCGCGTACACGGTGAGGTTGCGCACCTCGATGACGACCCGGTCGGTGACGGTCGACTCCGCCGTCTCGGGGGTGGGCAGCTCGCTGCCGACCATCATCTCGGCGAGCTGGCGCGGGGTGGTCTCGGCGGGGACGGCCGTGCCGACGGTGGTGCCGCGGCGGATGACGGTGATGTCGTCGGCGACCGACAGCACCTCGCCGAGCTTGTGCGAGATGAAGATGACCGAGAGGCCCTCGGACTTGAGTTCGCGCAGGTTGTCGAAGAGCGCGTCGACCTCCTGCGGGACGAGCACGGCGGTCGGCTCGTCGAGGATCAGGGTGGTGGCGCCGCGGTAGAGGACCTTGAGGATCTCCACCCGCTGGCGGTCGGCGACGCCGAGGTCCTCGACCAGGGCGTCCGGGCGTACGCCCAGTCCGTACCGGTCGGAGATCTCCTTGATCTTCTTACGGGCGTTGCCGCCGATGCCGTACAGCTTCTCGCTGCCCAGCACCACGTTCTCCAGCACGGTCAGGTTGTCGGCCAGCATGAAGTGCTGGTGGACCATGCCGATGCCGCGGACGATGGCGTCGGCGGGGCTGCCGAAGGCGACCTGCTCGCCGTCGATCTCGATGGTGCCCTCGTCCGGCTTCTGCATGCCGTAGAGGATCTTCATCAGCGTCGACTTGCCGGCGCCGTTCTCGCCCACCAGGGCGTGCACGGTGCCCTTGCGGACCGTCAGGTGGATGTCGTGGTTGGCGACGACACCGGGAAATCGCTTGGTGATCCCCGTCAGCTCGACCGCGACTGTCGACGGGGCGGTGAGCGGAGGGCTGCTGGACGCGTCGATGGCGCACTCTCCTTGGGAAAGGGGCCGCTCTACGCGCGTAGCGCCCCCGCTTTAAATAGTGCCCGGACCTGATCGTTCATCTTTCACTCACGATCCGTTCCGAGCATTCTGCCGCGCGAACGGGGCGCGGGGGGACATCCTCCCCGCACCCCGTTCCGTGGCCGTAACGCTGCCATTACAGCGCCCTTTTGGCCATGTCTACGACAGGCCTACCAGCGCTGGTTCAGGAGGTCTTGACCGTGATGCTGCCGGACTTGATGGCCTCCTCGGCCTTCTTCACCGCGTCCTGGATGGCGGCGTTGCTCTCGAACGCGGGGTTCGAGTGCGACAGGCTCACGCCACCGTTCTCCAGGCTGCCACGGACCACACCGGTCTCCGGCTTGCCGTCGTGGACGGACTTGGCCAGGTCGTAGACCGCGCCCTCGACGTTCTTCATGGCGGAGGTCAGGATCGAGTCCTTGTACTTCGCCAGCGCGTCCTGCTTGTACTGGTCGGAGTCGACGCCGATGGCCCAGATCTTGTGCTCGTTGGCGGCCTTGATGACACCCTGGCCGGACAGACCGGCGGCGGCGTAGACCACGTCGGCGCCCGCGTCGATCTGGCCGTTGGCCGCGTTCTCACCCTTGTCGGGGCTGGAGAAGCCACCCTCCTGCGCGGTCTCGGTCAGGTACTGCTCCTTGACCGTGACGCCCTTCTTGGTGTCCTCGACGCCCTGCTTGAAGCCGGCACCGAACTTGTGGATCAGCGGGACGTCCACGCCGCCGATGAAGCCCACGGTGTTGGTCTTGGTGGCCTTGGCGGCGGCGACGCCGGCCAGGTAGGAGGCCTGCTCCTCGTGGAAGACCAGGTCGGCGACGTTGTCGGCCTTGATGGTCTCGTCGTCGACGATGCCGAAGGTGGTCTTCGGGTACTTCGCCGCGACCTCCTTGACGGCCGGCGCGTAGGCGAAGCCGACACCGATGACCGGGTTGTAGCCCTTCTTGGCCAGCGTCTCCAGGCGCTGCACCTTGTCCGCGTCGGACTCGCCGTCCTGCGGCTCCACGGCCGTGCTCTTGTAGCCGAAGTCCTTGTCGGCCTTCTCCAGGCCGGCGGTGGCGGCGTCGTTGAAGGACTGGTCGCCCTTGCCGCCGACGTCGTACGCCAGGGCCAGGCCCAGGTTCTTGTCGCCACCGGAGGACGAGGACGAGGAGGACGAGCTTCCGCAGGCGGAAACAGTGACGGCAAGAGCCGCGGTTGCAACGCCTGCAACCGCGATACGGGACACCCGGCGCATGGAACTTGACTCCTTTGTGCAAGCGCCCAAACCAGGCGCTGGTTCCGCCGCAGCGTAACGCGCGTAGACCGGACGGGAAAACCCCTTCTGTCCGGTCCGTTACCGAGCTGTGGCCACAGACACATCCCAGATTACGGACAGCAGCGCGCCCCTTGCGGGAGGCAAGGGGCGCGCTGCTTCGCGGATGCTCTCCGGAGCGTACGGGTCACTGTCCGCAGACCGGGTCCCGCTGTTCCGCCACGACGCCCGTCACGGTCGCGTCGCGTACCGCCGCGTGCGATTACTCCGTCTTGACGGTGACCGTGCCGGCGATGATGTCCGCCTTGGCCTTGTCGACGGCGGCGACGACGTCGGTCATCGCCTTGTACTTCGGGTTGGTGTCGGCGAAGCCCACCCCGCCGGACTTCAGGTCGCCACGCACCTCACCGCTGAGCGGCTTGCCGTCGACGACGGACTTGGCCAGGTCGTAGACCGCGCCACCGACGTTCTTCAGGGCCGAGCCGAGGATGTAGTCCTTGTACTTGGACAGCGCCGCCTGCGCGTACTGGTCGGAGTCGACACCGATGGCCCACACCTTGTGCTCGGCCGCGGCCTTGATCACACCCTGGCCGGACAGACCGGCCGCCTGGTAGACGACGTCGGCGCCGGCCTCGATCTGGCCGTTGGCCGCGTTCTCGCCCTTGTCGGGGCTGGAGAAGCCGCCCTCCGCGGGTGTCTGGGTGAGGTACTGCGACTCGATCTTGATGTTCGGGTTGACGGACTTGGCGCCCTGGTCGAACCCGGCCTCGAACTTGTGGATCAGCGGGATGTCCACGCCGCCGATGAAGCCGATGTGGTTCTTCTTGGTGGCCTTGGCCGCGGCCACGCCCGCCAGGTACGAGGACTGCTCCTCGTGGAAGACCATGTCGGCGACGTTGGCGGACTTGATGGTGGCGTCGTCGATGATGCCGAAGGTGATCTTCGGGTACTTCGCGGCGGCCTCCTTCACGGCCGGCGCGTAGGCGAAGCCGACGCCGATGATCGGGTTGTAGCCCTGCTTGGCGAGCGTCTCCAGGCGCTGGATCTTGTCCGCGTCGGACTCGCCGTCCTGCGGCTCGACGTCCTGGCCGCCGATCTTGAACTCGGCCTTGGCCTTCTCGAAGCCGGCGAAGGCGGCGTCGTTGAAGGACTGGTCGCCCTTGCCACCGATGTCGTACGCGAGGCCGATGCCCTTGGCCGAGTACTTGCCGGACGCGGAGTCACCGCCACCGGCCGAGTCGGTGCTGGACTTGCCACAGCCGACCGCCGCGAGTGCGAGGACCGAGACGGCCACCGCTGCTTGGGAGAACCTGGTCCTCCGAGATATCAGACGCACAGCAAGCACCCTTCATCCCCACGGCACCGTCGAACGGCCCGCTACCCCTTGCGCCGCCACAGGTGGCGATTCCGGCGCACAGTAACGCGCGTAGAAGGGGAGGGGAACGGGGTTCCTCGCGGCCGTTATCGATTCGTGCCGCCGACGGGCCGCATTCGGGCGCCGCCGGTTACGTCCGGATAACTCAAGCGGACGAAGGGGCACATGCCAGGCACCCCCTCCTGGCGTCACGTCAGACGCCAGCCGGGCCAGCTCGATTGCCGTCCCGGACTCCCGCCGGTCCAGACCGATCACCGATCCCGGCGCCCGCCGGTCCAGTCCGATCGCCGAGCCGGGCGCACGCCTGTCCGGGTGCACGCCGAGCCAGGCGGATCGCCGAACCCGACGGCCGATCACCCATCCGGGTGCCCGCCGGTCCGGGTGCCCGCCGGTCCAGTCCGATCGCCGATCCCGGCGCCCGCCGGTCCAGTCCGATCGCCGATCCCGGCGCCCGCCGGTCCAGTCCGATCGCCGAGCCGGGCGCACGCCTGTCCGGGTGCACGCCGAGCCAGGCGGATCGCCGAACCCGACGGCCGATCACCCATCCGGGTGCCCGCCGGTCCGGGTGCCCGCCGGTCCAGGCCGGTCGCCGAGCCGAGTGGTCGCCGAACCGGGCCGGTCGTCGAGCCGAGCGCACGCCGAGCCGACCCGATCGCCGACCCGAGTGCACGCCGAGCCAACCCGATCGCCCGCCGATCCGGGTACCCGCCGGTCCAGTCCGATCGCCGAGCCGAACGCCCGCCGAGCCAGGCGGATCGCCGATCCCGGCACCCGCCGAACCAGGCACCCGCCAAGCCGGGCCGATCGTCGAGCCCGACGGCCGATCGTCGCGCCAGGCCGATCGTCGAGCCGGGTGCGCGTCGCCCCGGCCGGTTCGTGTGCCGGAACCCGGCGGTGCCCGCCCGGCTCAGCCCGCCGCGTCCAGCAGTGCGGCGGCAGTGAACAGCTCCACCCCGACCGTGATCGCGGACTCGTCGGCGTCGAAGTCGCCCTGGTGCAGGTCGCGCACCGTGCGCTCGCCGGGCGTGCGCACACCGAGGCGCGCGAGGGCGCCCGGCACGTGTTCGAGGTACCAGGAGAAGTCCTCCCCGCCGAGGCTCTGCTCGGTGCTCTCCACGGTCTCCGCTCCCCGGCGCACGGTCATGGCGTCCCGCAGCAGCTCGACGACCACCGGGTCGTTCACCACGGGCGGGACCCCGCGCACATAGGTGATCTCCGACTTGGCCCGGTGCAGGTTGGCGACCTCGTCGATCGCGGCGACCACGACGTCGGGCGCCTGCCGCCACGCATCGATGTCCAGGCAGCGCACGGTGCCGGAGAGCTCGGCGTGCTGCGGGATGACGTTCGGGGCGTGGCCGGACTCGATCCGCCCCCAGGTCACGGCCATCCCGCTGCGGGTGTCCACCCGGCGGGCGACGATCGCGGGCACGTCGGTGGCGACCCGGGCCGCGGCGGTGACCAGGTCGGTGGTCAGGTGCGGCCGCGCGGTGTGCCCGCCGGGGCCGTTCAGCGCGATCTCCAGCCGGTCGCAGGCCGAGGTGATGGGACCCGGCCGCAGCCCGATCCGCCCGGCGTCGACCCGGGGGTCGCAGTGCACGGCGAGGATCTGCCGCACCCCCTCCAGCGCCCCGTCCTCGATGGCGTCGACGGCGCCGCCCGGCAGCACCTCCTCCGCGGGCTGGAAGATCAGCCGCACGGGCCGGGGCAGCAGGCCCCGCTCGTGCAGCTCGGCCAGGACGAGCCCGGCGCCCAGCACGACGGTCGTGTGCACGTCGTGCCCGCAGGCGTGCGCCCGGTCGGGCACGGTGGAGCGGTAGGCGCACTCGGTCTTCGCGTCCGGGATGGGCAGGGCGTCGATGTCGGCCCGCAGGGCCAACAGGCCGGGGCCGTCCGCCGGTGCCTCGCCGTCCACACCGATGTCGCAGACGAGCCCGGTCCCGACGGCGAGCACCCGTGGCCGCAGACCGGCCTGCTCCAGCCGCTCCTTGATCGCCGCCGTGGTGCGGAACTCCTGGTTGCCGAGTTCGGGATGCATGTGCAGGTCGCGCCGGAAGGCGACGAGCTCGGCACGCAGTGCCTCGGGCAGCACGCCGGGGAGCACTGCATCAGCGGAAATATCGGCCTCGGACTCTCGGGACATCAATTGGTTCACCCTCTGAAGGGTAGGTCTCCGGGGCGGCCAACTGCCCCTCGAACAACAAAACTTCAACCCGTTAGGGGAAGAAAACCTGGCCGCCGGACGCATAGGCGTCGATTCAGGTGGGTAGACTCGCCCGCTTTTCCGGACGGACGGCGCACCCAGCCACCCTTCAGGCATACCATGCCCCGCCGTACCTACGCCCTTCTGTTCACCCGTCGGAACGGAACCGGGACGCCCCCGGAGCGGGTGCCCCGCCGGGTCCTCGCCCGCCCCGACCGGCCGGGGGACGGGCTCGGCCATCCGGCGGACGCCCCGCCGGTGCGCTCGGTAACCTCCGGCCATGTGACCCACCCCGAGAGCGGTGACCTCGCCGCACCCTTCATATCCGCGACCCGGACCTCGTACGACACCATCGCCGAGGACTACGCCGACCGATTCGCGGACCACCTGATCGCGCTCCCTGTCGAACGTTCTCTCCTCGCCGCCTTCGCCGAGCTCGTGCGGGAGCGGGGCACGGCGCCCGTGGCCGACCTCGGCAGCGGGCCCGGCCACGTCACGGCCCGGCTGCACGCCATGGGTGTGCCGGTCTTCGGGGTCGACCTGTCCCCGCGGATGGTGGAGCTGGCCCGCGCGGCGCACCCCGCGCTCCGCTTCCACGTGGGGTCGATGACCTCGCTGGACCTGCCGGACGCGACCCTCGGCGGGGTGCTCTCCCTCTACTCGATCATCCATGTCCCGGACGATCACCTGCCGACGGCGTTCTCCGAGTTCCACCGGGTGCTGGCACCGGGCGGCCAGGTGCTGCTGGGGTTCCAGTGGCACGAGGAGGAGCGCGGACTGCATCTCGCGGAGCGCTTCGGCCACGCGATCTCGCTGGACTACCACTGGCGCACCCCGGACACCGTGGCCGACCTCCTCGTGAAGGCCGGTTTCCGGCTCCGGGCCCGTCTGCTGCGCGAGCCCGACGGCGAGGAGAGGCTCCCGCGGGCGTTTCTGCTCGCCCACAAGCCCGAGGGGGCCTGACCGACGGGGCCCGCGAGCCCGAGGGGCATGACGGACGAGGCCCGCGCACCGGGGTGCGCGGGCCTCGTCCGGCCGGCCGCCGTGGACGGGCACGGGCCGGGCCGGCCGTCGTGGGGCGGGCGCGTGCGGGGCGGTCACCCCGTACGTTCCCGCCGCGGGTCTACTGCTGGCTCGTCGCGGACACCCGGGTGACGTCCCGTGCCGTGCCCGTGACCCCTGAGAGGAAGCCCTGGGCCCGCGGCGAGGCGTTCTCCGTCAGCCAGCCGGGGTCGATGTCGCAGACCGCGACCCGGACCTCCGTGCCGGCCAGCGCCAGCGGCAGGGTGTGCACGACCGTCGACGGGAAGCTGAGTATCGTCCGCCCGATCGGGCCGCGCCGGGCGATCAGTTCGAGCGGGAGTTCGGGGCGGACGATCTCCAGTCCCGTCTCCCGCGCGAGCCGGTGCAGCTTGTCCGTGCTCTCGCGGCGGTGCGCGAAGTAGCGCGTCGCCCCGTGCGCCCTGGCCAGGGCGCCCACCGCGGTCACGTACCGGTCCGCGTCGACCACGCCGGTCTCCACCAGCGAGGTGCCGACCAGGTCCGCGCCCTTGGCGACCCGGGGCGGGCCGAAGCGGGAGCGGGTCCAGGCGAAGGCGTTCTGAGTGATCGTCACGCCCTCGGGCGCCTCCTCCATGGGCATCGAGGAGAAGATCTCCACCCGGCGGCCGTCGCCCGGGGTCAGCCGGCGCCGGGCCGAGGACGACACCGGCCCGAACAGCACGTCGCGCGGCCCGGGACGGCCCCCCTTGCGGTGCCAGCGCACCAGCCGCTCGCCCCGGGCGAGCTGGGCGACGAACTCCATCGTCGCCGTGCCGTCGTCCACCACGACGAGGTCCCGGGCCCGGGTGATGGTCAGCAGCAGCTGTACGTAACGGGAGAACGGGTCCCCCATCACCACGCGTTCCGCTCCGCGCAGCAGCCGGGACAGGCCGCCGATGGTGCGGAAGGGCGCGGCCGCACCGCCCCGCGCCTCCTCCCAGCGGACCTCGTGACCGTCCTCGCGGGCCAGCTCCGCCATCCGGCGCAGCTGACCGCGGGTCATCGGGTCCATCGGGGACAGGACGACGAGGGTGAACCCCGTGCCGGACCGCTCCGGGCCGCCCAGCCCGTGCGCATGCGCCCATTCGAGCACGTTCAGCAGCTGAACCGGGCTCTCCACGAAGGCGAGCGTGTGGGGGGTGCCGGTGGTCCCGGCGCGAGGGTTCATCGACGTACGACCGTCCCGTAAGCCACTCGGAGTCGGACTGGGGGCCGAGCCGGTGCTCAGACCGAGACCGGCTCGCCCGCGGCGGCGGCGATCTCCGCCTCGGCGACGACACCGGTGACGCGGCGCAGCTTCTTCATCGGGCCGAGCTCGGAGTCGTAGACCTTCTTGACGCCGTCGCCGAGGGAGGCCTCGATGGTGCGGATGTCGCGGACGAGGCGGGTCAGGCCCTGCGGCTCCACGGAGGCGGCCTGGTCCGAGCCCCACATGGCGCGGTCGAGGGTGATGTGGCGCTCGACGA
This sequence comes from Streptomyces sp. NPDC001443, assembly GCF_053597355.1. NCBI lineage: Bacteria > Bacillati > Actinomycetota > Actinomycetes > Kitasatosporales > Streptomycetaceae > Streptomyces > Streptomyces sp. NPDC001443. The sequence continues at coordinate 44,211 of NZ_JBSFIA010000037.1, forward strand.
AGGTGGCGCCGAGGGCGACCGCGGCGAGCGTGGTCTGCAGGCCCGTCTCGTGGCCGGAGTAGCCGATCGGGACGTTCGGGTACTCGGCCTGCAGGGTGTTGATGACGCGGAGGTTGAGCTCCTCGGCCTTCGCCGGGTAGGTCGAGGTGGCGTGGCAGAGCAGGATGTTGTCCGAGCCGAGGACCTCGACCGCGTGACGGATCTGGCGCGGGGTGGACATGCCGGTGGAGAGGATGACCGTGCGGCCGGTGGCGCGCAGCGCGCGCAGCAGCTCGTCGTCCGTCAGGGAGGCGGAGGCCACCTTGTGGGCGGGGACGTCGAACTTCTCCAGGAAGGCGACGGCCTCGGTGTCCCACGGGGAGGCGAACCAGTCGATGCCCCGCTCCTTGCAGTGCTCGTCGATCTGGCGGTACTCGTCCTCGCCGAACTCCACGCGGTGGCGGTAGTCGATGTAGGTCATCCGGCCCCAGGGGGTGTCGCGCTCGATGTCCCACTGGTCGCGCGGGGTGCAGATCTCGGGGGTGCGCTTCTGGAACTTGACGGCGTCGCAGCCGGCCTCGGCGGCGGCGTCGATGAGCTTGAACGCGTTCTCCAGCTCGCCGTTGTGGTTGATGCCGATCTCACCGACGACGTAGACGGGCCGGCCGGGGCCGGCGGTCTTGGAACCGAAGGTGCGCAGACGGGAGTTGGTGCTCATGGCAGAGATGTCCTTACTGGGGGAGGGAGTCGAGAGAGGGGCCGAGGATCCAGCTGGCGATCTCTCGGATCGCGCCGTCGCCACCGGGGACAGTGGTGACCGCGCGTGCGGCGCCGCGCACGACGTCGTGGGCGCTCGCGACCGCCACGGGCCAGCCCACGAGGGCGAAGCACGGGAGGTCATTGACGTCGTTGCCGACGTAGAGCACGCGCTCGGGCGCGATGCCCTGCTCCTCGCACCACTGCTTCAGTGCGAGGTCCTTGCGGTCGATGCCGTGCAGCACCGGGAGCTTGAGCTTCCGGGCCCGGGCGGCGACGACCGGGTTCTGTTCCGAGGACAGGATCAGCATCTTCAGGCCGCTCCTGCGAAGGGCCGCGATGCCGAGTCCGTCCCCGCGGTGCACGGAGACGAACTCCCGTCCGTCGGCGTCGATCAGCACCCGGTCGTCGGTCTGGGTGCCGTCGAAGTCGAGGACGACCGCGTCGATGTCGTCGGCGGTCGGCAGCGACGCGGGGAGTTCCGCGTCGAAGAGGGGGGCCAGGGCGCGGGCGCGGGCGAGATCGTGCGGGTCGTCGATCTCCAGCACCCGGGCCGGGTCGGTGCGCACCAGTTCGGTACGGCCGAAGAAGCGGTGCCGGTGCGTGCGGAAGCCGGTGGCCTCCATCGCGTAGGCGGCGCCGGTCTCCAGCAGGTCCTGGGGGCGGTCCTGGCGGCGCGGACGGAAGGACTTGTCGTGGTTGACGCCGTAGCCGCCCTCGGTGACGGCCGGGTCGGCGACCTTGGTGCCGCCGCCGACCTCGTCGGCGCGCCCGCTCTCGTCGGCGCGTCCGGTCTCGACGACCGCCGGTTCGTCCGCCGCGTCCCGCCAGAGGAAGCCGTGGAAGGGTGCCACGGTGACCGCCGTGTCGGCGCCGTGCTCGACGACCGCGCCGGCTACGCCGTCGATGTCCTCGCGGAGGATGAAGGGACTGGTGCACTGCACGAGGAGCACCGCGTCGACCCGGGAGCCGTGCAGGGCCTCGTGGGCGTCCATGGCGTGCAGGACGGCGGCCTCGGAGGTGGCGGTGTCGCCGGCGATGGCGGCGGGCCGCAGCACGACCTCGGCGCCGGCCTGCCGGGCGGCGGCGGCGATGGTGTGGTCGTCGGTGGAGACGACGACGTCGGTCACCAGCCGGGAGGCACGGCACTCGCGCACCGCGCGGGCCACCAGCGGGACGCCGCCGACGGCCGCGAGGTTCTTCGCGGGCACGCCCTTGGAGCCGCCGCGCGCGGGGATCACCGCGAGCACCCGGCGCACCGAAGCGCCTTGGCCCGCTTCCGGGTTGGACATGGGTTCCACTCCTTGGGCTGTCGTCTCGGCGGCGCTCACAGCTCGCCCATCCGCCGGATCACGGGGGCGACGCGCTGCACTCCGTGGCGGTAGGCGCCGCGCGCCGCCCGGCGCACGATCTGCCGGACCGCTCCGGGCTCCTTGTCGGCCGCCGGGGCGCCGGGCAGCGGGGCGCCGTCGGGGCCGAGGTGGTGGCGGGCGAGGATGCCGGGCAGGTATCCGGGCGCGGTCTCGGGTGTGTAGTACGGGGTCAGCGGCGGCAGTCCGCCGGGGCGTTCGAGGAGCTCGGTGATCCGCTCACGGGCCGCGTCGAAGGCGGTGGCGTAGGAGCCCGGTCCGGCGGGGGTGCCCGCGGGCGCGACGCCCTGGCGGGCGACCCACTCCTCGTCGGGCACCGGCCGGTGGCCGGCGTCGAGCTGGTCCCAGGAGGCGAGCAGGCCGGAGCCGACGAAGTGGTGGTTGCCGTGCATCTCGCGCACGCCCAGGTCGGTCAGGACGACGGTCGGGATGCGGCGGTGCAGGGCCTCCAGGGCGGCCGTCGAGCTGACCGTGACCAGCAGGTCGGTGCGGTCCAGGACCTCGCCCATGTGCCCGTACACCAGGCGGAAGTTGGGCGGCGGGTCGGCCTTCTGCACCAGCTTCTGGTACGGCAGTTCCTCGATGTGCGTGGTGTGCTCGCCCGGCTTGGAGCGCAGTTTCAGCAGCACCTCGCGCCCGGGGTGCTTGCGGGCGTGCCGGATCAGCCGCTCCAGCAGGTACGTACGGTCCTTGCGGCTGGCCGGGACGGACGGCTGGGCGGCGAAGACGACGGTGTAGGGCCTGCCCCCCTGCTCCGCGGCCGGGTCGGGCTCGCCGGTGTAGGGCGCTCCGCCGAGGAACGGCAGGGCGACCTCCGTGACGGACGAGGCGTCGGCGCCGACCCCCGCGTAGACCGCGCGGAACCGGTCCGCGTCCTGCCGGGAGTTGGCCAGCACGAGATCGGCGCCGTGGCGCAGCAGCAGGCCGTCGGCGAGCTTCTCGTAGACGACACCGACGTAGCCGGTGACGACGACGGGACGCTCGGCGCGGTCGGCCCAGACGTGCCGCAGGCCGTGCAGCATCGCCTGCACACCGCCGCCGACCAGCGCGAGGACGAGGACGTCGTAGGACTCCTCGCCCATCGCGCGCAGGAACTCGGCGGCGGTCACCTCGCGGAGCGAGTCGGCGTGGACGCCGACCTCCTGGAGCTGACGGGCGGTGGGGGTGGCTCGGCCCCGCAGGAGGTAGCCGTCCAGGCGGATGTCCGTTTCACCCTCTTCGGCAGAAACGGTACGCTTCGCGGTGAGCGCGCCCCATTTCCATCGGGTGTCGGAATCCGCGAGTACGGCGACTCGCAGGGCGTTCGTTGCACTTGCTGGCACGCCGTCGACCGTAGGAAGGCATTCCCAGGATCCGCCCAACCCGAAAGCAACAAAGGGTTAACAGCACATCGACGAATGGGGTTTCCGGGCCCTCCGGGCGCTCATGAAGTCCCGGTTCACGGGTTCGCCACACGCAGTTCACCTGACATCAAACCAACGGTAAAGACGGGTGCCGGGCGGCCCTCTAACGTCACTCCCGTGGTCAAGCTCTCCGTCATCGTGCCGTTCTACAACGTGCAGCAATACGCGCCGGACACTCTCAAAAGCCTGCGGGCGAACACTCGCGACGACTTCGAATTCATTCTCGTCGACGACTGTTCGCGTGACGGGACCCCGGACATCCTCGCGCGCGCGGAACGCGAGCTGCCGGGAGCGGTGCTCGTCAGACACGAGCAGAACGGGGGACTCGCGACCGCGCGCAACACCGGGATCGACCGCGCGCGCGGCCGGTACCTGACGTTCCTGGACGGCGACGACTGGCTCGCACCCGGCTACTACGACCGGCTGGTCGCCGCCATGGAGGAGCTGGACTGCGACTTCCTGCGCACCGACCACGTCCAGTGCACCGGCCGGGCGCGCACGGTGCACCGGGTGCCGCACGGCCGGCGGGGCGTGGTGATGGAGCCCCGCGCGGCGATCCTGCCCGCGGACCGGTCCACGTCGGTCGACTACGCGTACGCGTGGGCGGGCATCTACCACCGCCGGCTCGTCGACCGGGGACTGCTGCATTTCACCCACGGACTGCGCACGGCCGAGGACCGGCCCTGGATCTGGAAACTCCACCGGGAGGCGGAGTCCTTCGCCACGGTGAACCTGATGGGCGTCTTCTACCGGCGCGGAGTCGCCTCCTCGCTCACCCAGATCGGCGACGTCCGGCAGCTCGATTTCATCCGGGCGTTCGATCAGGTAATCGAGGAAACGGCGCTCGATCCCGAGGCGGATAAACTGCTGCCGAAAGCAGTGCGCACCTATTGCGCGATCATGGCTCATCATCTCGGATCAATCGAGAGGTTCGAACCCGCCGTGGCTCGAAAATTGCGCTCCCTGAGCTCCGCCGCCCTGAAGCGAATGCCGCAGGACGTGCTCGGGGAAGTGATGGACACGATGGACGCCCAGCGCGCGAGCCGGCTGCGCCGACTGCGCCGCAGGCCCGTGTCCGCCCGGACGGTGGCCGCCTGATGCCCCGCACCACCCGCGTCTTCTGCGCGTCCACGCTGTACGGCGCCGCGACCCTCGCCGCCGCGCTGGACGCCGGGCTGTTCGAACCGACCGACCGGCGACTGCTGCTCGTCACCAACAACGCGGCCAACCCCGAGACCACGCCCGCCGTCGACGAGATGCCGGGCTTCGCCCGGATCGCCGAGCGCTTCGACCGGGTGCTGTCCTGGAACGAGACGATCGCGCCGTTCCACCCCGGCGGCTGGAGCCCGCGCGGCGACGACATCCCCATGTGGGAGCGGTACGTACGGCTCCAGTGGGGGCTCGGCGACGACGAGGTCCGACTGGCCGTCGAGTCCGTGCACGTCAATCCCTCGCTCGCGGTGTGCCAGCTGTTCACCGGCGCCCCCGTCGACGTCTACGCGGACGGCCTCATAAGCTATGGCCCCACCCGGGACAAGATCGATCCGCTGGTCGGCACCCGGATCGGACGGCTGCTGCACCTCGATCTCGTACCGGGACTGACCCCGCTGCTACTCACCGAGTTCGACGTCAGGCCCGAACTGGTGCCGGGCGAGGCCTTCCTGAAGGTGCTGGGCGAGCTGGCGCAGGACGAGACCGAACCGCCGGACGCCGACGGGCAGCCGGCGCTGCTGCTGGGCCAGTACCTCAGCGCGCTCGGCATCCTCGACGACGCCGGGGAGGAGCAGCTCCATCTGGGCATGGTCCGCGGCGCCGTCGCGCTCGGGCACCGCAGGCTGGTGTTCAAGCCGCACCCGGTCGCGCCCGCCCGCTGGTCGCGGCTGCTCCAGGACGAGGCGGCCCGGCTCGGCGCCGAACTCACCCTGCTGGAGCGGCCGGTGCTCGCCGAGGTGGTGTTCCAGCGGATGCGGCCCGCGCTCGTCGTCGGCTGCTTCTCCACCGCGCTGCTGACGGCCGCGGGGCTGTACGGCATCCCGGTGGCCCGCGCCGGCACCGACGGCGTACTGACCCGGCTCACGCCCTACCAGAACAGCAACCGGGTGCCGGTCACCCTGGTCGACGCGCTGCTGCCCGACCTCGCCGACCGGGCGGCGGTGGAGAACTGGGCGATGCCGTCGCCCGAGCGGGTGGCACAGCTCGCGGCGCTGCTCACGGCGGTCGGGTTCGCCATGCAGCCCAAGATCTACCCCGGGCTGCGCGGCGCGGCCGAGGACTATCTCTCCCGGCACCTGAACACGCGCACCTGGCGCTACTTCAAGCGCCGTCGGCTGACCGCGCTGGCCCTGCCCGGCGCCGTGCCCGCGCAGCTCGCCTTCATCCCGCGCAACGCGACCGTGCGCCGCCTGGCGCGCCGGGCCAGGGCCCTGTCCCGGCGCTGAGCGCCCCGCCCCCGTCCCACCGCGTCACCCCCGTTCCTCCACAGGAGCGGGGGCGGCGCGCTTTCGCTTAACCCAGGCGTCAACCTGACGCCCGTTCATTCATCTGTGCGACATGTGTCCGATGCCCAGGTGTCAGCGCTGAATCTCCTGTCATACGTCAGTACTTCGTACCGTCCGGTCATCGACGACCACCACGACGATGGACACGACCCTGCCGAGAAAGGCCCCAGGATGAATGCGGCTGACCAGGCCCTGGCCCCCACGAGCCCGGCGCCGGCGCCCACCGTGCGAGTACGGGAACCCGAGAAGGCTCCCGCCGCCGCGCCCCGCCCACGCGCCGCCGACCGGCTGCGCGCCCTGGACGGGCTGCGGCTGCTGGCCGCGCTGATGGTGTGCATGTATCACTTCGCGGGCAAGAACGGACCCGTCGCCGAGTCCTGGCACCAGTCGCCCGGCCTGAAGTTCCCGACCCTGTCCCTGGCCGCCACGTACGGCAGCCTGGGTGTGCAGTTCTTCTTCGTCATCAGCGGCTTCGTGATCTGCATGAGCAGCTGGGGCCGCTCCCTGGGCGACTTCTTCCGCTCCCGGGTCGCCCGGCTCTACCCCGCGTACTGGGTGGCGATCGTCCTGATCACCGCGGCGGCGTGCGTCATGCCCGTCGTCGTCCACCCGCTGCGCTCCGACGAGATCCTGGTCAACTTCACGATGCTCCAGCAGCCGATGGGCGTGAACCGGGTGCTGGGCGTCGACTGGACGCTCTGGGTCGAGGTCCGCTTCTACGCGATGTTCGCGCTGTTCGTGGTCTGGCGGGGCGTCACCTACCGCCGGGTGGTGCTGTTCTGCGCCCTGTGGACCCTGGCCGGCGTCTTCGCCCGGGTAGCCGACATGCCGCTCACCGACGAACTGGTGATGCGCGACCACGCCCCCTTCTTCATCGGCGGCCTGGCGCTCTACCTGATCCACCGCTACGGCAACGACCTGCTGCTGTGGGGCATCGTGATCATGTCGTTCCTGCTCGGCCAGCGCTACTCGGTGACCGCGCTGTGGCACCCGGGCATGGAGGGCGACTTCCACCGCAACCCGCACGTCATCCAGGCGATCGTCTTCCTCGCCTTCGCGGCGGTGGCGGTGGTGGCGGTGGGCTGGACGAGCTGGGCGAACTGGCGCTGGCTGACCGTCGCGGGGGCGCTGACCTACCCCTTCTACCTGGTGCACGAGCACCTGGGCTGGTTCTTCATCCGGGTGCTGAACCGTGGCCTCGGCCTGCCGCCGTACGCGACGATCGTCATCAGCGTGCTGAGCCTGCTGGGCATCGCCTGGCTGATCCACCGGCTGGTGGAGAAACCGTTCGGGCCCCGGCTGAAGCGGGCGCTGGTGGTGCGCAGGCCGCAGCTCGACAAGTGACCCGCGCGCGCCGCGCGAGAAGGGCCGGGCCCCGTTCCCGAGGAGGAACGGGGCCCGGCCCTTCGGCGGGTCAGGACCGCCGGGCGGGTCAGGACCGCCGGGCGGGGACCGCCGTGCGGGTCAGGACGACTGGGCCGCCCGGATCCGTCGTACGACCCTGCGCACGGCCGGGTTGCGGCGCAGCGCCTCCGCCCGGACCGGGCTGCCGCCGGGCAGGCGCAGCGTGGTCAGCCGGCGCTTCTTGAAGTACCGCTGGTGCTCGGCGAGGTTGGCGGTCAGCCAGGCGGCCGCCTCCTCGTGCAGGCCGGGGTACTTGCGGGACTGCATGCAGTAGCCGACGGTGTGCACCAGCGGGGCGAGGCGCTCGCTCAGCGCGGCCAGTTCGAGCGGGGCGCCGAGGGTCTCGCGTTCCGCGTCGGGCAGGGCCGCGTCGATGACGGTGAGCGGGACGCGGTTGCTGTTCTCGTACGGCGTGATGCGTTCGAGGAGGAGCTCCGTGCCGACCCGGGCGACGGGGATGCCGTAGAAGGCGGCGGCGGTCATCAGGGCGGTGGAGAAACAGCCGATGACGAGCCGGGGCTCCAGGAAGGCGAAGACGGTCTCGGCCAGGACGGGCTCGGCGAGGACCGTGAGCCGTACGCCGAGTTCCTCGGCCACCGCTTCCAGGGACCTGCTGTAGACGGCGGGCGCGCTGGGGTGCGGCTTGAACAGGACGCTCTCGTGGCCCGCCCGGGCGGCGGCCCGCAGCATCCGGACGTGCAGCTCCTCCTCCTCGTCCTGGGTGATCAGGTCGATCGCGGAGAGGTACTGGCCGAGCAGCACGGCCGTGGGGCGCTCGCCCTCGGGCAGCCGTTCGGCGAGGATGCCGGCGCCGACCTCGCCTATCTGCGCGAGTACGTCGACGATGGCCTCGTTGGGGATCGGCTCGGGCTCGACGCCGTACTCGGACAGCAGCATCGGGCGCAGTCCGGGAATGAGGTCGAGGTGGAGCACCCGGGCGATCCGGCTGTTCATACCGTGCGGGATGCGGTTGCGGGTGGGCCCGTAGCTCATCAGGCCGTCCGCGTACACGTGGATCGGGCTATCGGCGAAGATGTCGGCGACCGCGCGGGAGGGGTTGGCCTGGATGGACTCGCAGGCGATCTCGACCTCCTCGTCACCGAGGTTCCAGGCCAGGCGTACGGCCTTCTCCCACAGCTGGGCGTCCTGGGCGCGCGGCGACCAGCCGACCGGGTGGTGCGGGGCGATGAACTCGTTCCAGGAGCGCACCTCGTCGAACTCGGGGCGCAGCTTCTCGAACCCGGCCATCCGGTCCAGCGGGGTGCCGACCTCGGGCACGGCGGCGGTGTTGCTCACGACCAGGATGCGCCGGTGGGCGGCGCGCGGGCCGAAGAGGCCGGCGCGGATCGCCGCGGTGACGGTGGCGGCGGCGTACTGCGTGGCCGAGAAGAAGATCTGTGTCCTGCCGCTCATGCCGCGACTCCCTTCATGCCGCCGCGTATGCGCCGCAGCGTGTGCACGCGTTCCTCGCCCATGCCGACGAGTGCCTCGTTGAGTTCCGCCTCCGTCATCCGGCCCAGCGCCTCGGCCGCCAGCTGCCGCAGCCTGGCGTGCACGCTGCGCTCGAACCGGCCCCGGTCCAGCAGCTGGTGGGCGATGACGACGCAGTAGTTGCGCAGGGCCTTCTTCCGCAGCTTGGCCGCCTCGGGGTCGTCGGCGAGTTCGGCCAGGACGAGGTCGAAGGAGCGGAAGAAGTCGAGCTGGCGGACGTCGCCGATCTGGGTCAGCGAGCTGGCGATGCCACGGCGGTAGAAGACCCCGCGCAGGCTGGCGACGGCGTAGGACTCGGCCCTGCGGTGCAGGTCCCAGATCCAGGGGCGGTCCTCGGCGGTGCGCAGCCCGTCGTGGAAGCGCAGCAGGCCCTTGTCGAGCAGTCGGCGGTGGTAGACGCCGGCCCAGGCGTACGGGTAGTCGACCATCGTCGTGTCGTCGACGGGGAGGATGGAGCTGCGCGGGTCGAGCGGAGTGTGCCGACGGCCCTCGGGGGCCCGGTGGATCTGCCGTTCGACACCGAAGACCTGGACGTGGTCGGTGCGCACGAAGTCGACGTCGTGCCGTTCGATGTGGTGCACGAGGTCGCTCAGATAGCCGGGGGCGAGCCAGTCGTCGCCGTCCAGGAAGGTGAGGTAGCGGCCCTCGGACGCGTCGATCCCGGTGTTGCGCGCGGTGGCCAGTCCGCCGTTCTGCTCGTGCCGGATCACCCTGCTGTTCTTCAGCCGCTTCGTCAGCGCCAGCAGCGCCTCGTAGGTCTGGTCCTTGGTCGACCGGTCCTCGACGAACAGGAACTCGAACGAGTCGTCGGCGTTGTTGACGAGGCTGGCCACGGTCTCCGGAACGTACGCCTCGATATTGAAACAAGGGACGATCACGGACAGTTTGGGGGGGCGCTGAGGCACGCGGACACCTGGGCTCTCTCTGGGGCAGACCTCAGCGACCGTAAGAGATGTTCGATGCCGGACATCAACCCCTTGGCCACCATCAGGTGAACGCGAGGTAGCTACACGACCTCCCTTTCCCACAGGTCCGCCCGCTCGCGCGCAACCGCACCCGCGGCAACCGGAACGGCCACCGGGGCCGGCCCGCCGGGCTCACCCGAACCCGAGCCCGAACCGGGCGTCGATGCCCGCCACGATGACGGCCAGGCCTTCCTCGGAGTTCCGGTCGTAGTCCTCGAACATCAGCGCGCCCGCCTGTGCCGACGGCACCGACAGGCTGGTCGCGGGGTCGGCGGCGAAGCAACCGGCCGCCGTCGGCAGCCAGTCGGTGTACACCGGTGTCGCGGAGCAGGCCCGGCCGGTGTCACCGTCCCCGATGTCGGGTTTCGCGGTGAAGGCGTAAGCGTTGTCGGCGGTGGCTGAACCGGCGGGGGCACCGGCCGACGGCGCGGTCAGTACCCCGGCCGCCGCCATGACGGTCGACAGGAAGGCGACGAGGACGAAGTGAGCACGTCCGGGGAACATCCGTCTTTCCGGTATGCGGATCCGGGACGCACGCCCACGGGGAGCAGACGAGCGTGAGGCCGCGGCACGGCCTCCGGGCAACGGGTCGGGCGGGACCGGGAATGCCGTGCCAGGGTTGCGCATCGGATTACGTCAGTGGCCGCTGTCGAGCGGCTCGGCCTGCACCACGTGCAGATCCCCGGCCTGCTCGACCAGCCGACGGGCGGGGGCGCCCAAGCCTCATCCGCTCGTCCGGGAGGCCGGTTGAACATGCGGGCACAGTCCTGCGAGCGGGTGTCGGACGACGGGGTGACCGCCCGGGGCTGCCGGGTCGCTGCCGTCGCAGTCGTGGCGGGGCGCCACGGCGGTCACCGTCGAGTCGAGGTCTGTCGCCCGGCGGACCCGGACGGCGAAGAGGCTCAGGGGCACCGGAACAAGGCGTGGCCCGCGCGCCCGAACGTTACTTCGAGGTCCTGATCTCCACGAGCGTGAACTCGCGCCCCTGGTCGTCGGCGCTCTCACCCACGGAGGTCCAGATGTTCTTTTCGACGTCCCAGGTGCGGTCTTCGCCGTCCGTGGTCATGGAGACCGTGGTGTCGTAGTCGTTGCCCTTGACCGAGAAGACCGAGGGCATCTCCAGGCTCAGCCAGCCGCTGTTGCCGGTGACGCGGAAACAGACGGTGGCCAGGACGTTCGGCATCGCCTTGACCTGCACCAGCTCGCCGCCGCTCGCGCAGTCGGCCAGGACGATGTGCCCGTCACCCCGCTTGAGGGTGATGCCCTGTTCGGCGAGGATCTTGTCGGCACCGGGGTAGTTGAAGTCCTCGACCGCGTAGCCGGGCGCCTCGCCGGCGGCGGGAGCCATGGCCTGCTCCGCCGTGCCCGGCGAGGCCTGCGCGCCGGAGAGCCCGACAGCCGTCACCACCAGGGCGGACGCACCGGCCGCCACGGTGACGCCGAGGACCCGCCGCCGGAGTCCTCTGTTCTTCGTCCTCGCCTCGGTCACGGCAGGGGTACGCATCACGATCCTCACACTCGTCCTCACACATTCGGAGAGTGTCATTCCGGTGGCGGAGCCGCCCCCCCAGGACACCCTTCAGAGATCTTTTGACTAAGCCATGGAAGCTCAGCAGGAGAGCGTTTGTCCACCCACTCCGATCCGGTCTTTTCGGTAACCGATTCAGCGGATTCGACGGGTGGGTGCTGGATGAAACCGTGATGCCCTTTTTCGTCCCTGACGCGCAGTCAGGTTTGTTATGCGCTGAAAATGGGTCGCAGCGCGGGCACGCGGCACAACTGCCGAACCCCTGCCCCCCTTCGCCGTCGGCGCGGCCCTCCGAGGCTGCGGGAACCGGGCCCGGCCGCATCCCGGCGGCGCCGCACAGCCGCTCATCTCGCCAGCCCATCAAGGGAGTTGGGCTCTCCGCCCCCAAGGGGACGCGACCATGGCGACGGGCCCTTCGCAACCGTGCGAGCGAAATACCGAACCGGCGGGCGACTGGCCGAAAATCGCCTATCGAGCCATCGTGTGATGCAAATCACATGGAAGCATATCTGGCGTTCTCCATCCGCCCCGATTTGCCGTGAGGACGGGTCCGGCACCGAAAAGTTCCATGGATCGGCTCATAAATCTCCGAGCGTTCACGCCTATCCATGGTGTAAGAAATTAGCGATCGGCGGCGGGCCGACGTGACGTGGGGGAATGTTTTATGGGGTTGTCCGGAAAGCGAAGTCGGGTCACCGCGTCTCGTCCTTCCCGGCAACAAGAAATCGTCGCGTCGACGACACACGGTGAGCAAAGCGGACGGGGCGGACGCCGCGTACTCCCGTCATGGTCCGGAACACCGAGCCGCTTCTGGTGACACCGGCGGCGACCCGCGGGTCCCGGCGTCGAGACCGTGCACGGCTCGCCCACGCCCCTTCCGGTCCCGGTGGACAGGATGCCTGCCCGGACCGCGCTGCTCGTCCCACACCTCACCGGCTCCGGGATCGTCGCCACCCGCCTGAAGATCCGCGCTGCCCAGTCACACACAGTCCGCGCTGCCGCCCACCCGGGCCGTCGCGCACCGATCCGGAGGAACGCGTGAACAGTACGCACACATATTGGAGCAGACGTCGTCTGCTGGGTGCCTTCCTCGGCACCACGGCCGGCGCCCTGACCTCCAGCCTGGTCCTCAATCCCGTCGCCGCGTACGCCGGCACCGCGTCCGCGGCCGATGACGCGACGACGGACCCGGACATCCTGGCCCTGCCCGACACGGACCGCGGCCAGGCCGTGAAGGCCTGGATGCTGGGCGGCGCGAACGTCCGCGCCGCGGCCGAGACCGCCCTCAGCGGCTCGGACGCCGACGTGCAGGTCTTCCTCGCCAGCGGCCTTGCCGCGGCGTCGGCGGCCGACGACCGTGCCACCGTCGTCAGGGCCCTGGCGTCGGCCGGCAAATACATGGGTGTCGCGGCCTCCACGGCACTCTCCGGGAACGACGACGCCGTCGCCGACTTCCTCGAGAACGGCTACCAGACCCCCTACCTGCAGGACCTGGCCGTCACGACGACCGCCCTGATGGGGGCCGGCGGAAAGTACGTGGCCGCTGCAGGCAGCGCGGCTCTCGACGCGGGCACCAAGCCCGCCCTGGAGAAGTTCCTGACGGAGGGGCAGTACACGGCGCGTCTTCAGGACATGGCCCTGCAGACGGCCACCCTCTCGGCGACAGCCGGACCCGAGGTCCGCGCGTACGCGTCCCGGGCCCTGGACGGAACCGCCGACGACATCGACTGGTTCCTGGAGACGGGGCAGTACATAGCACGTGCCCGGGACCAGGAGACCGCGACCATCACCGAACTGGTCAGCACCGCCCAGCAGGAGGGCCGCATCGCGGACTCCCAGACGAAGCTGGCCGTGGAGGCCTCCACCCGCGCGGTGGCGGCCGCGGACAAGGCCAAGTCCGCCGCGCAGACGGCCGCCACCGAGGCGGCCGCCGCCGCGAACGACGTCACCAAGGCCGGCAAGGCCGCCCGGAAGGCGGCGCAGGCCGCGAAGGGCGCCGCCGACGCGTCCCGGGTCGCCATCCGTGCCTCCCACGCGGCCATCACCGCCTCGCGCCGGGCGTCCCAGGCCGCGGTGGCCGCGAGTCACGCGGCGGCCGTCGCCGGTTCGGCCGCGTCGAGCGCGTACCACTACGCGATCGCCGCCTCCAAGGACGCGTCCCAGGCCGCGGCCGCCAAGTCCGCCGCCACCAAGGCCCGTAACGCGGCGGCCAACGCGCGTACCACGGCGGCCGCCGCGGAGAAGGCCGCGAACTCCGCGGACCAGGCGGCCGGTGCCGGGCGGGCCGCGGCGACCGCCGCGAGCCAGGCGGCCGCCGCCGCGAGCTCCGCCGCCTCTGCGGCCTCCGCCGCCTCCGGGGTCGCCCAGGCCGAGGCCGCCGAGGCCCAGCGGCAGGCGCAGATCGCCAACAGCAACGCGGCCATCGCCACCGCCGCCGCCGCCAAGTCGCAGTCGCTCGCCAGTGCCGCGGCGGCCGCCGCCCGCACCGCGCGGGACGCCGCGAACGCCGCCGCCGACCACGCCGACGCGGCCGCCGCCGCCGCCGAGGACGCCGCCAAGTACGCCGGCCAGGCCCTCGACTACGCCAACAAGTCCAAGACCTACGCCGACGCGGCCACCACCGCCGCGACCAACGCCACGAACGCCGTCAACCAGGCCGTCGCGGTGGAGGCGGCGGCACGGCAGGCCGAGTGGGACGCGCTCGACCACGAACAGACCCAGGCGATGGACGAGTGCCGTCGGCTCGCCGAGGTCGACGCCCAGCAGAGCGCGATACTGCGCGCGCAGCGGACCCAGCAGCAGCAGAGCTCCGCGGCGACCCTGGATCTCATCGCCCAGGCCGAGGCGGTTCTGAGCTCCGGTGACCTGACCCGCGCCACCGCACTCGGACGCAAGGCGGCCGCCGCCGTCATGAACTCCAGCGGCTCCTGGTCACGCTCTGCCGCGCGGTTCGCGCTGAGCGGTGTGGACGCCGACGTCCACACCTGGATCGACGCCGGCCGAAAGCTGGCCCAGGACCAGGACGACCGTGAAACGGTTCTGACGGTGGCGCAGTCCGGCACCGCGACGATCAGCGACGCCGCGGCCACGGTGCTCGAGAGCGACGTGACGGGCGCGGCGGCCACCTTCCTCACCGCCGGGATCATCGATGCCACCGTCCAGGACAACGGCCTCGCGATCGCGCGAGTGCTGGCCACCTCCCCCGGTACCCGGGTGAAGCAGGCCGCCAACGACGCCCTCGACAGCAACACGCCCAAAGCCCTGTTCGACTTCTTCAACGAGCATTTCGCCGACGCCCAGACGCAGGACGACGCGCTCGCCACGGCCGCCCTGCTCAACACGGGAGGCCCCTACACCAAGGCCTACGCCCAGGCGGCCATGGAGGGACCGGCCTGGCTCCGGCGCCACTTCCTGTCCACGGTGATACACCAGTGCGCCCAGCTCGACTACGACTCGGCCGCCCACATCGCCGCCATTCAGGGCGCCATCGCCGCCGCCGCGAAGATCGCCCACCAGGCGCAGGAGAAGGCCGCGCTCGCCCGGCAGGCCTCGGCGCTCGCCCGGAACGCGGCCCAGGAGGCCGCGGACGCCAAGAAGGCGGCGGATCAGTCCGCCGCCGACGCCTTGACGTCCGCCAAGGAGGCGGACGCCAAGGCCGACGCCGCCGAGCAGTCGGCGCAGGACGCCCAGGCCTCGGCCGACGCGGCGAAGAACGCCGCGGCCGCGGCCCGCACCGCGGCCCGCACCGCGAACTACTCGGCCAACAAGGCCTCCGCCTCCGCCCGCAGCGCGGTGTCCTCGGCCGCGTCGGCACAGGCGTCGGCCTCTTCCGCCCGCGCCTCGTCCATCCAGGCGGGCAAGGACGCCGCAGCCGCCGCAGCCGCCGCCGCCGACGCCCACACCATCGCCACGAAGAAGCGGCAGCAGGAGATCGCGGCGGCCGCGCGCAACGCCGCCCAGGCGGCGCGCGACTCCGAGAAAAGCGGCACCAGCCAGGTCGACGTGTCCGAGAACGACAAGCTCGACAAGGAGGAGGGCGAAGAGGGAAGCACCGCAGAGGAGTACGCGCACTCCCTCGAGACCGCCAGTGTCGCGTCCGGCCTGGGAGCCGGTGGTCTCGCCGTCACCGGCGGTCTGCTGCTGCTCGCCGGTCCGGAGATGGTGCCGATCGCGGTGGGCCTGGAGATCTACGCCGGCTACCTGAGCACCGCCTCGGTGGTGGCCGACCTGGGCGCCGTCGTCTTCAGCGGAATCGCCAACGACTGGCACGGCACCGATTTCGCGAAGACGTGCGGCACGGCCGCTCTCGGCCTCGTGACCTTCGGCCAGGGCAAGCTGATCTCGAAGGCCGCCGAGGAGGCGGCTGCCCCCGCCGTCGGCATGATCACCGACGGTGTACAGGAAGTCGGCAGCGCGATCACCCGAGGGCTCGCGAGCTTGTGGTAGAGCGTGTCTCTTCGATGAGGTGATCAGCTGATCGGCTGTGTCTGTCCGGTCAGTGGTCACTGGTGCGAGGGGGGACCGGGTCGAGCCGTTGCTGTCGGCCGATCCGGTCCGGTCCGGGGACGGCGGTGGGCCGACCACCGCCGTATCCAGCACGAGCCGGACACCGGAACTCCTCGTCGGGGCTCAACCCGTTCCCCGGTGCCGCCCCGGCCGCCCCTGTGGCCGGGGCGGCTGGACGCTCACGGCCGCCGCAGGCTTGCCCGCCGGCCGACGACGGCCTCATCACCAAGCTCGGGGACAGCGCGCCCGCCGCCATGTCGCGCCCACTGCGAGGCACCTGCGGCAGCGGAAGCCGACGACCACGACCGGGCCGACACCCACGACCGGCCGCCGGGCTCACTCGACTTCGAACCGGGCCCCCACGCCCGCCACTATCACGTCCAGCCCCTCCTCGAAGTTCCGGTCGTAGTCCTCGAAGATCAACGCGCCCGCCTGCGCCGACAGAGGGAAGTCGGCCATCCGGCGGGCGCGGTCCGTCATGTCGTAACCCTCGCGGCGCTCGCCCTCCATCGGCTGGACGCCCTGCTCCTCGGTGACGAAGCCGATCGTGTACATATACGCGGTGGTCGCCGCGCGGACCGCCTGGGTGAGGGTGAATCCCGCCTCGGTGAAGAGCTTCAGCGTCCGCTCCATCTCGACGGCGTGCAGAGTGCCCGTGAAGCGTGAACCGCTGAAGACCCTGGCGCCGTCGCGGTAGCTCAGCAGGGCGGCGCGCAGCCCGCGGTTGGCGGAGAGCAGCCGCTCCCGCCAGTCGGCGTCCGCCGCTCCGGCCCTCTCGACCATCCGGCGGTACATCTCCGTGGCCATCTCGTCGAGCAGCTCCTGCTTGTTCTTGAAATGCCAGTAGAGCGCCGGCGCCTGGACGTTCAGCTCCTTGGCGATGGCCCGGAGGGTCAGGCCGTCGAGGCCCGTCTCGTTGAGCAGCCGCAGAGCGGTGTCGACGACCTGCTTCCTGTCCAGCCTGGGCGCTCGCTGGGATCTCTGGATAACCACACCCGACAGGTTAATGCCGTTAAGGGACATACGCGGCAGCCCGTCGGCACGCTTGACAACTTAACAGCGTTAAGGACATGCTTCCACCCAACGGAACTTAACAACGTTAAGGAGAGTGGTGGTCATGGAGACGACGGTGGACACGGATGTTCTGATCGTCGGCGCCGGTCCCACCGGCCTCGCCCTCGGGGTCGACCTCGCACGGCGGGGCGTGGACGCGCTCGTCGTGGAGCGGGGAGAGGAGCTCGCGCCGGGGTCGCGCGGCAAGGGGCTCCAGCCGCGCACCATGGAGGTCCTCGAAGACCTCGGCGTCCTGGACGCGATCCGCGCGGCTGGCGGCGACTATCCGGTCGGGATGATCTGGCAGGACGGCAAGCAGGCGGGCGAGCGTCCGATGTTCGACCCGGCCGAGGACGGCGAGGCGGGCTCCCCGTTCGCCGAGCCGTGGATGGTGCCCCAGTGGCGCACCCAGGAGATCCTGCACGCGCGGCTGACCGAACTCGGGGGCCGGGTCGTCTTCGGCCGGGAGGTGACCGCGCTCCACCAGGACGAGGAGGGCGCGACCGTGCACTTCACCTCGGGCGAGGGTGCCGGGGTCGTCCGCGCGAAGTACGTGGTGGCCGCCGACGGGGGCCGCTCGGCCGTGCGCCGGGCCGCGGGTATCGGCATGACCGGTGCCGGGGAGGACGGCTCGGGCCTCGTCGCGCCGGACCCGATCCTGGTGGCGGACACCAGGATCAGCGGCCTGGACCGCGACCACTGGCACCTCTTCCCGCCGACCGGGGACACCGGCGATTTCATGGCGGTCTGCCCGCTCGCGGGCACGGAGTACTTCCAGGTCGTCGCCCGATTCCCGGCCGGAACGAAGGTGGACGCCTCCCCCGACGGTGTGCGCAAGGTCTTCGCCGACCGTTCCCATCTGGACGCCGACGCGGTGACCGAGGTGCGCTGGGTCTCGGACTTCCGGCCGCGCGCGGCGCTGGCGGACCGGTTCCGCTCCGGCCGGGTCTTCCTCGCCGGGGACGCGGCGCACATCCACTCCCCGGCCGGCGGCCAGGGGCTCAACACCAGCGTCCAGGACGCCTACAACCTGGGCTGGAAGCTCGGCGCGGTCCTGAGCGGCAAGGCTCCCGCGTCCCTCCTCGACACCTACGAGGAGGAACGGCACCCGATCGCCGCCGCCATGCTCGGCCTGTCCACCCGGATCCACCGCGGCGAGGCCCGGCGCGGCAAGGAGACCCGTCAGCTCGGCCTCGGCTACCGGGACCGCTCCCTCGCCGTGGAGACCCGTACCGGTCTGCCGGACGAGGCGCTGCGCGCGGGTGACCGTGTCCCCGACGCGACCGTGGACGGCGTACGCCTCTTCGATCTGCTGCGGGGACCGCACTGGACGCTGCTCGCGGTCGGCACGGACATGGACCTGCCGGCACTCCCCGGTGTCCGCACCGTACGGTTCGCCTCCCACGGGAACTACGGCGTCGGCATCTTCCTCATCCGCCCCGACGGCCACATCGGCTGGGCAGGCACCAGCCCCCTGAACCTGCCCTCCTACACCTCCCAGGTCGGCCTGTCACTCGCCTAGCCCCCAAAGGGGCGCGGGGAACTGCGCAAAACCCCCCACGAACAGGCAGCCGAACCACACACCGCCACCACCCTCAGCGGCGCGGGGAACTGCGCAAAGCCCCCCACGGACCCGCCGCCGAACCACAGCCCCCAGCGGAGCGCCTACGCACTGGCGAGCGTCAGCTTGACCGCAAACCCGAGAAAAAGCACCCCCGCCGCACTGGTCGCCCCCGCCGACAGCCGCTTGCGCCGGCGGAAGGCCGCTGCCAGCCGGGTGCCACTGAATATCAGCGCGGTCAGATAGAGGAAGCTCGCGAGCTGGGCGAGGCTGCCGAGCACGACGAAGGAGAGTGCCGGGTGGGCGTACTTGGGATCAACAAACTGAACGAAGAAAGCGACGAAGAACAGGATCGCCTTCGGGTTGAACAGGCTGATCACCACCGCCCGCCGGAAGGGCCGTTCCCCGGCCACCGTCTCGGGCTCGGCATTCTGCGAGACCGGCTCCCGCCGGGCCTGCCACATCGCCCACGCGGCCCGCATCATCCCGACCGCCAGCCAGGTCAGATATCCCGCACCGGCGTACTTCACGATCCCGAAGAGCAGGGCGTTCGCCTGGAGCAGCGACGCCACCCCGGCCGCCGACAGCGTCATCAGCACGGTGTCCCCGCACCACACACCCGCGGCGGCGGTATACCCGGTCCGCACACCCCGGCGGGCGGCGACGGACAGCACGTACAGCGAGTTCGGCCCCGGCAGCAGGACGATCAGGACAAGGCCCGCGAGATAGGTGGGAAGGTCGATAACACCAAACATGAGAGGGAGTGTCGCACGGGGGTACGACACCGTGTCGAGGTGTCTCGCGGGTCAGTCGCCGTCGAGAAGGGTGTCCACCGGGAGGTCGAGCAGGACCCCGACGGACGCGGGCACCGGCACGCTCTGGCCCCGCTTGTAGCGCTCGGGGGCCGGGTACTTGCCGTTGACCGGGTCCCGGTGCAGCAGGACCTCGTCGTGCTTGCGGTCGACCACGACGTAGACGGGGACTCCGGCCTCGGCGTAGCACTCGACCTTGGGGCCGAGGTCGTCGGACCAGTTCGACGAGGTCACCTCGACGACCAGACGGAAGACGTTCGGGGCGTAGCAGTTCTTCTGGACGAGGGCGTCGCGGAAGTCCTCGTCGACGATCGAGAAGTCGGGGATCGCGAAGTCGTCAGGCAGCGTGGGCAGCCAGAGGCCGACGCCCTGGACGTACCTGAGTCCGGCCTCGCGGGCCCCCGCCCTGTCGAACGCCACGACCAGCCACGACAACGACAGCGCATGCGAGCCGTCCGGCGGTGGTGTCACGGTGAGCCTCCCCTGCAGAATCTCCACGCGGTACCCGGGCAGTGCGCGGAAGAGCAGGTCGGCGGCTTCGCCCAACGTCAGCTCGTGTTGCAGTACGGCCACGGCGTCCTCCTTTGCAGGGGTGACTCTCCCTGAGCGTAGCCGGGGGCGTGCGGCATCCACTCATGATCATCCGAACGGGTGAACCGCCCGGTTCAGAAGGTGTCCGACGGGACGTACGTGCCCCAGATGTCGCGCAGGGCGTTGCAGACCTCGCCGATCGTCGCGCGGGCGCGGAGGGCCTCCTTCATCGGGTACAGGACGTTGTCCGTGCCCGCGGCGGCCTTCCTCAGGGCGGCCAGGGCGGTGTCGACCGCGCCCCGGTCGCGCTCGGCGCGCAGCCGGGCGAGGCGTTCGGCCTGCCGGGCCTCGATGGCCGGGTCGACGCGCAGCGGCTCGTACGGCTCCTCCTCGTCGAGCCGGAAGCGGTTGACGCCGACCACCACGCGTTCGCCCGCGTCCGTCTCCTGCGCGATCCGGTACGCGTTGCGTTCGATCTCGCCCTTCTGGAAGCCGTGTTCGATCGCCGCGACCGCTCCGCCGAGCTCCTCGACCTTGCGCATCAGCTCCAGCACCGCCCCCTCCAGGTCGTCCGTCATCCGCTCGACGGCGTACGAGCCCGCGAACGGGTCCACCGTCGCGGTCACGTCCGTCTCGTGGGCCAGGACCTGCTGGGTGCGCAGGGCGAGGCGCGCGCTCTTGTCCGTGGGCAGCGCGATCGCCTCGTCGAAGGAGTTGGTGTGCAGGGACTGGGTGCCGCCCAGCACCGCCGCCAGGCCCTGGACCGCGACCCGGACCAGGTTCACCTCGGGCTGCTGGGCCGTCAGCTGCACCCCGGCGGTCTGGGTGTGGAAGCGCAGCATCAGCGACCTGGGGTCCTTCGCGCCGAACTCCTCCCGCATGACCCGGGCCCAGACCCGGCGGGCGGCGCGGAACTTCGCCACCTCCTCCAGGAGCGTCGTACGGGCCACGAAGAAGAAGGACAGCCGGGGCGCGAAGTCGTCGACGTCCATGCCGGCCGCGAGCGCCGTGCGGACGTACTCGATGCCGTCCGCGAGGGTGAACGCGATCTCCTGCGCGGGCGAGGCGCCCGCCTCGGCCATGTGGTAGCCGGAGATCGAGATCGTGTTCCACTTCGGGATCGCGGCCCGGCAGTACGCGAAGATGTCCGCGGTCAGCCGCAGCGACGGCTTCGGCGGGAAGATGTACGTCCCGCGCGCGATGTACTCCTTCAGCACGTCGTTCTGGATCGTGCCGGTCAGCCGGTCCGCGCCGACGCCCTGTTCCTCCGCGACCAGTTCGTACAGGAGGAGCAGCAGCGCCGCGGGCGCGTTGATGGTCATCGACGTCGACACCGTGTCCAGCGGGATCCCGTCGAACAGCACCCGCATGTCGTCCACCGAGTCGATGGCCACGCCCACCTTGCCGACCTCGCCGTGCGCGATCGGCGCGTCGGAGTCGTGGCCCATCTGGGTGGGCAGGTCGAACGCCACCGACAGTCCCGTCGTGCCGTTCGCGATGAGCTGCTTGTAGCGGGCGTTGGACTCGGTCGCCGTGCCGAACCCCGCGTACTGGCGCATCGTCCAGGGACGGCCGGTGTACATCGACGGGTAGACGCCACGGGTGTAGGGGTACGACCCCGGATCGCCCAGTTGCCGCGCGGGATCCCGGCCCGTCGCCGCTTCCGGGCCGTAGACGGGTTCGATGGGCAGTCCGGACTCCGAGTCGCGTGCCATGGAATCCACCATGCCGTGCCGTTCGCGTGCCGTCATCCGCGGGGAGCATCTCCGGTGACACCGTGCGCACTCCGCGCGTCGCGCGGGGCGGGCGGCGCGGGGGGCCAGTGAGACGACGGGGAGCCGTGATGCGTAGTACGGGCATGAGGAGCTCGGGGAGCTCGAGGACCATGGGCGGACGCGGCGCCACGGACCGGAAGAGACGTTTCGCCGCCGGGGCGGCCGGGACCGCCCGGACCACCGGGACGACCCGGACGACCCGGACCACCCGGACCACCCGGACCGCCGTGGTCGCCGCCGCGGCCCTGACCGCGCTGGCGGCGGTCTGCGGCTGCACCGTGCAGCCCGCCGACGGGGACGGCAAGCGCCGCTCCCCCGTCCACATCAGCGTCACCGGCACGGCTGGCGCCGGCGGGACCAGCTCCGCACCGGGCGCCTCCCGTACGCCCGCGGGCTCCGGCAGCCGGCCGGACCCGGGCCCCGGCACGCCCTCCGTCGCCCCCGCGGTGCTCTGGGAGCGCGGGGACAGCGGACCGGCCGTCCGTGAACTCCAGGCGCGGCTGCGCCAGGTCGCCTGGCTCTTCGACGGGCCGACGGGCGCGTACGACGATCTCACCGAGGAGGCGGTCCGGGGCTTCCAGGGCAAGCGCGGGCTGCCGCGGACCGGCCGGGTGGACACCGTCACCTGGCGGCGACTGCGGGACATGACCCACGAACCCGGCCGTTGGGAGCTCTATCTGATGGGCGGGCAGCCGGCCGCCGCGCCGGACCCGCGCTGTCTGACCGGCCGGGTGCTGTGCGTGAGCAAGTCGAGCCGCACCCTGCGCTGGATGATCGACGGCCGGACCGTCTCGACGATGTCGGTCCGGTTCGGCTCCCAGTACACCCCCACCCGCGAAGGCGTGTTCCACGTCTACTGGAAGTCCCGCCACCATGTGTCGACGCTCTACGACTCCCCGATGCCGTACGCCATGTTCTTCAGCGGCGGGCAAGCGGTGCACTACTCCTACGACTTCGCGGCCCGCGGGTACGCCGGTGCTTCGCACGGCTGTGTGAACGTGCGCGACGAGGCGGCGATCGCCCGGCTGTTCGCGCAGGTGAGGAGCGGCGACAAGGTCGTCGTGTACTGGTGACGACGTCGGGCGCGGAAGAGGATTCGGGGCGCGGGCGGGACCGGGGGAACGTGTCCCGCCCGCGCCAGGTGCACGTGCCGTAGGTACGGGGGGAACCCCGGCTCCGTGCGACGGCCGATGACCAGTCGGCTCATTTATCACTGCGTCAGGGCCGCCAAAAACGTCACACCTGTCGCCGAAAAACTTGAGTGCGAAGCAAAACCGCAGGTCAGAGGGCTACCCCTGGAGCGGTGGGGAGGGCGGGCTCAGACGGTGAAGTGCGCCCGGGGGCGCGAGGAGGTGCGCGGGCAGCCGGCGTTCTTCAGGTTCTGCGGGCTCTTCGGGCTCTTCGGGCTCTTCGGGCTCTTCCACGAGCCGCGGGCGAGGGCCTGGGACGGGGACGGCGTCAGCAGGCCGAGGGCGCCGTCGCGCGGGCCGTCACCGCTGCCGCGGACCGCGCCCTGGCCGTCGCCCTGCTCGTCCCGGCTGTCCTTGTCGCCCTTGTCGCCCTGCTCACCGGAGCCGTCGCGGGCCGTTCCGTCCGAGCCGTCCTGGGAGCCCTGACCTCCCTCGGCGTTGCCGTCCTGACCGGTGTTCAGGGAGTCGCCGAGCAGCACCTTGCAGTACTTCCACACCCGCGGGGAACCGCCCGCGGCCTTCTCCAGGGCGCGTCGGCGCTCGTCGCCCAGTTCCCGGCCGGCGCGCACGTCCCGGCAGGCCGCGGCGACACCGCTCCACGCGGAGCCGGAGCCGGAGCCGGCCCGGTCGTCCCGGCCGCCGTTCTCGGTGGCGTCGTCGTCGGTGCCCCGGGTCGTGCCGCCGCCGGGCGAGGCGCTCGTACGGTCGTCGGGAGTCGCCACTCCGCTGGTGCCGCCCATGATGTCGCCCGGCACGGGCGGGGCGGGCGGGGCGTCGGGGCTCGCGGCGGCCGTGACGGAGGCCGCCGGGCCGGGTTCGACACCGCCGAACGGCGCGGGCAGGACTCCGGTTCCGGCCGCCACGGCGACCCCGCCGACCATGCCGGCGGCCAGCGCGGCGGACAGCCCCAGACGGACGGGACGGCCCCAGCGGAACCGGCCGACGGCCGGAGTCGCGCGGCCGAGGCGGACGAGTCCGGCGTCGGCGGAGCGAGCCGCGGCGGTACGGCCGCGGCGGCCGACGGCCGGCCGCTCGGCCCCGCGCGCGGCCCGGAAGGCTGCCACCGCGGCGGCTTCTCCGGGAAGTTCGGTGCTGTCCTGCGCGGTCGCCGCCGTGGACAGGGCGCCGAGGGCCTCGGCGAGCCGTCCGGCCCGGCCCCGGGCCGTGGCGTCGACAGCGGGGTCCGGCGACTCCCCGCGCAGCAAGCGCTCCGCCGCTTCGCGGTCCAGCCACCTGTACTGCTCGTCGGCCATCACATGTCCTTCTGCGTCCGCGCACGTGGATGCGTCACACCGGCGGACGTCACCGCGCGGACGCGCGGTTCTCGCTGGGACGGCAGGGCGTCGAGCCCGCCGGCCGATTCCGGATCGGAGCCGAGGAGTTCGGCGAGCCGCTTCAGACCGCGGTGCGCGGCCGTGCGGACGGCCCCCGGCCGCTTGCCCAGCGTCTCGGCGGCGCTCTTGGCGTCGAGGCCCACGACCACCCGCAGGACGACCGCCTCGGCCTGGTCCTGCGGCAGCCGGGCGATGAGGGAGAAGGCGCGACCGGTGGCCAGGGCTTCCATGGCCTCGCCCGCGGTGTCGGACGCGGCGGCCTTCCCGGTCAGTTCGGTCTCGTCGCCGCCTGTCGCGGGGCGGCGTCCACGCATCCGTATGTGGTCCAGGGCCCGGTTGCGCGCTATCCGGGCGGCCCAGCCGCGGAAGCGGTCCGCGTCGCCGGTGAACCGCTCCAGGTCGCGGGCGATCTGCAGCCACGCCTCGGAGGCGACGTCCTCGGCGTCGAGGTCACCGACCAGTGTCCGTACGTATCCGAGCAGCCGCGGGTGCACCGTGCGGTACACAGTCCGGAACGCGGTCTCGTCCCCGTCCTGCGCAGCAAGCACCGCGGCCGTCAGCTCCGCGTCGTCCCCCAGCACCGCGCCCCTTTTGCGCCTCGGCCGACACCGCTCTCGCGGGCCGTGCTCTCGCCGTCGTGGTTGCTCGATCGATGGCTGTCGATGGTTATGGTCACAGGCCCCGTGGTGGTCAGGCAGTCCGCCGCTGTCAGCAGTACGGCGCGAAAGGCACGTTACGGCGTGAAACCGCTGCTCGTCCACGTCGGTAGAACATGCAACTAACTCGTGACTCTGCGGGTGTGACAGAAAACGCACTCTTGGCGCTGTAGGAAATACGGGCCGCCGCGCGGCCCGTGCCGCGCGACGGCCGGGGCCTCTCCTGTGGGGGGTGGCGGCCCCGGTCGTTGCCTCGGCGGCAGCTCCGAGGCCCGCGGATCGCCCCGCGCGTGGAAAGCGATTGCCCGCAGCAGTGGC
Source organism: Streptomyces sp. NPDC001443 (assembly GCF_053597355.1). NCBI lineage: Bacteria > Bacillati > Actinomycetota > Actinomycetes > Kitasatosporales > Streptomycetaceae > Streptomyces > Streptomyces sp. NPDC001443. The sequence continues at coordinate 69,341 of NZ_JBSFIA010000037.1, forward strand.
TGCTCAGGGCCGTGATCGCCCAAGTCCGCGAGTCCGCGGGACGGTGACCCCTCAGCGCACCGGCCGTGGCCGCCAGTCGTCCCGGCGTCGGGTCCGCCTCGGCGTCGCCGTCAGGTCGCGTACGGCGAGGAAGGCGGCGACGGCGCGCTTCTCGGACTCGGCGTCGGTCCCCTCCTCGCGCAGCGCGGCGGCGAGCAGTTCGGTCAGGCGGGCGGCCCGGCCGGACAGCGCCTCGCCCCCCGGGGCGCCGCCCGTACCGGTGCCCGTCCCCACATGGCTCATTCCGTCCCCTGTCCGGTCGCTCCAGCACCACGCCCCACGGGCCCACCACGCGCCCCGCGGATCCGTCGCCGCGCCGCCGCGCGCCGCCTCGTACCGTCGCGCGGATCCGTCCCCGCGCCGCCGCGCGCCCTCGTCACCGCGCCCACGTCGCCCCGTACCGTCTCAGGCCGCCGTCGCCGCGCTCCGCGCCGTCGTCACCACGCACCACCACGCACCACCGCGCGCCGTCCCGCGCCGTCGTCGTCTCGCTCACGCCCTCGTCGGCGCGCTCCGCTCCGTCGGCCCCGCGGTCGGCCGGGATCCTGCGGGGCGGTCCGCAGGGCGTCCTCATGTCGACTCCCCCAGCGCCCGGGGCCCGTCATCCGTCACACCCGCGGACGCCGGGCCGTCCACGCCCAGTTCACGGGCGATCCGGCGCAGGCCCCGGTGTGCGGCGGTACGGACCGCGCCGGGGCGCTTGCCGAGGATCCGGGCGGCGGCCGGACCGTCGAGGCCGACCACGACCCGCAGCAGCACGGCCTCGGCCTGGTCGGGCGGCAGGGCGCGGACGAGGGCGAGGGCGCGCTCGGTGGAGAGGGACTCCAGGGCCTGGTCGTCGGTGTGGTGAGGGCCCGGCAGATCCAGTACGTCCGGATCGAGGGCCGCCGCCACGGGCCTTACCCGGCGGCGGCGCAGATGGTCGAGCGCCCGGTGCCGGGCGATGGTCGCGGTCCAGCCGCGGAACCCCGCCCCGTCCCCCGCGAACCTCCCGAGGTCACGGGCGATCTCCAGCCACGCGTCGGCGGCCACGTCCTCGGCGTCGTCACCGACCAGCCCGCGCAGATACCCGAGCAGCCCCGGCTGCACGATCCGGTACGCCACCGCGAACGCGCTCTCGTCACCCTGCTGGGCCAGCGCGACCGCCGCGCCCAGCTCCCCGTCGTACGCCTGCGCGCGCCGGGGTTCGCCTCCCTGGCCCAAGACAGTCCTCGTCCATGCCGAGTCCGTGGCCGCGGTCCACGGCCGCCCCGTCTGCCGGAGCCGCCGCGTGGAGTGGCTCCACGGGCATCTGCGTCCGTCCTGGCGGAAGTGTCACAGCGCGCCGGACGGGCGGCCCGAGCGCCGGGCCGGCCCCCGCGCCACTCGACCGCTCACCCACTCGGCCGCTCACCCACCCACCCGCTCACCCGTCCGCGCCGCGTGCCGCCGTCGCGTCCTGGCACAACAGCCGCAGCGAACCCTGGCCCGTGAAACACCGGCGGGCCTCGTCGATCGGGTCCCACAGCCGGCCGTCCGGGGTGCGGATCCGGTACTCGCCGCCCGACGCCCACCACTCCGCGCCGGTCTGCCGGACGATCACCTCGCCCGCGTACGCGCCGAAGCCCCGCAGCACCCCCTCCACGGCGGCGTACGGGGTGCCCTCGCGCCCGATCTCCTCGATCATCCGGTCGACCCGCCACAGGCTCGGCGCCCCGTAGTCGAGGCGCAGCCGCGCGCCCTCGCGCATGGCGCTCACCACGTCCGCCGCCCACCGCACCGGCCGGTTCGCGGCATGGGGCCGGCTCCCCCGCGGCGCGGTGTCCGTCGTCGGCCGGTTCGTCAGATAGCTCGTCACATCGAGGAGAGCGAGGTCAGCGGGCTTTTCGTCACCGCTTTCCGGGGCGATTGCGCAACCGGCGCAGGACCGCCCCACCTTCCTCGCACAACGCACACAGGGCGCGCTCAGGACGCGCTCAGGACGCGCTCAGGAACGGGCCCTGGCCCCCTGCGCGCCGCGGGCCCGCCGTGACACCACCGCGCGCAGCACCCGCCGCCCCTCCGTGGACACGTCCAGCGCCGGGCGCAGTCCGCCCGCGCCGTGTTCGGCGAGCAGTTCCAGGACGCTGATCTGGCGGCGCAGTTCGGCGGCGACGAGCGGCGGCACGCTCACCAGACAACCCTCGGCGGGCGTCTCGCCCGCGCGGATGCGCTCGAGGGTGTCGGCCGGGGAGGCGTCCTCGGCCGGGTCGAGGATCCCGTGGATCCGCAGCGAGGCCACCGAGCAGGCGTCCGCCCACTGCCGCACCTCGGCGGTGGTCCGCCCGGCCGGGGCGGCGGCCAGCATCCGGTGGGCGAGGAGAGCGGCCTCGTTCCCCTCGGACTCCTCCGGCGCCACGAGCTTGCCGCGCACCTGCTCCAGCGACTCGCCCCAGTCGCCACCGGAGCCTTCCGTCAGGCTGCCCCACAGCGGCCGCAGAACCTCGTCGTCACCGCCGAGCAGCGGCACACACCGATCCAAACAAGCCAGCCCGCTCGCGGTCAGCCCACGGTCGTCGGCCTGACCGATGAGGTCCACCAGGCTCATTCACGTCTCCCTTGTCGGGGCGCCATCCCTTACGGAGCCCGCACATCCCCTTACTGCGTGCGACCGCTCCGGTGTGTCACAGGGGTCGGCCCGCCGATCTGGTCGAGCAGCGAAAAGCAGGGGGTTTTCAGCCAAAGGGACCACAGGAGCCACAGGAACACAAGGGGTCACTTGAAGATCACTGAGAATCACTGGCCCCGCGGAGGCCGCGGAGGCCGTCGGCCCCCGCGGCTGCGGACACCGCCCGGCGCCCGGCCGCCGGCGCCCCCGGGCTCAGCCCAGCCGGGTCGCAAGCGCGGTGAACTGCGGCCAGGTCAGAGCGGGTTTACCCGGGTCCCACAGTTTCTGGACGGTCGCCCGCAGCGGCATCCGGACACCTGCCGCGACCTGGTCCTGGGTCTGGGAGTTCGCGAGGTCGCACCAGACCGCGAAGGAGCCGCCGAGGATCTGGTCGTCGTACTTCGCCGGCACGGCCGCCGTCTTGCGCAGGACGCGCGGGTCCCACTGCTCGTAGATCCGCTCGCCCGTCGGATAGACGAAGGTGTTCGGCTCGCCGAGCACGTAGTAGAGGAACTCGTCGTTGTAGTTGAGCACCTTGCGGCCCGCGCCCAGGTAGTCCTCCGGCGGCCGGGCGCCGATCTCCTTGCCGGTCCAGTAGGCGACCTGGAGGTCCTTGGCGGGCTGCACGGACGTGTGACGGAAGAAGCCGTCGTTCCAGACCCGCATCGTGCTGCCGTGGGCGCGGACGGTGTCGGCGCGGTCGTCGAGCCAGCCGGTGGTGAGGTCGGCGACGGAGCCGGAGGAGCCGTACTTCGCCCTGGCCGCGGTGGCGAGCTGCGGGTAGGAGGCCTCCGGGTCCGCCGCCGTCAGCGCCTGGTACTCGTCGCCGCCGAGGTTCCACTGGCCGCCGGGGAACAGGCCGGCGTACTCGCCGAGCAGATCGTCGAGGAGGCCGGCGGAGCCGTCCTTCGCGATGTCGATCGCGCCGCGGGTGGCCACGCCCTGCGCGTTGCGCAGTTGGAGGTCGGGGTGGGCGGCGATGGCGGCGCCCAGATGGCCGGGCGAGTCGATCTCCGGCACGACCGTGATGTGCCGGCTCCGCGCGAGCGCGACGATCCGCGCGACCTCCGCCTTCGTCAGATGCTGCGCGGACACGATCTCCGGATGGGTCGCCGACTCGATCCGGAAGCCCTGGTCGTCGGAGAAGTGCAGCCCGAGCTCGTTGTACTTCAGGTCGCCCAGCTCGCGCACCCGGTCCTCGATCCAGGCCGCGGTGAAGTGCTTGCGCGCGATGTCCAGCATGAACCCGCGCCGCGGCTTGGCCGGTTCGTCGTGCACGACGCCCTCCGGGGCCGTACCGCCGCCGTGCACCTCCTGTTTGAGGGTGCGGGTGCCGTAGAAGACGCCCGCTTCACCGGGCCCGCTGATGGTCACCCGGCCGCCGCGCACGGTCATGGCGTACGACTCCGGGTCCGCGCCCTCGTCGTCGTTCAGCGCCAGCCGTACGTCCCCGTCGCGCACGTCGTCCTTCTCGCCGCCGTACGTCAGCCCCAGCTCACCGGCGATCAGCCGCCCCTCGTCGGCCAGCTCGGCGTCGCTGACCACCACCCGGTAGCCGGACCGTGGCCGCCAGCCGGGACCGCGCGCCGGGGTGTGGGCACGCACCGCGGGAATGGTCCGCGGGGCCTGGGAGAGGGGGTAGATCCGGGTGGACGAAGGGCTGGGGCTCGCGGCCCGCCCGGCCGAGGAGGCGGCCCCGGAGTCCCGGTTCACGGAGTCCCCGTCGTCGCCGAAGGCCCAGAGCCCGAGCCCGGTCCCGAACGCGGCGACCGCGGCCCCGACCAGCAACGCCCGTCGGCCCGCCCTCTTCTGCGGCGCCCGGCGCCTGCGTCGGCCCTCGCCCTTCTGCGGCGCCCGGCGCCTGTGCTGACTCACTCCGCCAACCTACGGCCACTCACGCTCCGAGGCTGTCCACCACACGTTCCGAAACTCTCCCGTCCGGGTGAAAACCGGGCATCCATCGGGCATGAACCCGACCACTCTCGATACGGTGTCGTCACATCTCTCTCAGCATCCCCTGCCGACACACACGTGACGCGAGGACCCACGCTGCCTGCGCACCGCATTCCTCATCGCTCCGGACGGGTTGCCATACCCACCGTCCCGGAACAGACCCGCACCCCGCCGTCCGAGCACCCGCTGGAGGGGTTCAACACCGCGCCCGCCGACGACGCCCGCCGTCTGCTGCTGGGCTGCCTGCACAGCCTGCGCTGGGCCAGGCGGATCGCCGACCACCGCCCCTATCCCGACCTGGAGTCGCTCCTGGCGGCCTGCGACGAGGCGGCGTACGACCTGACCCCGGGGGATCTCGCGGAGGCACTGGCGAGCGAGGCCCTGCCGACCCTGCCGTACGGAACGTACTCCGCAGCCCATACTGCACTGAGTGCGGCCCACGCGGCCTACGAGGCACGCTTCGGACATGTGTTCGTCATCTGTCTGGACGAGGTGCCCCGGGACGAAACCCCCGACCGTGTACTCGAAGGCATCCGATCACGATTGACAAACGATCCGGAGGAAGAACGGGTGGTCACGGCGGAGGAACTGCGGAACCTGGCCAAGGGAAGGCTGGCCGCCCGCCTCCGGGGCACGAGGACCCCCGCAATCGGAACAAATAGTGTCGCATCCGGCGAATAGGGCATGATCCCTCGTCAAGGCACGCCCGCCAATAGCCCGTACGTGCCCCTTTGCGTGCCACTTTGATCACACCGGCAGGCCCCGTGTAAGCGCCACGCGCACACGTCGCTACGATGCTGGGGGCCGGTGGACCGTACCCGGCCGGGCCCGACCGACACCGAAGCCGGCAGGCCCTAGTCCCCGCTCCCGGAGGGTTCTTCCGTGCCGGCTGGAACGCTGTACCGCGGCCGGGAAGGAATGTGGTCCTGGGTGGCTCATCGAGTCACCGGCGTCCTCATCTTCTTCTTCCTGTTCGTTCACGTGCTGGACACCGCTCTCGTCCGTGTCTCCCCCGAGGCTTACGACAAGGTCGTGGCCACGTACAAGACCCCGATCGTCGGGCTGCTGGAGTATGGCCTCGTCGCCGCCATCCTCTTCCATGCGCTCAACGGCCTGCGCGTCATCGCCGTCGACTTCTGGTCGAAGGGCCCGCGCTACCAGAAGCAGATGCTCTGGTCCGTCGTCGGCATCTGGGTCGTGCTGATGATCGGGGCGATCTACCCCGTCCTCGGCCACGCCGCTCGTGAACTGTTCGGGAGCTGACGTCGATGTCCACTGCTGAAACCACCGCTTCCGGGATCGGCCCCGTCGAGGGCGCTCCCCTCTTCGACGTCGACAACCCGGCGCCCCTCATCGAGGCCCCCCGCGCCCGCACCAAGAAGACCCCGAAGTCCACGCGGGGCAACTTCGAGATGTACGGCTGGCTCTTCATGCGCCTGTCCGGCATCGTGCTGGTCGTCCTGGTCCTGGGCCACCTGCTGATCCAGCTCGTGCTGGACGGCGGCGTCTCCAAGATCGGCTTCGCCTTCGTGGCCGGCCGCTGGGCCTCGCCGTTCTGGCAGGTCTGGGACCTGCTGATGCTGTGGCTCGCCATGCTCCACGGCGCCAACGGCCTGCGCACGGTCATCAACGACTACGCGGAGCGCGCGAACACCCGGCTGTGGCTCAAGGGCCTGCTCTACACCGCCACGGTGTTCACCATCCTGCTGGGCACGCTGGTGATCTTCACCTTCGACCCGAACATCCGCTAGGCACGGGGCTGAGGCAACCACCATGAAGATCCACAAGTACGACACCGTCATCGTCGGCGCCGGCGGCGCCGGCATGCGCGCCGCCATCGAGTCGACGAAGCGCAGCCGCACCGCCGTGCTGACCAAGCTCTACCCCACCCGCTCCCACACGGGCGCCGCGCAGGGCGGCATGGCCGCCGCGCTGGCCAACGTGGAGGAGGACAACTGGGAGTGGCACACCTTCGACACGGTCAAGGGCGGTGACTACCTGGTCGACCAGGACGCCGCCGAGATCCTGGCGAAGGAGGCCATCGACTCCGTCCTCGACCTGGAGAAGATGGGCCTGCCGTTCAACCGGACCCCGGACGGCACCATCGACCAGCGCCGCTTCGGCGGTCACAGCCGCAACCACGGCGAGGCCCCGGTCCGCCGGTCCTGCTACGCGGCCGACCGCACCGGCCACATGATCCTCCAGACGCTGTACCAGAACTGCGTGAAGGAGGGCGTGGAGTTCTTCAACGAGTTCTACGTCCTCGACCAGCTCATCACCGAGGTCGACGGCGTCAAGAAGTCCGCCGGTGTGGTCGCGTACGAGCTGGCCACCGGCGAGATCCACATCTTCCAGGCGAAGGCCGTGATCTACGCGTCCGGCGGCACCGGCAAGTTCTTCAAGGTGACCTCCAACGCGCACACCCTGACCGGTGACGGCCAGGCGGCCGTCTACCGCCGCGGTCTGCCGCTGGAGGACATGGAGTTCTTCCAGTTCCACCCGACCGGCATCTGGCGCATGGGCATCCTGCTGACGGAGGGCGCCCGCGGTGAGGGCGGCATCCTCCGCAACAAGGACGGCGAGCGCTTCATGGAGAAGTACGCGCCGGTCATGAAGGACCTCGCGTCCCGTGACGTCGTCTCGCGCTCCATCTACACGGAGATCCGTGAGGGCCGCGGCTGCGGTCCCGAGGGCGACCACGTCTACCTCGACCTCACCCACCTCCCGCCGGAGCAGCTGGACGCCAAGCTCCCGGACATCACGGAGTTCGCGCGCACCTACCTCGGCATCGAGCCCTACACGGACCCGATCCCGATCCAGCCCACCGCGCACTACGCCATGGGCGGCATCCCGACCAACGTCGAGGGTGAGGTCCTGTCGGACAACACGACGGTCGTCCCGGGCCTGTACGCGGCCGGCGAGGTCGCCTGCGTCTCGGTGCACGGCGCGAACCGTCTCGGCACGAACTCCCTGCTGGACATCAACGTGTTCGGCCGCAGGGCGGGCATCGCGGCGGCGGAGTACAGCCAGAAGGCGGACTTCGTCGAGCTCCCGGAGAACCCGGAGTCCCAGGTCGTCGCGCAGATCGAACGCCTGCGCACCTCCACGGGCACCGAGCGGGTGGCGACGCTGCGCCGCGAGCTGCAGGAGACCATGGACGCGAACGTCATGGTGTTCCGCACCGAGCAGACGATCAAGACGGCGGTCGAGAAGATCGCCGAGCTGCGCGAGCGCTACCGGAACGTGTCGATCCAGGACAAGGGCAAGCGGTTCAACACCGACCTGCTGGAGGCCGTCGAGCTGGGCAACCTGCTCGACCTGGCCGAGGTCATGGCCGTCTCCGCGCTGGCCCGCAAGGAGTCCCGCGGCGGTCACTACCGCGAGGACTACCCGAACCGCGACGACGTCAACTTCATGCGCCACACCATGGCGTACCGCGAGGTGGGCGACGACGGCTCCGAGTCGATCCGTCTCGACTACAAGCCGGTCGTCCAGACCCGCTACCAGCCGATGGAGCGTAAGTACTGATGGCAACCCCCGTTCTGGACAAGGTCGAGGCGGAGTCCGCCGCCTCCCCCTACATCACGGTCACCTTCCGGATCCGCCGCTTCAACCCGGAGATCTCGGCCGAGTCGACCTGGGAAGACTTCCAGCTGGAGATCGACCCCAAGGAGCGGGTCCTCGACGGCCTCCACAAGATCAAGTGGGACGTCGACGGCACCCTCACCTTCCGCCGCTCCTGCGCCCACGGCATCTGCGGCTCGGACGCCATGCGGATCAACGGCAAGAACCGTCTGGCCTGCAAGACGCTGATCAAGGACCTCAACCCCGAGAAGCCGATCACGGTCGAGCCCATCAAGGGCCTGACGGTCCTCAAGGACCTGGTCGTCGACATGGAGCCGTTCTTCCAGGCGTACCGCGACGTCATGCCCTTCCTCATCACGAAGGACACGAACGAGCCGACCCGCGAGCGTCTTCAGTCGGCCGAGGACCGCGAGCGGTTCGACGACACCACGAAGTGCATCCTGTGCGCGGCCTGCACGTCGTCGTGCCCGGTCTTCTGGAACGACGGCCAGTACTTCGGTCCGGCGGCCATCGTCAACGCCCACCGCTTCATCTTCGACTCGCGTGACGAGGCCGGCGAGCAGCGGCTGGAGATCCTCAACGACCGCGACGGCGTGTGGCGCTGCCGCACGACCTTCAACTGCACGGACGCCTGCCCGCGCGGTATCGAGGTCACCAAGGCGATCCAGGAAGTGAAGCGGGCGCTGATCACCCGGCGCTTCTGATCTTCTCGTCGACGCCTCGGGGCCCTGTTTCCGTCACTTCGGAAGCAGGGCCCCGAGGCGTTCTCACAGCTGGCTGAGGATCGTGGGATCGGTGATCGCCAGATCGTCCGCCAGCAGCATCGCCTTGCTGAGGATCACCGCCAGCATCCGGTCGCCCTCGAACGGCAGGTAGCCGGCCTGGGGTTCGCCCGCGCCGGACTTCGCGACGATGCACAGATACCGGTCGTCCGGGCTCATCAGGATGTTTCCCGAGCCCAGGTGGATCCGGTACGTGTGGCGCTCGCCCTTCACATGCAGGAAACGCCCCTCCAGGGTGCAGCGGTCGGCTATCGCAAGGCGGGGGACCAGCCGTTCGAGGAGCGCGCGGCGGGTCTGCGCGGTCTCGGTCAGATCGCCGAAGCCGTACGACGTCCAGTACTCCTGGAAGCGGCCGCCGGGGCCGCCGTCCTGCCAGGTCGGGTCGTTGCCGACGCTCGCGACCCCCACGAACAGGTCGACGTCGCGCAGGACTTCCGACAGGACGAGCGGCGGGATCTCGGTGAGGGGCAGGGGCTCGACCGGGTCGTCGTCGGGGCCCAGCCACATGCGGTACTCGCCGCCGTGGCAGTGCGCCCAGTTCTCGGGGGCGTCGATCGGATAGAAGCGCACCTGGTCGGTGCGCAGCCGCAGATAGCTGCCGGACTCGGTGGTGTCGTCGCCGTACTGGCCGTCGCCCTCAATCCAGTACTCGGCGCGCAGGCCCCACTGGGGCAGTTCCCGGGTGGCCGGGGGCGCCTCGTCGTCGACGCAGAGGCGGAGCTTGTTGCGCCAGCCCCTGATCGCGGCCAGGGAGTGGAACTGGTGCTGGCGCACGAAGTGGGCGGCGAAGCGGTTGGAGTAGGTGCCCGTCGCACGCTCGGCGTCGGTGAGCAGGTACACCTCGCGGTGGGCCTGTTTGAAGGGCTGGGTGATCTCGTGCCGCTCCAGCCAGTCCCGCCAGGCTACGACCTCGGCGGGCTCCCGGCCGACCGGGTGCCACAGGGCGACCTCCGCGCCGCCCGCGACCGGATCGTCGGTGAGGGTGCGCAGCTCGCCGTCCGCGAAGCCGACCGGGGTGCCGTCGACGGTCCACAGCAGCCGGCGGGCCAGGGTGCCGACGAGCGGGTGGTCGAGGTAGCGCTCGCGCCAGGTGCCGTACGCCCAGGTGCGCCGGGCGAGGAGCTGCCGGTCCAGGCGCTCGGCCTGCGCCGAGAGCATCTTGTCGATGTCCTTGACGGCCGCCTTGAGCTCCTTCAGTTCCTCGGCGTGGTCGCGCCGTACGGCGGCGGGCACGCTCTTGACGGCCTTGCCTGCGGCGTTGCGCCAGCCCAGTACGGCGCGGGTGCCCTGGACCTCGACGAGTGCGGTGGTCTCGCCGAGGACGCGCCGGGCGCGCCCGACCTCGTCGAGCCCGTAGGCCGGGACGGCGAGTTCCTCGATCTCCTCGCGGCTGAGCCCGAGGGCGGAGGCCCGTGCCTCCAGGGCGCCGTCGACGAGCTTCGCCGTGGCCTTGTACGTCACCCGGGTGGCCAGCCGGGCCAGTTCGGCGAGGGCGGACCCGCTCTCGACTCGGGACAGCGCGATCACACCGGCGTTGGCGACCTTCGGGTTGCGCGGGCCGAGTCCGGCGACCTTCTTCAGGGAGGTCTCGACGAGCGCGCCGAGGGCCCGAGCGGTGTCCGGGTGGGGCGGCAGGAGGGAGAGCAGCCAGGCCAGGCCGCGTAGGGCGTCGGCGTTGTACGGGTCGTAGGCGGCGTTCAGGTCCACGCCGTAGGTCGTGCCGTCCAGCGGGAACGTCCTGGGGCGGCCGACGAGAGCGGCCCAGGACAGCGCGGCGACGCGGACGCGCTCGGCGCCGAGTGCCTCGACCAGGGCCTGCGCCTGCTGGTCCCACTTGACGGAGGGCTTGGAGGCGGTGGCGGTCGTCAGGTGGGTCAGCAGGGCCTGCCAGTCGGGGTCGGCGCTGTCCCTCATGGCCCGCTCGGCCCATTCCTCACCGACGTTGAGGACGGGTTCCGTGAACTTCTTCGCCAGCTCCTTCGCGTCCGAGACGCGATAGGCGTCCATGGCGGTGCGGCGGACGACCGCGACGACGGCCGGATCCAGCGGACGGCCGGTCGCCAGCTCGGCCTCGAAGAGTCCGGACAGCCGCTGGTACCAATAGGTGTGCTGGGTGCCGAGTTCGTCGAGCAGCCTCAGCCGCTCCGCGGCGAGCCGGTCTCCGGGGAGGTCCCGGGAGGCGGCGCCGAGGAGGGTGAGCGCGTTGAACCGGGCGGCCTGTTCCTCGCCGACCGAGTGATAGCGCTCGACCAGCGCGTCGGCGAGCCGGGTCCGCTGCTCGGCGGACAGCGCCGTGAGCAGGCCGAGGATCTCGGTCCAGGTGGTGCCCCAGTCGCCCCGGTTGGCCGCGGCGGCCCCGAGCGCCACGGTGGCGAGCTCTCCCATGTCGCCCTCGTCCGCACGCCGGCGGATCCGCTGCACCCAGCTCCCGGCGCCTCTCATCGTCATCCCCCCACCAGTGCGACGAGCTTGAGGAAGGTGACCTCGGTGCCCAGGACCAGGTCGATCTCCTCGTCGAGGTCCGTCACCTGACGGTCCCCCACGAGCACCAGGAAGCCGTTGCCCGCGAAGGCCTTGAGCGCCAGCGCGGTCTGTGCCTCCGGGTCTATCCGGCGGGGGGTGCGCAGCGCGTACCCGTTCAGCACCCGCTCGGTGTCCTCGGGCTGCACGAGCCCCTGGAACACCCCCGGCATCCGCGCGTTGTACTCGGCGACCTCCTGGAAGACCCGGCGCCGGACCAGCTCGCGCAACGCGAGCCGCTCCTCGGCGATCTCGATCCCCCAGCCCGCGCCGCGGTCCCCACTGGTCGTCTCGTCGACGAACGTCACCATTCCCATGCCGAAGACAGTACGAGCCCCCACTGACAATCGGCCGCCGGGTGCTTCACCCGTGCTTCACCTCAACGGGTGATCACATGTTCGGCCCGCGGTCAGCCTGCCGCACCGCGTCCGGACCGCCCCTAACCTGACGAAATGTCAGACGACGTGTCATACGAACTTCTCGGACTCGACAACGTACTGCTGCCCGTCGGGGATCTCGGCGAGGCCGTGAGCTTCTACGAACGCGCCGGGCTCCCGGCGGCTTTCCGGCTCGACGACGCCGGGATCGCGCTGCTGAAGGTGGGCAAGGAGACCCCGGGCGTACTGCTGCGGCTGGACGAGGCGCTGGGCCACCGGCCGCCGCCGTGGGCGTCGCCGCGACTGTGGCTGGAGGTGCCGGACGCCCGGTCGGCCGCCCGCGCGCTGGCCGCCGCCGGCATCACCGCCCTGGAGGAGCCCTTCTCCACCGCCACCGGCTGGACCGTCGAGTTCGCGGACCCCTGGGGCAACGTCCTCGGTCTGACGGACTACACCAAACGCCCCGAACTGGCCCGCAGGGCACCGCGGTAGACGGGGCGACAGGCCCCCGGGATCCGGCTTGAACATGTTCAAAAAGAGGTCTACATTCGTCCTCGACAGCGTTTTGAACGCGTTCAAGAAGACGTGTTCAAGGAGGGGTGGGGACGGACATGGATCTCACGGTCGTGGCATACGTCATCTATCTGGTGGTCAGCATCGGGCTGACGATCTGGGTGGCGCGCACGCTCAGCCGCAACGGGCGGGTCTTCCTGGCGGACGTGCTGCACGGGAACGAGAAGCTCGCGGACGCCGTCAACCACCTGCTGGTGGTCGGCTTCTACCTGGTCAACCTCGGCTTCGTCGCGCTGTACCTGAGCGGCGACGACACCATCGCCGACACCCGCGGGGTCTTCGAGGCCCTGTCGACCAAGCTGGGCGTGGTGCTGCTGGTGCTCGGCGTGATGCACCTGGGCAACGTGTACGTGCTCAGCCGGATCCGGCGGCGCGGGGTGCTGGAGCGGGAGCAGGTGCCGCCGGTCGCCCCGCAGGGCTGGGTCGCCCCCACCACCGGGGCGTGAGCGGCGTGACGGCCACCGCCGCGGACCGGGACGCCGCGCGCGTCCCGGTCCGCCGACTCACCGTGCTGTACGACGCAGAGTGCGCCATGTGCTCCTTCGTACGCGACTGGCTCGTACGGCAGCGCCAGTTGGTGCCGCTGGACCTGGTACCCGCCGCCTCGGCGGAGGCCAGGCGGCGCTTCCCGGGACTCGACCACCGCACCACTCTCGACGTGGTCACCGTCGTCGGCGACGGCGGGCAGGTCTACCGGGGCAGCGCCGCCTGGATCGTGACCCTGTGGGCGCTGCGCGAACACCGGCCGCTCGCCCACCGGCTGAACACCCCCACCGGGGCCCGGCTGGCCAAGGGCGCGGTCCTCGCCGCCGCCCGCTGGCGCGGGAGCCGGCGGGGCGGGGGCGCGTACGGGCGCGGGGACGGCTGGACGTACCACCCCTCCCAGGGGTGGACCTACACCGGTCCCGGCTGCGAAGACGGCTCCTGCCGAACCGTTTAGGCTCTCCTACCGTGCCTGCGAACAACGAGAACCCCGGCGACGGCGACACGCCCAGCAAGTCCGAGCAGACCCGCGCGCTGATCCTGGAGACGGCGATGCGGCTGTTCCAGGAGCGTGGCTACGACAAGACGACCATGCGGGCCATCGCCCAGGAGGCCGGGGTCTCCGTCGGCAACGCGTACTACTACTTCTCCGGCAAGGAGCACCTGATCCAGGGCTTCTACGACCGCCTCGCCGCCGAGCACCGGGAGGCGGTCCGGGAGATCCTGGACCGGGAGACGAGCCTGGAGGCCCGGCTCGCCGGGGTGCTGCGGACCTGGCTGGACGTCGCCACGCCGTACCACGAGTTCGCGGTGCAGTTCTTCAAGAACGCCGCCGACCCCGACAGCCCGCTCAGCCCCTTCTCCCCGGAGTCGGAGCACGCGCGCGTGGAGGCCATCGGCGTCCACCGGGAGGTGCTCGCGGGGGCGAAGACCAAGGTGGCCCCCGAACTGCGGGACGTGCTGCCCGAGCTGATGTGGCTCTCGCAGATGGGGCTCGTCCTGTACTGGATCTTCGACCGGACGGAAGGGCGCGAGCGCAGCTACCGCCTCGCCGAGCGCGGCGCCCGCCTCACCGGACGCGGCGTCGCACTGGCCCGCTTCCGGGTGCTGCGGCCGCTGGTGCTGGAGGTCCACGAGCTGTTCACGGACTTCCTGCCGGGGATGACGAAGGCGCTCCCCGATCCAGCGGCGCGCAAGGGGCGGGGAGCCGAGGCGGAGTGATCACTTTCGGGCGAACGGGATCGAACGGGACATCCGGCATCCGGCCTGCCTACGATGATGCTCTCGACACCAGCCCCAGGGGAGGCATCCGATGTCCGCAGCCGCTGTCGAGCGACCGCACGAAGAGCGGTCGCTGATCGCCGAGGCGAACCACATCATGGAGAGCATCCCGGGCCTTCGCGTCGAGATCATCGGAGACCAGATTCTCGTGAGCCCCGCACCGGACGGCCCGCACTCCGAGGCCCTGATGCTGTTCGCAGCCCCTTTCATGAGTCTGGGCCTGGTGCGTGCGCTCCCGGGCATCGGGCTCTGGCTCCCCAGCGGCCCGGAAGACTACGCGATCCCCGACCTGTCGGTGGTCGACGACGACTACCGCGATCACCTCGTGGAGAACAGCTGCTACGACCCGACGTGCTTCCGTCTGGTCATGGAGGTCACCTCCGGCAACTGGAAGACGGATCTGCAGACCAAGGTCGGCTCCTACGCGAAGGCCCGGATTCCCGTCTACGTCATCGTGGACCGCAAGCACCAGCGCCTTCATGTACTGACCGGACTCACCGCCGGCCGTTACGCCAAGCACGGGATCCACCTCCCCGGGGAGCTCGTCACGCTCCCCGAGTCCGTGGGCGGCAAGGTCGTCCTGGATGTCGAAGGCCTCCTCAAAGCCGGTACGGCCTGAGTCAGTTGACCGCGTCCACCTCCCCCTCGGCCAGCTCCACGTCGTACACCAGCGGTCCGCCCGCCACCGTCACCTGCCGGACCTGCGGGCCGTACGGTCCCGCCGTCACCGTCAGCAGATAGGCGCCCGGCCCCGGTACCGACACGATGTACGAGCCGTCGGCCAGGGAGGTCACCCGGTCCAGCCGGCCGCCGTCCTCGGACAGCAGCGTCACGCTCGCGCCCTCGGCCGGCTCACCGTCCGCCGTACGGACGAAGCCGTGGACCACCGTGGCCGGGCCGTCGTCCCCGGCGTCCGGCCGGACCGGTCCTGCCGGGGCCGTCGGCTCCTCCCTCGGCTCCACCGCGAGATGCGGCAGCCGCTTGTCCAGCCAGGCCGGCAGCCACCAGTTGGAGCCGCCCAGCAGATGCATCACGGCCGGCACCAGCGCCGTACGCAGGACGAACGCGTCCAGCGCCACCGCGGCCGCCAGGCCGACGCCCGCCACCGCCGCGCCCGCGTCGCCGCTCAGGACGAACGCCAGGAACACACAGACCATGATCAGGGCCGCGCTGTTGATGACCCGGCTGGTCTCCGCCAGGCCCACCCGGACCGCGCGGGCGTTGTCGCGGGTGTGCACCCATTCCTCGTGCATCCTGCTGACCAGGAACACCTGGTAGTCCATGGACAGGCCGAAGAGCAGCGAGAGCATGATGACCGGCAGGAAGGCGTTGATCGGCCCCTCCTTGCCGAGGCCGAGCAGGCCCAGGCCCCAGCCCCACTGGAAGATCGCGACCAGCACGCCGAAGGAGGCCGCCGCGGCGATCAGGTTCATCACCGCGGCCGTCAGCGGCACCATCAGGGAGCGGAACGCGACCAGGAGCAGCAGGAAGCTCAGGCCGATGATGGTGACGACGAAGAGCGGCAGCCGGTCGCCGGTGACGGACGCGAAGTCCTTGGAGACCGCGGTGACCCCGCCGACGTGCGCGCTCACCCCCGAGCGCGGAACGACCTCGTCGCGCAGGGTGTCGATGAGGTCGTCGGTCTCCTTCGACTGGGGCGAGGTGGTGGGCACGACCTGGATGACGGTGACACCCTGCGCGGGCGGCAGCGCGGCGACCCGGGCCACCCCGTCGGTCGCCTCGATCCCCCTGACGAGCGCGGTCGTGTCGCCGTCGGACGTGACCACCTGGAGCGGGCCGTTGAAGCCGGGCCCGAAGCCCTCGGCGAGCAGGTCGTACGCCTGCCTGGTGGTGGTCGTGGTGTCGTCGTTGCCCTGGTCGGTGGCGCCCAGCCGCAACGACAGCACGGGCACGGCGAGTACGGCCATCACGGCCACGGCGACCACCGCGACCAGCCGCGGACGCCGCTGCACACCCGCCGACCAGCGGGCCGCGATCCCGCTCGCCCGCTCCGGCTCGGGACCCTCGGCGGCCAGCCTGCGCCGCTGCCTGCGGCTGAGGACGCGCGGGCCGAGCAGGCCGAGCAGGGCGGGCAGCAGGGTGGTGGCCGCGAGCACGCTCAGCACCACGGTGAGGGAGGTGCCGATGACCACGCCGTCCAGGAAGCGCAGGTTCGTCACCAGCATCCCGGCCAGCGCGATGCACACCGTGCCACCCGCGAACAGCACCGCCCGGCCCGAGGTGTTCAGGGCGGTGACCGCCGCCTCCTCCGGGTCGGCGCCGCGCAGCAGGCCGCGCCGGTGCCGGGTGACGATGAACAGGGCGTAGTCGATGCCGACGCCCAGGCCGATCAGCGAGGAGAGCAGCGGGGCCAGGTCGGGGATGGCTGTGACGTGGCTGAGCAGCTGGGTCGTGAACAGGCCCGTACCGACGCCGAAGATCGCCACGCCGATCGGCAGGGACATCGCGGCGAGCGAGCCGAAGGCGAGGAACAGCACGACCGCCGCGGCCGCGAGACCGACCATCTCGGCCAGGCCCGTGGGCGGTTCCTGCGCGCGCTGGATGGCCTGGCCGCCGAGCTCGACCTGGAGTCCCCCCGCCTCGGTCTCCACGCTCCGCGCGGTGTCGACGACGTCCTGGACGAGCTCCTTCGGAACGGCGTTGGCCCGCTCGGTGAAGGTGATCTGGGCGTAGGCGATACGTCCGTCGCCGCTGATCTGCGCCGCGCCGCGCGGGGTGTAGGGGTCGACGACCTCCCCGACGCCGTCCATCTTCGCGATCTTCGCCAGCGCGGGCTCGATCCGCTCCCGTACGTCCTGGTCCCGGACCGTGCCCCGGTGGCCGTCGTCGACCTTCCACACCACCGTGTCGGTGTCGCCCGCGCGCTCGGGGAAGGCCTTCTCCATCAGGTCGTAGGCCTTCGTGGAGTCCGTGTCCGGCAGGGCGAAGACGTTCGCGTAGTCCGTGCCCGCAGTCGAGGCCGAGAAGCCAAGACCGAACAGCGCCCCCACCCACAGCAACAGGACCACGAGCCGGTGCCGATAGCACCACCGTGCCAATGCCGCCACGTTCACATCTCCTTGTTCGATGACCGGCCGGTCGACCGGTTCCCCCGGGCCAGGACAACAGCATCGGCGGCGCCGGGCGCGCGAGGACACGGCCCACGCAGGACTCTCAAGGAACTCCAAAGCGGCAACCGGCCCGGCGCCGGCCGTCCGCACGGATACTGGGGGCATGTCGACCGCCCCCGGCACCGTGCTGGTCGTGGAGGACGAGCCGAGCATCGCGGACGTCCTCGCCATCGCGCTGCGCTACCACCGCTTCGAGGTGATGACCGCGGGCACGGTCCGCGAGGCGCTCGCCCTCGCCGACCGCACCCGGCCCGACGTCGCACTGCTCGACGTCATGCTCCCGGACGGCGACGGCCGTGCCCTGGGCCGTGAACTGCGCTTACTGCAACCGCAGTTGGCGCTGGTGTTCCTGACCGCACGGGACTCCCCCGCCGAGATCGTCGGCGCGCTCGGCTTCGGCGACGACTACATCACCAAGCCGTTCAACATCGACGAGGTGGTCGCCCGGATCACCGCGGTGCTGCGCCGCTCGCGGCCCGCCGACGTCCTGCCGCAGCGGCCCCCGCTGCGCCACGGCGACCTGGAACTGGACGAGACGACGTACTCGGTGCACCGCGCCGGCCGCACGGTCGAGCTCACGCCCACCGAGTACGCGCTGCTGCGCTTCCTGGTGCGCAACGGCGGGCGGATCGTCCCCAAGGAGCAACTCCTGCGGCACGTCTGGCAGTACGAGCACAACCCGCCGGAGTCGACGGTCGTCGAGACCTACATCAGCTATCTGCGCCGCAAGCTGCACATCCCGGGAGAAGCGCCGGTGATCACCACCCGGCGGGGTGTCGGATACGGACTGGCATGAGACTCCCGGCACTCCCGCCGCGCCCCGCGCTCGCGCGGCCCCGCCGCGCCCGGGGCACCCACTCGCTGCGCGTCAAGCTGACCCTGGCCAACGTGGGGCTGCTCGCCCTGGGCATCATCGCCGCCACCGCCGTCAGCATCATGGGCATGCAGCACTACCTGCTCGGCCAGATCGACTCCCAGCTGACCAAGACGCGGGACTCGCTGTCCGGTTCCCATCTGACGCTCCGGCAGATCGACTCGTTCGCCGCGCTGGGCCTCATCCGTGAGCACATCACCACCGAGCGGACCGAGGACCGTCCGGCGCCGGACACCGTCTTCGTCGCCGTGGACGGCGAGACGGGCACGGCCGTCGCGATCCTCGGGGTCGCCCCGACCGACACCCAGCGCGGGCTGGCCCGCGCGGTCGGCGACCCGCGCGCACTCGTCGACGACGCCGAACCCCGGGACGTGACGGTGGACGGCACCCCGTACCGGGCCACCGCGATCCGGCTGTCCGACGGCACGGACATCCTGCTGGCCATCTCGACGGACGTCCTGCACAAGGGCATCGCCAAGGCGCTCAAGCTGGACCTCGCCGTCGGCACGCTGCTGCTGGCGCTGCTCGCCTGCCTCACCCTGTTCAGCGTGCGCCGCCGGATGCTGCCGCTGGAGGACATGGTGGAGACCTCGTCGGCGATTGCCGAGGGGGACCTGACCCGGCGGATACCCTCCCGGCACCAGCCGACGCACGAGGTCGAACAACTGCGGCTGGCCCTCAACGCCATGCTCCACCAGGTGGAGTCGGCCTATCGCACGCGCGAACGCACGGCCGCCCAGCTGCGCCGTTTCGTCGCCGACGCCTCGCACGAGCTGCGCACCCCGCTGTCCGCGATCCGCGGCTACCTCCAGCTGTACGACCGGGGGATGCTGCGCGAGCCCGCCGAACGCAAACGGGCCTGGGACCGGATGATGGCGGAGGCCGACCGCATGGGGCACCTGGTGGACGAGCTGCTGCTGCTCGCCCGGCTCGACCAGCAGCCCGAACTGCGGCTGCGCAACGTGGACGTCAGCGCGCTGGTGCGGGACGCGGCCGAGGACCTGCGGGCGCAGCAGCCCGGACGACCCGTCTCGGTCGGCGCCGACGGCGCGCTGCTGGTGCGCGCCGACGAGTCGGGGCTGCGCCAGGTGCTCGGCAACCTGGTGGCCAACGTCCGCACCCACACACCGCCGGACGTGCCGGTGCGGCTCGGGGCGGAACGCGCCGACGGTGTCGTACGGCTGTGCGTGGCGGACGAGGGTCCCGGGCTGGCGGCGGAGGACGCCTCGCGTGTCTTCGACCGCTTCTTCCGGGCCGGCGGCGGCGCGGGCAGCGGTCTGGGCCTGGCGATCGTGCAGGGCGTCGTACGGGCGCACGGCGGCGACGTCGCGGTGCGCACGGCGCCCGGCGCGGGCCTCGCGGTGACGGTGACGCTGCCCACGGCCCGTGGCACGACCGTGCGGGCCGGCTCCGGCTCCGGCTCCGGCTCCGGCTCCGGCTCCGGCTCCGGCTGATGCTGAGGCGGTGTGCCCGGGTGCTGTCCGGTGTTCAGGCGCCGGGGGTCATGACCAGCGCCCAGACCGTCTTGCCGTGCCGGCCCCGGCCCCACACCCCCCAGGCCGTGGCGACCCGCTCCACGAGGTGCAGGCCCCGTCCGGCCTCCGCGTACTCCCCGACCACCCGCAGCCGGGGCTGCACCCGGCCCTCGTCGGACACCTCTATCAGACAGGAGCCGTCGGCGAGCGCGGTCACCGCCACCTCGAACTCCCGCTCCCGCAGCGGCCCGTGGCGCACGACGTTGGTGGCGAGCTCGGACACCAGCAGCACCGCGTCGTCGAGCGCCGGTTCGCCGGGCGAGTGCCCCCAGTCGGACAGGTGGTCCCGCACCCGGCGCCGGGCCAGTCCGACCGACGCCGGATGCCGGGGCAGCCGGAAGGAGTTGCGTCTCATCACGTCTGCTCCCCGTCCCGCGCACAGCTTCGCCACAGAGTGCCGCGTGGGGTGACTGCCCGCCGCACCCCCGGTCCAAGCGAGGTCCCCGGATCCGAGCCGGGCGCGACGATCAGATCCAGGTCAGCCGCCAGAGCCGGAACATGCCGTTGCCGTCCGAGAGGTACTGGCCGCCGCCGATGTCCTCGGTGCTGACGACGTACTCCTTGCGCTGCCACAGCGGAATCAGCGGCACGTCCGCGGCGACGTCCGCCTGGAGCGCCCGGAAGTCGTCGGCGACCCGGCTGCGGTCGGCGGTCTGCCGGGTGGCCAGGATCAGTTCGTCGACGTGACTGTTGCGGTAGCCGGTGTTCATGGTGCTGCCGGCGCCGACGAGCGGAGCGGCGAAGGTGTCCGGGTCCGGGTAGTCGGCGACCCAGCCGACGGCGTACGCGTCGAGCCTGCCGGCCGCCCACCGCTTCTGGAAGTCGGTCCACTCGTAACCCTTGACGGTCACCTGGAACAGGCCGCCGGCCTCCAGTTGGCGCTTGAGCTCCGCGGCCTCCTCGGCGGCGGCGCCGCTGCCGAGGGCGTAGCCGTAGGTGAGGCGGACCGGGGTGCTCACCCCGGCCGCGGCCAGCAACTGCCCCGCCCGCGCCGGATCCGGGCCGGGGTAGTCGTCGAAGAACGGCGTGCTGTGGCCGGTGATACCGGCCGGGATCAGCGAGTACAGCGACTCGACGGTGTTCGCGTACACGGTCGCGGCCAGCCGGTCCCGGTCGATCAGCCAGGCCAGGGCACGCCGGAGGCGGGGGTCGTGCAGCGGGGAGCCCGCGCGGGTGTCGAAGTACAGGTTGCGGGTCTCCGAGCCGTCCGCCTCGAAGACCCGACGGTCGGGGTCGCTCGACGAGAGCCCGGCGAGGAACCGGGGCGGCAGCTGCCGCCCTGCGACCTGGACCCGGTGACCGTTCCAGGCGCTCTCCAGCGCTCCGGCGTTCTCGTAGTAGCGCAGTTCGACGGGCCGCCCGATGCCCAGGGCGCCCTTGTACCGCTCGTTGGGCGACAGGACCGCCGTCCGGCCCTTCGTGTACGACGACAGGGCGTACGGCCCGCTGCCGTCGACGTCGGAGCCGGTGCGCAGGGCGTCCCCCGGATAGCGCGTGCTGTCGACGATCGAGCCCGCGCCGGTGGCCACCTTGAACGGGAAAGTGGCGTCGGACGCCGACAGATGGAAGGTGACGGTCGAGCCCTGGGCGTCCACCGAGGCGAGGGTGGAGAACAAGGACGCCGGCCCGACAGGTGAATTGATCTTCTTTATCCGGTCGAAGGAGAACTTCACGTCCTCGGCGGTCATCACGCGACCGCTGGAGAATGTGACGTCCTTGCGCAGCGTGCACCTATAGGTGCGTAAGCCGCCGTCCGGGAAGGAACAGCTCTCCGCCGCGTCCGGCACGGGATCGCTGCCGCCCGGCTCGAAGGTCAGCAGCGACTGGAAGACATTGCTGTACAACGCCCAGGATCCGGCGTCGTAGGCACCGGCCGGGTCGAGCGACGTGACGTTGTCCGTCGTGCCGACCGTGATGGTCCGGTCCTCGTCGCCCCTCGACGGCAGCAGTTGCCAACCACCGGCCGCGACCGCCGCCAGCACGAGCAGCGTCGCCAGAATTCTCCCGCGAACGGATCGCACGGTGCCCTCCCCAGGCGCCCCAGCGCAATGCCGCTCCTCTCGGGGCCTGCCCGGCAAGCCCTGGCGGCCCCGCCACCCAACCACAGGTGATTCCGGTGGGGGAAGGGAATTCAGGTGAGATTCCGGTGACCGGAGAAAGAACAGGGAGGCGGTTATTCACGACGGGTTCCACAGGCTTCTCACAAGACGCTGGTGAGGGCCCGGAATCCGCTGCGACAAAGCGTTCCGGATCGAATTCGGATCATTCTCGATCCGATCATTCTTGATCCGGCAGGGCCTGATTCGATCAGGCCTGCTTCGACGCCAATTCGATCACGGTGATGTCCGAGGGCGCGCCCACCCGGGTCGGCGGCCCCCAGGCGCCCGCTCCCCGGGAGACGTACAGCTGGGTGTCGCCGTAGCGCTCCAGGCCCGCCACCGTCGGATTGGCCGCCTCCGCGAGGAAGTTGCCGGGCCACAGCTGACCGCCGTGGGTGTGACCGGAGAGCTGGAGGTCGACCCCGTACTCGACCGCCTGGTGGATCTGGACCGGCTGATGGGCCATGAGCACGCACGCGCGTGCCGGGTCGCGGTCGTCGAGCGCCTTGGCGAAGTCGGGCCCCTGGCCCTCGCTCTCGCCGCGCAGGTCGTTGACGCCCGCGAGGTCGAAGTACGCCATCTCGGTACGGGCGTTCTCCAGGGGACGCAGGCCCAGGCGGCGGACCTCCGCCACCCACTGCGCGGCACCGGAGAAGTACTCGTGGTTGCCGGTGACGAAGAACGACCCGTGCCGCGCCCTCAGCTGCGCGAGCGGTGCCGCGGCCGGGCCCAGGTCCTTGACGCTGCCGTCGACGAGGTCGCCGACGACCGCGATCAGGTCGGGCTGGGTCGAGTTGATCGTGTCGACGACCGTCCGGGCGAAACCGCGGCCGAGGACCGGGCCGAGGTGGATGTCGCTGACGACCGCGATCCGGTAACCGTGGGCGGCGCGCGGGAGTTTGGCCAGCGGGACGGTGACCCGCTTGACCCGCGGGCCGCGCAGGACGCCGTAGGTGCCGTAGCCGACCGTGCCGACGGCGGCCGCGGCCGCGGCGCCGCCCACGACACGGGAGACGAAGAGACGGCGGGAGGGATCGGCGGACGGCCGGGCCGGCCCGGGGGCTCCTGTGGGGGCGGCGGAGACCGCGAGGGCCGGGGAATCCGGGAGTCCGGCCTGCGCCGTGCCGGCCTGCTCGGTGCCGGCCTGCTCGGTGCCGGCCTGTGGCACGGTCGCCGGTACGGTCTCGCGCCCCGGTACGGTCACGGCGGCGTCCGGCCGCCGGTCGAGGAAGCGGCGCAGCAGGGGACGTACGACCTCGCCGGCCAGCACCGCGAGCAGCAGGTAGATCGACAGGGCCAGCCACAGGAAGCCCGGCCAGGCCAGCGTCCGCTGGAGCCAGAACGGGGCGCCCGCGCGCTCGGCGACGAGGGCGCCGACCGCCAGTGCCCAGCCGCCCGCGATGACGAGGGCACCCGCGCGGCGCGCGCGTCCCGGGCCACGGGTCGTGTCCCTGAACAGCCGTTGCCACAGGTAGCGGTTGGCCGCCACCAGCACGCCCAGGACCGTGAGGGCGAGCAGCCCGAAGACGATGACCACTGTGCCGTTTCCCCTGTGTCCGTTATGACGTGCGGCGCAGTGCGCGCAGTCCGCGCAACCCGATGAGCCCGATGGCCGTCCCCCATGTGAAGGAGGCGACGGCCAGCGCCAGGTGCACCCAGAAGTACGCGGTGGGATGCCCGTCGTCGAACGCGAGCCCGCTGACGTCCTTGACCAGGTTCTTTACGAAAGTGACCCAGATGACCAGACTCCACACCCCGAAGGCGAGCAGGAACCAGGAGACCCGGCGGCTGAGCTTCATGCGTTCAGTATCGCCGCCCGGTGTCCGGTTCCGTGACCGGGGTGGGGTGGCTGCTGGGACTTCACGGGGTGTGGCATGTACGTTCTCGATCGTGCCCCCACCTCATACGACCGTCAGGCGATCCCTGTTGGTCGCTTCAGCGGCCTTTTTCTCCCTCGCGCTGACCGCGCCCGCCTCCTTCGCGACCCCGAACCCGTCGACGAGCCCGTCGGCGAGTCCGTCCACGAGCCCGACGCCCACTCCCCCCGCGAACATGTCGCGGGTGGGCGGTGAGCGGCTCGGCCGGGCGGGGGCGCAGGTCGATCTGGGCGCCGGTGCCCCCGTACTGCCGAAGGACCTGACCGCGCGCTCCTGGATCGTCGCCGACGCCGAGTCCGGCGAGGTGCTCGCCGCGGCCAACGCGCACTGGCGGCTGCCCCCGGCGAGCACGCTGAAGATGCTGTTCGCCGACACCCTGCTGCCGAAGTTCCCCAGCAGCGAGAAGCACAAGGTCACCACCGCCGACCTGGCGGGCATCGGGTCCGGCTCCAGCATGGTGGGGATAAAGGAGGAGGAGACCTACACGGTCCACGACCTGTGGCTCGGTGTCTTCCTGCGCTCCGGGAACGACGCGGTGCACGTGCTGTCGGCGATGAACCAGGGCGTGGACAGGACCGTCGCGGAGATGAACGCGCACGCCGAGGAACTCCAGGCGCTCGACACGCATGTGGTGACGCCGGACGGCTACGACGCCGCGGGGCAGGTGTCCTCCGCCTACGACCTCACCCTGTTCGCCCGCTCGGGGCTGCAGAAGAAGGACTTCCGCGAGTACTGCTCGACCGTGCGGGCCGCGTTCCCCGGCAAGACGTCGAAGGACGACAAGGGCAAGACGGTCCGCGAGACCTTCGAGATCGAGAACACCAACCGGCTGCTCAGCGGCGACAGCGACCTCTCGGTCTACCAGGGCATCGCGGGCGTCAAGAACGGCAACACCACCAACGCGGGCGCCACCTTCACCGCCGTCGCCGAGCGAGGCGGCCGGGTGCTGCTCGTCACGGTCATGCACCCGGGCAAGGACGAGCACAACGAGGTCTACAAGGAGGCCGCCAAGCTCCTGGACTGGGGCTTCGCGGCGGCCGGCAAGGCGCGGCCGGTGGGCGAGCTCGTCGCGCCGAGGGGCGCCGCCCGGTCCGTCGCCCAGCCGGACGCCACCGACGCGGGCGGCGGCACCGCGGGGTCCGCGAAGCCGGTGGCCTCGGCGTCCGCCGGCAGCTCAGGCGGGATGGGGATCGCGCTGGCGATCAGCGGCGGGCTGCTGGTGCTCCTGGCGGCCGGCGCGTTCCTGGTCAACCGCCGCTGGCCGCTGCCGGATCTGATGCGCCGCCGCCGCTGACCCCGGTGCCGCCGGCCTCGGCGGCCGCGCCGTGCGTCGCCGTCCAGGCGGCGCAGAACAGCAGCAGCTTCGCGGTGAAGTTGATCCACAGCAGCAGGGCGACGGGCACACCGAACGCCCCGTACATGCTCTTGGTGGCCACGCCCTGCATGTAGCCGCTCAGCAGCAGCTTCAGCAGCTCGAAGCCGACCGCGCCGAGCAGCGCGGCCACCAGGAGCCGGCGGCGCTGCGGTTCGACGCCCGGCAGCAGGGTGAGGAGATAGAGCAGCAGCAGGAAGTCGGCGAGCGCGGAGACGGCGAACGCGGCGATCCGCAGCAGGACGTCGCCCCAGCCGTGCTCGTCGAGCCCGATGCTCCGGGCGCCCCACCCGACGGCGGACGAGGCGAGGGTGGACGTGCCGAGCGTGATCATCAGCGCGCCGCCGAGGCCGACGAGGACACCGGCGTCCTTGGCCTTGCGCAGGAAGGGGTTCTCCTCGCTGTCGGGCAGCTCCCAGACCGCGCGCAGACAGTCGCGCATCTGGCCGACCCAGCCGATGCCGGTGACCAGCAGCAGGGCGGCGGCGATGAGGCCTACGGTGCCGGCGTTCTGGATCAGGGCGTCGAGGTCCAGCTGGTCGGAGATGCCGGGGACCTGCTCGGCGATCCTGTCCTCGATGTCCTTCTGCCGTGCGGGGCTGAGGGTGACGGCGGCGATCGCGGCACCCACCGTCAGCAGCGGGAAGAGCGCGATGAAGCTGATGAAGGTCATCGCGGCGGCCAGTCTGGTCCACTTCACCCGGTCCAGACGTTCGTACGAGCGCCACGCGTGCGTGGCCATCAGGCGCGTGACCGAAGGTCCGATCCCGGGGAGCTTCTTGAGCCAGTCCATGGTCCGCCCCTGCCCTCTGCGCTGTCGTCGTGGCCGTGCGCGTGCCCGGCCCGTGTTCCGCGTGAGGGAACACCGATGACCTCGTACCCCGAGAGCGCGGGATCGTGACCGCCGCCGCGCCGACCACCGTCCCATCGGCCGGACGCGAGGGGCGGGAGGGCCGGGCGGGAGCGCGGGACGGGCTCCAGCGGGCCGGGAGGGAGCGCCGGACGGGCTCTAGCGGGTCGGGAGGGTGTCCTGTTCCACGTCCGCGTGGGTGCTCTGCGACGGCACCATCGAGCCGCCGAAGGGGAAGTCCCGCAGTTTGCGCCACACTCCGTCGGGGCCCTGCTCGTACAGGGCGAAGCCGGTGCACAGCCAGTCGGCCTCGTAGTCGGCGAGCTCGCCGAAGGCGCGGTCCATGGCGGCGTCGTCGATGCCGTGCGCGACCGTGACGTGGGGGTGGTACGGGAACTGGAGCTCGCGGGCCACCGGCCCGGAGGCGGCACGGATCCGCTGCTGGAGCCAGGCGCAGGACTCGGCGCCCGCCACGATCCGCATGTACACCACCGGCGACAGGGGCCGGAAGGTGCCCGTGCCGGACAGCCGCAGCGGGAAGGGCCGGCCGGCGCCCGCGACCTCGACGAGGTAGGCCTCGACCGCGGGGACCAGGGCGCCCTCGATCTCGGTCGGGGGCAGCAGGGTGATGTGCGTGGGGATGGCGTGGGCCGCGGCGTCGCCGAAGCCCGCGCGCAGCTCCTGGAGGGCGCTGCCGTGAGGCTCCGGGACCGCGATCGACACTCCGATCGTTACGGTCCCCACGTCATCTCCTGTCGTCGTGTCGGATGTGCTCGGCGCGTACCGGTGGTGTGCCGGGTTTGTCTCAGCCGTCCGGCTTCGACTGTACGGCTATGACCGGGCTGTGGGCAGGCGCAGCCGTAGTGATGTGCAGCGCTCTGCCCGATCGTGCGTGTGTGCGGTGGTGCGCCTCAGTGCTTGGCGGGCAGGAAGCCGACCCTGTCGTACGTCTGGGAAAGGGTCTCGGCGGCGACCGCGCGGGCCTTCTCCGCGCCCTTGGCGAGGACCGAGTCGAGCGTCTCCGGGTCCTCCAGGTACTGCTGGGTGCGCTCCCGGAACGGTGTGACGAACTCGACCATGACCTCGGCGAGGTCCGTCTTGAGCGCGCCGTACATCCTGCCCTCGTACTCCTGCTCCAGCTCGGCGATCGACCTGCCGGTGAGCGTGGAGTAGATGGTGAGGAGGTTGCTGACGCCCGGCTTGCCCTCGGCGTCGTAACGGATCACGGTGTCCGTGTCGGTGACCGCGCTCTTGACCTTCTTCGCCGTCGCCTTCGGGTCGTCGAGAAGGTTGATGAGGCCCTTCGGCGTGGACGCCGACTTGCTCATCTTGATCGACGGGTCCTGGAGGTCGTAGATCTTCGCCGTCTCCCGGAGGATGTACGGCTTCGGGATGGTGAAGGTCTCGCCGAAGCGGCCGTTGAAGCGCTCGGCGAGGTCGCGGGTCAGCTCGATGTGCTGGCGCTGGTCCTCGCCGACCGGGACCTCGTGGGCCTGGTAGAGCAGGATGTCGGCGACCTGCAGGATCGGGTACGTGAACAGGCCGACGGACGCCCGGTCGGCGCCCTGCTTGGCGGACTTGTCCTTGAACTGGGTCATCCGGGAGGCCTCGCCGAAGCCGGTGAGGCAGTTCATGATCCAGGCGAGCTGGGCGTGCTCGGGGACGTGACTCTGCACGAAGAGGGTGCAGCGCTCCGGGTCGAGGCCCGCCGCGAGGAGTTGCGCGGTCGCCAGGCGGGTGTTCGCGCGCAGCTCCGCGGGGTCCTGCGGGACCGTGATCGCGTGCAGGTCGACGACCATGTAGAACGCGTCGTGGGACTCCTGGAGGGCCACCCACTGGCGGACGGCGCCGAGGTAGTTGCCGAGGTGGAACGAGCCTGCGGTGGGCTGGATTCCGGAGAGCACGCGAGGTCGGTCAGAGGCCATGCTCATCATTCTCTCAGGTCTCGCGGTGCGGTCCGGAACTGGTGGGGAACTGATGGAGGAACGGGCCCGCCACGGGAGTTGCGGAGCCCGTGCCGTCCGGAGGGCCTAGCCGGGCCCGAAGGGCAGGGAGGGGGAGGGATGGGATCCCGGGGGAGACGAGGGGAACGTGTGAGCGGGCGTCGCGGCGGGCGTGCCGACGGGTGCCGAAGCGGACGTCGGGGCGGGCGTACGGCGGCGCGGGGCGGGTCCGTCGCGCTGCTGCTGGCGGCCCTGTGCGAGGTGGCCCTGTGCGGCGCGGCCGCGGCCGCGGCACCCGCGCGGACGCCGGACCGTGACGTACCCGACCTGGCCCTGGTCGTCGTGAACCACACTGGACGGACGCGGACCCTGCGCTCCGGACAGCCCGGCTTCGACGGCCTGTGGCAGCTGCTGCAGCCGATGCGCACGCGGACCGAGCGGGTGGCGGACGACTGGGAGGCGGGCCGGTATCCGTCGGTGCGGATCACCGTGGTCTGGGGGCTCACCGGTGTCGGAGGCTGGCCGCAGACCCGCCGGGCGCCGGGCGCCGACGTCGCCATGGAGCGGGAGGACCAGGTGTTCGTGGCCGCGGACGGCACCCCCTGGGTGCGTTCGGATCTGTCACCGGACGTGGAGGACGACGACATCCGCTGGAACCGGCTCTCGCGGCCGGTCTACGAGCGGACGGACCGGACGGGGCTGCTCGGTGCGGCCGGGGACGGGCCGGGTGCGGGTCCGTCCGGCGCGGCCGGCTGGCCGGAGCGGGCCGGCTGGGCGGCGGCGGGCCTGGCCGCCGGGGTCGGCGGCACGCTGCTGGCGCGCCGCGCGGCGGCCGGGCGCGAGGCCGGACCGCCGCGGGAGGGACCCCGGCAGGAGCTGATCGATCTGTAGTCCGCGCCGCCGGGGTCCGGGCGTGCGGGTCAGGCGCCGAGGTCGATCTCGGGGTAGAGCGGGAAGCCCGCGACCAGGTCGGTGGCGCGGCGGGAGATCTCGTCCGCGATCTTGGGGTCGAGGACGTGCTGGGCCTTGGAGGGGGCGCCCTTGGCGGTGGTGCCGGCCTCGGTGGTGGTCAGGACGCGGTCGATGAGTCCGGCGACCTCGTCCATCTCGGCGGTGCCCAGACCGCGGGTGGTCAGGGCGGGGGTGCCGATGCGGATGCCGGAGGTGTACCAGGCGCCGTTGGGGTCGGCGGGGATGGCGTTGCGGTTGGTGACGATGCCCGACTCGAGCAGGGCGGCCTCGGCCTGGCGGCCGGTGAGGCCGTAGGAGGAGGCGACGTCGATCAGGTTGAGGTGGTTGTCGGTACCGCCGGTGACCAGGGTGGCGCCGCGCCGCGTCAGGCCCTCGGCCAGCGCGCGGGAGTTGTCCACGATCCGCTGGGCGTAGTCCTGGAAGGCGGGCTGCCGGGCCTCGGCCAGGGCGACCGCCTTGGCGGCCATGACGTGCGGGAGCGGGCCGCCGAGGACCATCGGGCAGCCGCGGTCGACCTGGTCCTTGAGGGAGTCGTCGCACAGGACCATGCCGCCGCGCGGGCCGCGCAGCGACTTGTGGGTGGTGGTGGTGACGATCTGGGCGTGCGGGACCGGGTCGAAGTCGCCGGTGAGGACCTTGCCCGCGACCAGGCCCGCGAAGTGGGCCATGTCGACCATGAGCGTGGCACCGACCTCGTCGGCGATCTCGCGCATGATCCGGAAGTTCACCAGCCGGGGGTACGCGGAGTAGCCCGCGACGATGATCAGCGGCTTGAACTCGCGGGCGGAGGCGCGCAGTGCCTCGTAGTCGATCAGGCCGGTGGCCGGGTCGGTGCCGTAGGAGCGCTGGTCGAACATCTTGCCGCTGATGTTGGGGCGGAAGCCGTGGGTGAGGTGGCCGCCCGCGTCCAGGGACATGCCGAGCATCCGCTGGTTGCCGAAGGCCTGGCGCAGTTCGGCCCAGTCTGCCTCGGAGAGGTCGTTGACCTGGCGGGCTTCGGCCTTCGCCAGGAAGGGGGCCTCGACCCGGTCGGCGAGCACGGCCCAGAAGGCGACGAGGTTGGCGTCGATGCCGGAGTGCGGCTGGACGTAGGCGTGGCGGGCGCCGAACAGCTCTCGGGCGTGCTCGGCGGCGAGGGACTCGACGGTGTCGACGTTGCGGCAGCCGGCATAGAAGCGGCGGCCGACGGTGCCCTCGGCGTACTTGTCGCTGAACCAGTTACCCATGGCCAGCAGGGTGGCCGGGGAGGCGTAGTTCTCGGAGGCGATCAGCTTGAGCATCTCGCGCTGATCGGCGACCTCCTGGCCGATGGCGTCGGCGACACGGGGCTCGACGGCGCGGATCACGTCGAGGGCGGCGCGGAAGGCGGTGGACTCGGTGGAGAGGGGCTGCTGCTCTGTCATCTCGGGCTCCGGGTGGCGTGGCATCGAATGCGGTCACGGTTCACGGCACGGCCCAGGCGCACGGCACTGGTCACTACCGGGCCGCTCCC
The DNA here is from genome assembly GCF_053597355.1 of Streptomyces sp. NPDC001443. Classification (NCBI taxonomy): domain Bacteria; kingdom Bacillati; phylum Actinomycetota; class Actinomycetes; order Kitasatosporales; family Streptomycetaceae; genus Streptomyces; species Streptomyces sp. NPDC001443. The sequence continues at coordinate 99,705 of NZ_JBSFIA010000037.1, forward strand.
CGATGGTTCGTCCCATCCCAGCGCGCCAGTCACGGCCCGCGGGAAAGCCTACCGGGCGTGTCGTGGCGCATGGTCCCGCGTCCATCATGCGAGCGACCATGGGAAGGGGGCCCGTCCCACGTCCTGGAGGGCACAGTGACCGACCCCGTGATTGCCACAGAGTCCATGGTCCTAGCGGCCGAGGAGCACAGCGCGCACAACTACCGCCCGCTGCCGGTGGTCGTCGCCACCGCCGACGGCGCGTGGATGACCGACATCGAGGGGCGCCGGTATCTGGATCTGCTGGCCGGATACTCCGCGCTCAACTTCGGGCACGGCAACCGGCGGCTGATCGAGGCGGCGAAGGCCCAGCTCGACCGGGTGACGCTGACGTCCCGGGCTTTCCACCACGACCGCTTCGCGGCGTTCTGCGCCGAGCTCGCCGAGCTGTGCGGGATGGAGATGGTGCTGCCGATGAACACGGGCGTGGAGGCGGTCGAGACGGCCGTGAAGACCGCCCGGAAGTGGGGGTACCGGGTCAAGGGCGTGCCGTCGGAGATGGCGAAGATCGTGGTCGCGGGCAACAACTTCCACGGCCGTACGACGACGGTCATCAGCTTCTCGACCGATCCGGAGGCACGGGCGGACTTCGGGCCGTACACGCCGGGCTTCGAGATCGTGCCGTACGGCGACCTCACGGCGCTGCGGTCGGCGCTGACCGAGAACACGGTGGCCGTGCTGCTGGAGCCGATCCAGGGCGAGGCGGGGGTGCTGGTGCCGCCGGCCGGATATCTGCCGGGGGTGCGGGAGCTGACCCGGGAGCGGAACGTGCTGTTCGTCGCCGACGAGATCCAGTCGGGCCTCGGCCGGACCGGACGTACGTTCGCGTGCGAGCACGAGGGTGTGGTGCCCGATGTGTACGTGCTGGGCAAGGCCCTGGGCGGCGGGATCGTGCCGGTGTCGGCGGTGGTGTCGAGCGCCGAGGTGCTGGGGGTGTTCCGGCCCGGGGAGCACGGGTCGACGTTCGGCGGGAACCCGCTGGCCTGCGCGGTGGCCCTGGAGGTGATCGCGATGCTGCGGTCGGGCGAGTACCAGGCCAGGGCCGCCGAGCTGGGCGAGCACCTGCACCGGGAGCTGGCCGCGCTGACCGCGGGCGGGCGGGCGACGGCGGTACGCGGGCGCGGGCTGTGGGCGGGCGTCGACATCGCCCCGGCGTACGGGACGGCCCGGGAGGTCTCCGAGAAGCTGATGGACCGCGGGGTCCTGGTGAAGGACACCCACGGCTCGACCGTCCGGATCGCACCCCCGCTGGTGATCGCGAAGGAGGACCTGGACTGGGGGCTGGACCAGCTGCGCGCGGTGCTGGACGGGTGAGCGGGCGACGGGCCGCCTGCTCGCCCGCCCGAGCGGGCCGCTAGAGGATCACGTGGGGCAGGAAGCGGGCGTACTCGTCCGTGATCGGGCCGGCGGATTCCCGGATCCCGAGACCGGCCGACTCGTCCCCGACCACCCAGGCTCCGAGGACGACGTGGTTGCCGTCGAAGACGGGCAGCTCCGCCAGCGCCTGATAGCAGCGGGGTTCGTCGCCGGGCGCCGGGGCGGAGGGGTCGGGAGCGGCGGAGCCGGGCTCGTGGATCGTCACCCCGGCGCCTTCGCGGCCGAGGAGGGGCTTCGCCACGTAGCCGGTCGTGGCCGCCAGGTCGCGGGGGCCGTCGAGGTAGGCGGGGAGCAGGTTGGGGTGCCCCGGGTACAGCTCCCAGAGGATCGCCAGCAGCGCCTTGTTGCTGAGGAGCATCTTCCAGGCCGGCTCGATCCAGAGGGTGGACCCGGTGCCGCCGCCGTTGTCCAGGGTGTCGAGGACATGGCCGGCGAAGGCGTCGGTGGTGAGCCATTCCCACGGGTAGAGCTTGAAGATGCTGCGGATGAAACCGAGCTGCTGGTCCACGAAGCGGCCGGAGAGGGTGTCCCAGCCGATCTCCTCCATGGAGATCCACTCGGTGGCGAGGCCGGCCTGTTCGGCGGTCTCCTTCAGGTACGCGACCGTCATCAGGTCCTCGCCCAGTTCGTCGGCGGAGGAGTGCGCGAAGTGCAGGGGACTGCCCGGCGGAAGCAGCCCGGCCTGCTTGCGCCAGCTGTCGACCAGCCGTTCGTGCAGGGAGTTCCACTGGTCGGCGCCGGGAAAACGTTCCTCCATCCAGAACCACTGGGGTGAGGCGGCCTCGACCAGGGAGGTGGGCGTGTCGGCGTTGTACTCCAGCAGCTTGGCCGGGCCGGTGCCGTCGTACCGGAGGTCGAAGCGGCCGTACAGGGAGGGCAGTTCGGCGCGCCGGTGCCAGGCCTCGGTCACCGCCGCGGCGACGCGCGGGTCGGTGATGCCGAGGTCGGCGAGACGGTCCCGCGCCACGATGTGCCCGGCCGCGGCGAGGCACATGCGGTGCAGTTCCTCGACCGTCTCCTCCAGCGTCTCGACCTCGTCCAGGGTGAAGACGTAGTAGGCGCTCTCGTCCCAGTAGGGGCGCAGCGAGCCGTCGGGATGGCGGGTGAGGGGGTAGACGAGTCCCTGGCCCTCGACGGTCTGCTGCCAGCCGGGGCGGGGGGTGGTCGTACGGCGTTCCACGGTCCGGATACCCGTCAGCCGCCGGAGCTGCCGTGGCCGCCGCTGCCGAAGCCGCCGCGGTGGACCCCGCTCTTGTGGCTGCCGTCGTCGTCCGAGGAACCGCGCGAACCCGAACTCGAACCGGAGCCGGAGCTCTTGCCCGGCTTGGTGAAGGAGCCCCCGGTGACCCAGGACTTCTTCTCGTTGCCGCCGTAGTACCAGGCGCCGTTCACGGAGGTCTTGGACGTCTTGGAAGGCGTGGTGGACTTGCAGTTCTTGTCGGAGACGACCTTGTAGCCCTTGCCGAGCTGGTAGCTGTTCCGGTCGACACAGCGCTGGTCCGGGGCGGAGGAGCAGGCGGTCAGGGCGGTGGCGAGCAGGCCCATGCCGCCGAGGACCACCGCGCCGGAGCGTAGCTGTCTGCGTGTGTCTGCCATGTTCGTGTCCCCCGTCGGTCCGTGATGTCCGGCGGTCATCCTAGAGACAGGCGCGCCGGACCCGGCAGGGGGTCCGGCGGTCTCCCGCCCCCTTGGAGTCGCTTTCGTGCTGTTCGGGATGGTGTGCGCACTGGGTGCCGCGGTGTGTTTCGGTACGGCGACGGTTCTCCAGGCGATGGCCGCGCGGGAGGCGGGCGCGGCCGGGGGCGGTGGGGATGCCGCGCTGTTGCTGCGGGCGCTGCGGCAGTGGCGGTATCTGGCCGGACTCGCGCTGGACGGGCTGGGGTTCCTGCTCCAGATCGCGGCGCTGCGTTCGCTGCCGATCTACGCGGTGAGCGCCGCGCTGGCCGCGAGCCTCGCGGTGACGGCGGTGGTGGCGGCGCGGCTGCTGAGGGTGCGGCTGAGCGGGGTGGAGTGGGCCGCGGTCGCGGTGGTGTGTCTGGGGCTGGCGATGCTGGGCCTGGCGTCCGGGACGGAAGGGGCCGAGAGCGGGCCGGGAGCGCTGCGGTACGCGATGGTGGCCACGGCCCTGGCGGTGCTGCTGCTGGGCCTGCTCGGCGGACGGCTGCACGGGCGGACCCGGGCCCTGGTGCTGGGACTGGGCGCGGGCTTCGGCTTCGGGGTGGTCGAGGTGTCGGTCCGGCTGGTCGACTCGTTGCGGCCGGCCGACCTGCTGTCCGACCCGGCGGTCTACGCGCTGCTGCTCGGCGGGGGTGCCGCGTTCCTGCTGCTGACCTCGGCGCTGCAACGCGGTTCGGTGACGACGGCGACGGCCGGCATGGTGATCGGCGAGACGATCGGTCCGGCGGCGGTGGGCGTGATCTGGCTCGGCGACCGCACCCGGGAGGGGCTGACCTGGCTGGCGGCGCTGGGCTTCGCGGTGGCGGTTGCGGGCGCGCTGGCGCTGGCGCGGTTCGGGGAGGCACCGCAGGAGACGCCGGCGACGCGGGAGACGCCGGTGTCGCCCCCTACGGCAACACCCTGAGCAGTGCCTCCAGCGTGCCGGTCCACGCGTGGTCCGGCGGTGTGCCGTAGCCGACGACCAGGGCGTCCAGCGGCTCCACGGTGGCCAGTTCATGGCGGAAGCGGGACAGGCCCTGGACGGCCAGCCCCTGCCGGGCGGCCGCCCGGACCACCGACTGCTCGGTTCCCGGCGGCAGCCGTACGACGGCGTGCAGACCGGCGGCGATACCGGTGACGCGGATGCCCGGCGCGCGGTCGGCGATCGCCGCGACCAGTTCGTCACGGCGGCGGCGGTACCGCTGGCGGACGGCGCGCACATGACGGTCGTAGGCGCCGGAGGTGATGAACTCGGCGAAGGTCAGCTGGTCCAGCACGCCGGTGGTGGAGGCCTCCCCCATCACCTCCTCGGGGGCCAGGGACGGCGGCAGCACCAGCCAGCCCAGGCGCAGACCGGGGGCGAGGGACTTGCTGGCCGTGCCGAGGTAGACCACGTGCTCGGGGTCCAGGTCCTGGAGGGCGCCGACGGGCTGACGGTCGTAGCGGAACTCGCCGTCGTAGTCGTCCTCCAGGATCAGACCGCCGGTGCGACGGGCCCAGTCGACCACGGCGGCCCGGTGTTCGGGGCGCAGCGCGACGCCCATCGGGAACTGGTGGGCGGGGGTCAGCAGCATCGCCCGTACGCCGGTCAGGTCCCCCGGGCGGGTGCCGCGCTCGTCGAAGGGCAGCGGGACGGTACGCAGGCCGGTGCGCTCGACGAGATCGCGGTGCACGTCGAGGCTGTACGACTCCACGGCCAGGGTGCGCAGCCCGCGGGCGTGCAGCAACTCGCCGAGCAGCCGCAGGCCGTGGACGAACCCGGAACAGACGAGGACGCGGTCGGGGTCCGCGCGCACGCCCCGGGCCCGGGAGAGGTAACCCGCGAGCGCGGTGCGCAGTTCGACGCGGCCGCGCGGGTCGCCGTAGCCGAGGGCGTCGTTCGGGGCGGCGGCCAGGGCACGGCGGGCGGCCCTGAGCCACTCGGCGCGCGGGAAGGTCGCGACGTCCGGGTTGCCCGGGAGAAGGCTGTAGGCGGGCCGGCCGGGTGGGCGCGGCTGGAGGGCCGGGCGGCCGGACGGCCGGGGCAGCGCGCTCCCCCACTGTCCGGAAGCCGTGGGAGGTACCCCCATGGCGACCCGGGTGCCGGAGCCCTGCCGGGCGGTCAGCCAGCCCTCGGCCACCAGGTCGGCGTAGGCGTCGGCGACCGTGTTGCGGGCGATGCCCAGGTCTGCGGCGAGGGACCGGGAGGACGGCAGCCGGGTGCCCGCGGTCAGCCGTCCGCTGCGGACCGCCTCGCGCAGGGCGTCGGTCAGCCCTCGGCGCAGGCCCGGTCCGGACGGTTCCAGATGCAGGTCGATGCCCAGATTGGCCCAGGATTCAGCCATGGAAATGGACCATACCCGTGGGCTGCCTCGCCCCTAGGGTCGACAGCATGAGTACGAACGACAACCACGACAGCCACGACTCCGACACGACCGGTACGACCGGCACGACGTCGGCCACCGAGTACGCCCCCGAGCACACCCCGCGGCTCGCCTGGGCCCAGCATTCGCCCGCGGTCTACAAGGCGATGGTCCAGCTGGACCGGGCCGCGCGGGCCGGGCTCGACCCGCGGCTGGCCGAGCTGGTGAAGATCCGCGCCTCGCAGCTCAACCACTGCGCGTTCTGCCTCGACATGCACACCAAGGACGCGCTCGCGGCGGGCGAGAGCGTGGAACGGATCATCCAGGTCGCCGCCTGGGAGGAGTCCCGGCACTTCTACACGGAGAAGGAACTCGCGGCGCTGGAGCTGACCGAGGCCGTCACGGTCCTCACCGACGGGTTCGTACCGGACGATGTGTACGAGCGGGCCGCCAAGCAGTTCGACGAGGCCGAGCTGGCCCAGCTCATCGCCGCGATCACGGTGATCAACGCGTGGAACCGGTTCGCGGTGTCCACCCGGATGGTGCCGGGGCACTACCGGCCCGGACAGCACGGCTGACGGGGAGAGGGCGGCGACCGTGAACAAGGCCGAGGCCTTCCGCGCCCTGCACCTGCGCCGGACGCCGGACGACCCGCTCGTCCTGCCCGGCCCGTGGGATGCGGCGAGCGCCCGGGTGTTCGCCGATGCCGGGTTCCCGGCCCTGGCCACGCCGAGCGCCGGAGTCGCCGCCTCGCTGGGGTACGCGGACGGCGCGACCCCGGCCGACGAGATGTTCGCGGCGGTGGCGCGGATCGTACGGGCCGTGGACATCCCGGTGTCGGCGGACGTCGAGGACGGATACGGGCTCCCGCCGGGGGAACTGGTGGAGCGGCTGCTGGAGACGGGGGCCGTGGGCTGCAACCTGGAGGACTCCTCGGGCGGCGTCCTGAAGGATCCTCAAGAACACGCCGACCGGCTGGCCGAGGTGCGGTCGGCGGCGGCCGGCCTGCTCTTCGTCAACGCGCGGGTCGACACCTTCCTGCGCGGGGTCACCGATCCCGGCCACGCCGTCGAACGGGCCGCCCGGTACGTGGCCGCCGGGGCCGACTGCGTCTATCCGATCGGCGCCCCGACCGGATTGCTGCCGCTGCTGCGTTCGGGCATCCAGGGCCCGCTCAACGTGTTCGCGCGGCTCGACGGCGACGGACCCTCGCCCGGCGAGCTCGGCACGCTGGGAGCCACTCGGATCACGTTCGGGCCCGGCCTGCAGAGGTGGTCGTCCCACGCGCTGCAGGGCATGGCCGAGGAGTTGCGGAAGCGGTGACCGGTGCCTGGCCGGAGGGCGGTCCCGGCTCGCTTTCCGACCAGGCCCCATCAGCTCCCGCACCCGCCGCCCGGTGGGCAGAAGGACGTGACCGCCGTGGTGAGCGGGGCCCGGACCAGGTCGGCGGCGAGGTCCTCGGGGCCGCTGGAGCGGATCGCGTAGAGCGTGCCGTCGGCGGCCCGGAAGCGGTGGTCGATCACCTGGCGGGGGCCGGCGTCCGCGTCGTCGTAGCGGTAGGTCAGCTCGGCGAAGGCGGTGCCGGACCGGCGGTCGAGGACCCGGTAGCCGGGCTGGCGGGCGAAGCCGTAACCGGGGTCGTGCTCGGCGAGGTCCAGGGACTCGGCCGGGGTGCTCTCGGCGAGCGCGAAGATCTGGAGCCGGCGGCCGCCGTCCGGGGAGTCGTAGGAGACGACCGGGGCCAGCTCGCCCTGTTTCTGCCTGCGGGTCCAGCCCTCGGGGACGGCCACGGTGTAACCGACCGGGTCACGGGCCGTGCGGTAGCCCGGGGCGGCCGTCCCGGTCGGCACGGCGGGTGACTTCGCCGGTGTCGTGGCCGCGGGCGGCGCCGAGGTCGCGTCGGCGTCGGCGGCCGGGGTGGTCGCGGCGTCCTCGCCGGTGGCGGTGTCGTCGGTGGTCGCGGTGCCTGCGGAGGCCGGGGCGGCGACGGTCGGGGCCGCCCCTGACGGGGTGACGGGGTCGCGGGTGAGGTACCAGAGCCCGGTTCCGACGCCCCCGCCGAGGACGACCGTGGCGGTGGTCACGAGCAGCAGACGCGCCACCCGGGAACCGACGGGGGCGGAGGCAGGAGCGGGAACCGGGGTGTGACCTGCGGCGGGTGCCCAAGGGGGCGGGAGGGGAGTCGGCGGCCGGTCCGGCGGGAGCGTCCACGACGGTGGCAGCGCTGTGCCGGTCCGGGTCTCGGCCGACGCCCACGGCGGCGCGGAGCCTTCCTCGCTCGGCTCGTACCCGAAGCCGGGCTCACGCCCCGAGCTCGACTCGTGCCCTGCGCTCGGCTCGCGCCCTGAGTTCGGCCCATGACCTGAGCCCGACTCATGTACTGAGCCCGGCTCATGTCCTGCGCTCGGCTCATGTCCTGCGCTCGGCTCGCGCCCTGAGCGAGGCTCATGTCCGAAGCCGGCGTCATGTCCGGCACCCGGCTCGTGTGCCGGACCGGAGCCGTCCCATCCGAATGCGTCCATCACGGACCCCCCGAACGCCCTGTTGGCCACCGCTTTCGACGTTAGCGGCGAAAACGGCCACAGGCCCCGTTCCGGTAGGAACCGGAACGGGGCCTGTGCGAGGTCGTGACAGAACCGCGAAGGCGCGGTCGGCCGCGGACGGCTCAGATGAGGCCGAGGCCGCGGACCGCGTCGCGCTCCTCCTCGAGCTCCTTGACGGAGGCGTCGATGCGGGCGCGCGAGAACTCGTTGATGTCCAGGCCCTGGACGATCTCGTACTTGCCGTCCTTGGTGGTGACGGGGAAGGAGGAGATCAGGCCCTCCGGGACGCCGTAGGAGCCGTCCGACGGGATGCCCATGGAGGTCCAGTCGCCGTCCGCCGTGCCGTTGACCCACGTGTACACGTGGTCGATGGCGGCGTTGGCGGCCGAGGCGGCGGAGGACGCGCCACGGGCCTCGATGATCGCGGCACCGCGCTTGGCGACGGTCGGGATGAAGTCCTCGGCCAGCCACTTCTCGTCGTTCACGACCTCGGCGGCGTTCTTGCCGGCGACCGTGGCGTGGAAGATGTCGGGGTACTGGGTGGCGGAGTGGTTGCCCCAGATCGTCAGGCGCTTGATGTCCGCGACCGTGGTGCCGGTCTTCTTCGCGAGCTGGGTCAGCGCGCGGTTGTGGTCGAGGCGGGTCATCGCGGTGAAGCGCTCGGCCGGTACGTCCGGAGCGGCGGCCTGCGCGATGAGCGCGTTGGTGTTGGCCGGGTTGCCGACGACGAGGACCTTGATGTCGTCCGCGGCGTGGTCGTTGATGGCCTTGCCCTGCGGCTTGAAGATGCCGCCGTTGGCGGAGAGCAGGTCACCGCGCTCCATGCCCTTGGTGCGCGGACGGGCGCCCACGAGAAGGGCGACGTTCGTGCCGTCGAAGGCGACGTTCGGGTCGTCCGTGATGTCGATGCCCTGAAGGAGCGGGAACGCGCAGTCGTCCAGTTCCATGGCCGTGCCCTCGGCGGCCTTGAGCGCCGGGGTGATCTCCAGGAGGCGCAGCTTGACCGGCACGTCCGCGCCGAGCAGCTGACCGGAGGCGATGCGGAAGAGGAGGGCGTAACCGATCTGGCCGGCCGCGCCGGTGACGGTGACGTTCACGGGAGTGCGGGTCATGGCGTTCTCCGTATGACAGCTGGCGGTGGGGCGTCCCTGCCCCGGGGGTCCGGGATCCCCGCCGTCGGCTCGTGACCGGCGCCGGCCGCGATGATCGATCACCGGTACGAATGATCGATCTCTTGGCGTCAAGAGAGATCCAGCGGTCAGGCTATCGCGCATCCGGGATGCCGGACGCGCGGGCCCGTGTGGCCCGCCCCACAGAGAGACGCCGACCGGGCGAACGGCCGCGCGGAAACAAGTCGATCGACATTCACCCCAAAGGGTGAGAACAACGGCCGGGCTGACGGCCTGAAGGGTGCGTGAGCGCGGCGACCGGACGGGCTCACGGCCCGGAAACCGAGAGCGTCTGACGGACTCACGGCCGGGAAGGCCGGCGCGGCGGCCGGGCTCGCGGCCCGGGGGGGGCGCGACCGGCGGCCGCCGGTCCGGGAGAGGGGACACGGGCGGCCGCCTTGGGGTGCCGGATCGCCGGACTCCCGTGGGGGTGATGTCCGCCTGCCCCGGATGCCGACGATCATGCGTGTCCGACACCGAATTGTTCGTGACGCCGATCGCATCCCACGACTCGCACCACCACGAACCGCCCGGGCCGCACCGCCACGCCCCGGACCGCCACCGCGCGCCCCTTTCGGCCCGAACCACCACCGCCCGCGCCTCTACGACCCGGACCGCTACCGCCCGCACCCCTACGACCGGACCACTACCGCGTGCACCCCTTCGGTCCGGACGCCAGGGTCGCGCACGCCTTCGCCTCGGCCGCGTTCCTCACGGCCAGCATCGGCGTGTACGCGATGGCGTCCCCGGCGGCCGTGATGCTGCCGGACTGCCGGGCGGTACCGACGGTGACCTGGACCTCGTCCCCCCGCCCGGCACCCGTGATGCGCCCCCACGCGGCCTTGCAGGTCTCGCTGTAGCGGACCTCGACGACGGTCGTGGCGACGGTCGCCTTCGCGGCGGTGGTCACCAGGGCGCCGCTGCACCCCATGCTCTCCGCGTCCTTGCCGGTGCAGCCCGCTCCGCTGCACTTCACCCCGGCGGGCAGCGCGGCGGTGGCGCCGACCGACGCCGAGGGCGAACCACCCGTCCCCGCCTCCCCCTTGCCGTCGCCGTCGTGGGTGGCGAAGAAGAACACTCCGGCCATGACGACGAGGACACCGACGAGACCCGCGAGGAACATCGTCGCCCGCCGCTTTCCGGCCGAGCCCTCGGCCCCCGGCCCGTCGCCCTGCGGCGGTGCGCCGTACGGGCTCGGGTCCGGACCGGGAGCCGGGTGCGGGCCGGAACCGTGGCGGACGGCGTCGTCTCGCCGCCGGGCGTCGATGTCGGGTCTTCCCGACTGCTGCGGCACGGTCGGGGCGACTCCCGCGGGGCCCGCGACCCCCGGGGCCACCGTGGCGTTGCCGCCCTGGCGGGCCGCTCTGCCCGGCCTGGCCTTCGCGGGCGGCTCGGCGTTCACGGGCGGGGCGCCGAACTCCCCCAGCGCGGCCCGCGCCTGGGAGATACGGAAGGCCTCCATGGTCATGTCGTGACGCATCTCCGAACGGCTCCAGGCGCGTTCGGCGAGTTCCCACATGGTGGTCAGATGGACCGGGCTGGTGCCGGTCACCTCGGCCAGCGCCACGATCGCCCCTTTGGGCGCCAGGAGCCGGCCGTTGAGATAGCGCTCCCAGGACGTCTTGCTGTATCCCGTGCGGTCGGCCACCGCCGCGACGCCCAGACCACCGCGGTCCACCAGCCGCCGTAACTGGCTGACGAACTCCCTCACCTGCGGATCGAGTTCATCCGGCAAGGCCCTCCAACGAGGCATCGAACCCCCCTCTTCCCCCCGGCAGGTGCCGATCGTTCCCGTGCGTGACGCCCTCCGCCGGGTCCCCGTTCCGACTACCCACAGGGATGCGCCCGGCCGCGGACCCAGTTCCCGGGGCGAAGGCGCACGGGAGCGCGCGGACCGCGCGCGTGCATCTCCGCGCGCCCGACCGATCGCCGGACGCCCTGGTCCACCCGAGCCGTCCCGGACCGTCCTCATTGGACACGTTAGTCGCGGTGTACGGCCGATTCGGGACGCTTTCCGAACTTGTCAACTCATCGACACAGTGGGCACACAAGCGTGACCTCACGTGCCTCAAATGCCTCCGGATCACCGGTCGAGGCAGCACACTCACGGCGTCACGCTCACGGCAGCACGCTTGTGGCATGGCGCGGACACGGTAGCGGAACGGTCACTTCCGTGACACAGCGCGTCGGCAGCTGTTGAACCGCGCGTTCGCGGCGGGGGAGGGTGGTGTCCGGCGGCGGGCCGTCCTCCGACGGGGGTGAGGACGGACCGCCGTACGCCGTACGCGGGGATCAGCCGCTGACGCTGAAGTGCAGCGCGCCCTTCAGGAAGGGGATCACCAGCCACGGGTTCGGCTGCGCCATCAGGGCGAGCAGCACGATGGCGAGGCCCAGCACGCCGTAGGTCGCGATGTCCGTGAAGCGGGAGCGCACCGCGAGCATGCCGACGCTCGGCAGCATCCAGCGCATGACCGCGCCGGCGAGGAGGGCCGCGCCGATCAGGATCGTCCCGACCCGGAACTGGTCCAGCGCCGTCAGCAGCAGGCCCAGCCCGACCACGATCAGCACGGCGAGGATCGGCCACTGCCGCGCGGGGGCCGGAGCGTCGCCGGGCGCGGCCCGGCCGCCGCCCTCGGGGCGCGCGGTGTCCCTGGTGAACAGTGGGAACCGGCGCGTGGCACGCCTCGGCCTCCCGGCGGCGTCGGGCGCGCTGATCGGATCGTGGACGGTGGGCTCCGCGTCCGCCTGCTCGCCGCCCCGCCCACCGGGCCGCCCGTCGACGCGGGCGTCGTCCTGTCCGCCGGACCGTCCCTCGACGTGGGCCTCACGCTTCCCGTCGGCCCGCTCGCCGTCCCGGCTCCCGCTCCGCGCGTCGCCCTCCGCGGGGTCCGGCGCGGCGACCCGCGCGGACGCCCGTACGGAGGTCTGCGCGGAGGTCTGCGCGGAGGTCCCTGCGGCCCCCTGCCGGGTCTCGTCCGCCTCAGCCGGCACTGCGCTCCGCCGCCTCGACCACGTTGACGAGCAGCTGGGCGCGGGTCATCGGGCCGACCCCGCCCGGGTTCGGGGAGATGAAGCCGGCCACCTCGGCGACGCCCGGGTGGACATCCCCGACGATCTTGCCCTCGGCGTTGCGCGAGACACCGACGTCGAGGACGGCGGCGCCCGGCTTGACGTCCTCGGGGCGGATCAGGTGCGCGAAGCCGGCCGCGGCGACGATGATGTCGGCCCGCCTGAGGTGGGCGGCCAGGTCACGGGTGCCGGTGTGGCACTGGGTCACCGTCGCGTTCTCGCTGCGCCGCGTCATCAGCAGCGGCATCGAACGCCCGATGGTGACGCCGCGGCCGACGACCACCACCTCGGCACCCTTGGTCTCCACGCCGTAGCGGCGCAGCAGCGTCAGCACACCGTTGGGGGTGCAGGGCAGCGGGGCGGGCTCGTTGAGCACCAGGCGGCCGAGGTTGGTCGGGTGCAGACCGTCGGCGTCCTTGTGCGGGTCCATCAGTTCGAGGATGCGGTTCTCGTCGATGCCCTTGGGCAGCGGCAGCTGAACGATGTAGCCGGTGCACGCCGGGTCCTCGTTCAGCTCCTTCACGACCGCCTCGATCTCGTCCTGCGTGGCGGTGGCGGGCAGTTCGCGCTGGATGGACGCGATGCCGACCTCTGCGCAGTCGCGGTGCTTGCCGGCGACGTACTTCTGGCTGCCGGGGTCTTCCCCGACGAGGATCGTGCCGAGGCCGGGCGTGACGCCCTTCTCCTTCAGCGCCGCGACGCGGGCGGTCAGATCGGACTTGATCTCGGCTGCGGTGGCCTTGCCATCGAGAATCTGGGCGGTCATGACCCCATCCTCCCGGATGACCGCCCCCGGGTTCCAATCCGGGTCCACGACAAGGCCGGTCCGTCCCCGGCCGTCGCACGGCGCCCGCCTCCGCCTTACCAGCCGAATCCGCAGCATCCGCCCATGATCGGCGATGTTGCACTTGCACAACACATGCGGAATGCCGCTGGACAAGTAAGAGGCGTCTAAAGAACGATGAGCAGCACAGTGTCGCGGGCAGTACCGGGGGGACGGACCGCATCTGTAGAACCTTCCTCCGAAACCGTGCCGCGCGTCGTCCCCGCACCTGGGCAACACGGAGGAAGGACCGCCATGAGTTTCGGCGACCCGAACAACCCCTACGGGCAGCCGCCCCAGCAGCCGCCGGCCGCTCCCGGCTACGGCTACCCCCAGCAGCCGCCCGGCGTCCCGCCGCAGCAGGGCTACGGATACCCGCAGCAGGCCTACCCCGGCTACGCGGGTGCGAACGCGATGCCGCAGACGATGCCGGGTCTGATGACGACCGCGCGTGTGCTGCTCTACATCGTGGCGGCGGTGCAGGCCATCGGCGGCATCCTGATGGTCCTCGGCGCCGCCGCGGTCAACGACGCCTCCAACTCGGGCGAGGACACGTTCGGCAGCAACGGGCTCTCGGACCTCGGTCACGCGTCGGCGGGCATCATCGTCGTCATCGGGGTGATCTTCCTGGGCCTGACGGCACTGTCGATCACCTTGGGAGTGAAGTTCTCCCGCGGCGGCCAGGGCATCCGCATCACCACCATGGTCTACGGCATCCTGGGCGCCCTCTTCGGCGTCCTCATCCTGATCAGCGCGGCCAGCGCCAGCTCCTCGGCCGCCTTCGTGTGGGCGCTGCTGTGGATCGGCTTCGGCGGCATCATGGCGGCGGCGATGATCGCCCCGTCCGGCGCCGCCTGGTTCAGCCGTCCGCGGTACTGACCCGACGACGCGAGCGGCAGGAGCCGTACCGGCACGCCCAAGGGCCGTGTCCCGTCCCCGCGCAGGGGAGGGACACGGCCCTGGTGCTTTCCCGCCGTGGCGGCCCGGCCCGGGCCGGGCCGCCACG
>NZ_JBSFIA010000038.1:0-104545 GCF_053597355.1 Streptomyces sp. NPDC001443
GGAAGCCACCACTGGGCGAGCACGCGTGAGTAACGGATGAGGCACCGCACCCCCCGGGTACCGGGCCGGCGGGGCCCCGATTCCAGTGGTTCGGAGCTCTTGGGGGACCTCTCAGTGGTGCAGGGCGCCCGGCCGGTCGAGCAGGTGGGTGGCGACCACGCGCTCCCGTCCCGCCGTCAGGCTCGCGCGCCGGACGTCCACCAGGTGGGCGACGGCCGCCACCGCGAGACCGAGCAGCGCGAGACCCGCGCCCGCGAGGGCCGGTGAGGTCACGCCGAGGCCCGCGGCCAGGGCCAGGCCGCCGATCCACGCGCCGCCCGCGTTGGCCAGGTTGAACGCGGCCTGGTTGGCGGAGGACGCCAGGGACGGCGCCGCCGACGCCTTCTCCATGACCATGAGCTGGAGCGGCGAGCCGGTGACGAACGCGGCGACGCCGAGCAGGACGACCGCGAGCCCCGCGCTCCACTCGGCGCGCATCAGCAGCGGGAAGACCGCCAGGACGGCGACCAGCGAGGCCAGACCGCCGAAGAGGGTGCGGCGCATGGCGTGGTCCGCGAGTCGTCCGCCGAGCAGGTTGCCCACGGTGGCGCCCACGCCGAACAGGGCCAGCAGCAGCGTCACGCTGGAGTCGGCGTACCCGGCGGCGTCGGTGAGCATCGGGGTGATGTAGCTGTACGCGGCGAACAGCGCGCCGAAGCCCGCGACCGTCGTGCCGAGCGCCAGCCACACCGGCAGCGAGCGCAGCGCGGCCAGTTCGCCGCGCAGCCCGCTCGCGGGGGCGTGGGCGCGGTCGTGCGGGATCAGCAGCGCCAGCGCGACGATCGCCGCGAGGCCGATCGCGCTGACGCCGAGGAACGTGGCCCGCCAGCCCAGGTGCTGGCCCATGAGGGTGGCCACGGGGACGCCCGCGACATTGGCGACGGTCAGCCCGAGGAACATCAGCGAGACCGAGCGGGCCTTGCGTTCGGGGGCGACCAGGCCCGTCGCGACGACCGCGCCGACGCCGAAGAAGGCGCCGTGCGGAAGGCCGCTGAGGAAACGGGCGGCCAGCAGCCAGTCGTAGTCGGGGGCGAGGGCGGAGAGGGCGTTGCCGGCCACGAACAGGACCATCAGGGCGATGAGGACCGTGCGGCGGGACCGTCGCGCGGTGACCGCGGCCAGCAGGGGGGCGCCGATGACGACACCGAGGGCGTAGGCGGAGACGAGATGTCCGGCGCCGGGTATGGAGACGCGCAGGTCGTCCGCGACGTCGGGGAGCAGCCCCATCATCAGGAACTCGGTCGTACCGATGCCGAAGGCGCCGACAGCGAGGGCGAGCAGGGCCAGGGGCATGAGGGGCCTTTCCGAGCGAAGTTGCGTCCATCTTATGTTCAACGACGGAACAAAGTCTCGGGGATCCGGTATTCCTCCAGGTGAAGACGAGGTTACGAAGGCTCGCGCGCCTCCCCCGGGGCCGCCCGTGACAGCCCTTCGCGGCCGCCCGTGACAGCCCTTCAGGAGCCGTTCGCGCCGGGCCCGTCAGGAGCCGCTCGCGGCGAGGTCCACCCGCGCGGCCACCGGCAGATGGTCACTGCCGGTGGCCGGCAGCGTCCACGAGCTCACCGGATCGACGCCCTGCACCATGATCTGGTCGATCCGCGCCATCGGGAACGACGCCGGCCAGCTGAACCCGAAGCCGCTGCCCGCCGCGCCCTGGGTGGAGCGCATCTGGGAGGTGACGGCGTTCAGCGCGCGGTCGTTCATGGTGCCGTTCAGGTCGCCGAGCAGGATCTTCCGGCCGAGGGTCTCGTCGGCGATGGCCTCGCCGAGCGCGTCGGCGCTCTTGTCGCGCTGGCGGGCGGTGAACCCGGCGTTCATCTTCACCCGCACCGACGGCAGATGGGCGACGTACACGGCGACGTCGCCGGACGGCGTCGCCACGGTCGCCCGCATCGCCCGGGTCCAGCCCAGCTTGATGTCGACGGCCGCGACGGACGAGAGCGGGTACTTGCTCCACAGCCCGACCGTGCCCTGCACCGAGTGGTACGCGTACGTCGAGGCCAGCGCCCTCTCGTAGGTCTTGACCTCGGACGCCTTCACCTCCTCCAGGGCCAGCACGTCCGCGCCGGACGCGGCGACGGCGCGGGCGGTGCCCGAGGGGTCGGCGTTGTCGGCGTTGACGTTGTGGGTGGCCACCACGAGGTCCCCGCCGGTGGCCGCCTTGTCCGTGAGCAGCCCCCCGAACAGGTTCAGCCACACGATCGCCGGCAGCAGCACCGCGATCAGCGCGGTCGCCGACCTGCGCACCAGCGCCAGGACCAGCAGCACCGGCACAAAAAGGCCGCACCAGGGCAGGAAGGTCTCCGTGAGGGAGCCGAGGTTGCCGACGGTGTTCGGGATGCGCGAGTGCAGCAGCATCACCAGGGCGAGCAGCAGCGCGATCGCCGCGAGGACGATGCCGCGGCGCCAGATGCGCGGATCACCGCGCCAGCCGCCGAGCAGACGTCCCGTCAGGCGGCGGAGCCGGGAGCCCGGACGCTCGTCGTCCGAGACGCCTTCGTCCGTCTCCGTCGCATACGCCTGCTGCGCCATACCGTCGCCTCACTACCCGCCAGCACACCGTCGTCCCCTACGTCCCTATGACCCTAGGGGATGATCGGCTCCGATCCCCGCCGCCCCGTGGCGGCCGTACGGGCACGAGGACGTCCGGGGCGGCGCCGGGAGTTCCGCTTGCCGGCCGGAACAGGCGGTCTGTGACGGAACGCGCACATTCGGGCGACGGTCGGCGGCGGTCGGGCGGCCGTCGGGCAGGGCCTCCGGTCACGCTCTAGGAAGCGGGTGGGCCGGCCGGGCGCAGTCCCTGGAGCAGGGTGTCGACCACGCGCTCCGCGAGGTCCTCGGGGAGGTCGCTGTCCGGCCGCATGACGGACCGGACCAGGAGCGGGCCCACGAAGATGTCGTTGGCCAGCTCCACGTCGACGTCGGCGCGCAGTTCGCCGTCGCGCTGGCCGCGGCGCAGGATCTCGACAGCGAGCCGGCGCCGGGGGGCGAGGACCGTGCTGTCGTAGACCGCCCAGATCTTCGGGCTGCTCTTCATCTGGACGTGGACGTTGTGCAGGATCGCCGAGGAGCGGCTGGCCAGGCCGCGCAGGCGCAGCGACTCCAGCAGCACGACGAGGTCGTCGCGCATGGAGGTGCCGGGGAGTTCGGGGTCCGGGGGCTCGGCGGCGCGCAGCACGTCGACGAACAGCTCCTCCTTGCCGCTCCAGCGACGGTAGATGGTGGCCTTGCCGACGCCGGCCGTGCGGGCGATGCGCTCGATGGAGAGCTCCGCCAGGGGCACGCCGTCCTCCAGGAGTTTCATCGCTCCCTCGAGGATGGCGCGCTCCACGGCCTCGCTGCGGGGGCGTCCCCTCACGGGTGCTCCCGAAGCGTTGGTGTCGGCGAGGCTCACTGTCGTCCGTCCCTTCATTGCGCTCGGGTGAATTCTCGGCGATTCCCCCGGTCCCCGGGTCTGCTCCCCGTCCCGATGCCTTTCTACTCCGCGGCCACCACCAGCTCCTGCTCCGGCTCGCCCTGCCGACCGGCCGTGGGCCGGCCCGGCAGGAACACCGCGACCACGACGGCGCCGACGAGGGCGATGACGGAGCCGCACAGCGCGGTGACGTGCATGGCGTGCAGGAACGCGTCGTCGGCGGGCTTGACCAGGGCCTGGCCCCGGGCGCCCAGCTTGGCGGCGATGCCCAGCGTGGCCTCGATGGACTCGCCGGCGGTGTCGCGCAGCCCGGCGGGCAGCGCGCCGAGGCTGTCCTCGACGCCGCTGCGGTAGGACGCCGACAGGACCGAGCCGAGGACGGCGATGCCGAGCGCGCCGCCGACCTGCCGGAAGGTGTTGCTGAGCGCGGAGGCGGAGCCGGCCTTCTCGCGGGGCAGGGCCTGCATGATCACGACGCTGGTCGGCGTCATGATGTGCGCCATGCCGGTGCCCATGAGGAAGAAGACGACCTCCAGCAGCCAGATCGGGGTGTCCGCCTCGAACGAGGCGAACGCGGCGAGCGTCGCGGCGATCAGGAGCATGCCGCCGGTGGTCGTGGCCTTGACGCCGAAGCGGTCGACGACCAGCCGGGCCCGCGGCGCGAAGATCATCTGAGCGGCGGCGAGCGGCAGCATCAGCAGGCCGGTCTGGAGCGGCGAGTAGCCGCGCACGCTCTGGGTGTAGAAGACGGAGAAGAAGGTCACGCCCATCAGGGCGAAGAAGACCAGCGCGATGACCGCGATGGCGGCCGAGAAGACCTTGTTCTGGAAGTACGTGATGTCGATGGACGGGTGGTCGCTGCGCTTCTCGACCACCACGAAGGCGGCGAGGACGGCGAGACCGGCGGCGATGGTCGCGAGCACGGTGACGTCGGTGAAGTCGGCGAGCTGGCCGCCCTTGATGATGCCGTAGACGAGCAGGACCAGACCGACGACGGACAGGACCACGCCGGCGGGGTCGATGCGGCCGGGGTGGGGGTCGCGGGAGTCCGGCACCAGCCACAGCATCAGGGCGATCGCGAGCACCACGATGGGCACGTTGATGAGGAAGACCGAGCCCCACCAGAAGTGGTCGAGCAGCACGCCGCCGGTGATCGGGCCGATGGCGATGGCGAGGCCGACGCCGCCGGCCCAGATGCCGATGGCCTTCGGCTGCTCGTCGCGCTCGAAGACGTTCATGAGGACGGCGAGCGTGGCGGGCATCACGAAGGCGGCTCCCAGGCCCATCACCGCGCGGAAGACGATCAGCTCGGTCGGCGAGCCGGACTCGGCGGCGAGCGCCGAGCCGATGCCGAAGACCGCGAGGCCGCCGAGCAGGACCAGCTTGCGGCCGAGGCGGTCGCCGAGCAGGCCCGCGGTGAAGAGCAGACCCGCGAAGACGAGCGTGTAGGCGTTGATCGCCCACTCCAGCTCGCTCTGCGTGGCGCCCAGACCGGTCGGGGCGGGGGTCGAGATCGTCTTGATGGCGACGTTCAGGATGGAGTTGTCGAGGACGACGATCAGCAGGCTGAGCATCAGCACGCCGAGGATCGCCCAGCGGCGCCGGTGTACCTCTTCCGGTATCCGGGAGGCAGGGACGGCAGGAGTAGTCATGGGGACGAGCCTAGGGCCTTTCCGATACGAGACCGTCTCGTATCGGAAATCCTTTACCGAGACCTTACGCGCGGGGAACGTCACGAGGGGTGCCCTGGCCCTCACCGGCACGAGGTGCCACCATGGAGGCGGTCCGGGGACACCGTCAGGGTGCCTCGAGATGACGTAAGGAGTCGTTCCCATGACGCAGCTCTCGGCTGCCCAGACACCCCCCGGCGGCAGCAACGCGCTGTACGGGGGCAAGGGCACCCGCCGTGTCACCGTCCGCGACATCGCCCTCGCCAAGGAACGCGGCGAGAAGTGGCCCATGCTCACCGCGTACGACGCGATGACGGCGTCCGTCTTCGACGAGGCCGGGATCCCGGTCATGCTCGTCGGCGACTCCGCGGGCAACTGCCACCTCGGCTACGAGACCACCGTACCCGTCACCCTCGACGAGATGACCGTGCTGTCGGCCGCGGTCGTGCGCGGCACCCGGCGCGCCCTCATCGTCGGCGACCTACCCTTCGGCTCCTACCAGGAGGGCCCGGTCCAGGCGCTGCGCTCGGCGACCCGGCTGGTCAAGGAGGCCGGGGTCGGCGCCGTCAAGCTGGAGGGCGGCGAGCGCTCGCACGACCAGATCCGGCTCCTCGTCGAGTCCGGCATCCCGGTGATGGCCCACATCGGCCTCACCCCGCAGTCCGTCAACGCCATGGGCTACCGGGTCCAGGGCCGCGGCGAGGAGGCCGCCCAGCAGCTGCTGCGCGACGCCAAGTCCGTCCAGGACGCTGGCGCGTTCGCGGTCGTGCTGGAGCTGGTCCCGGCGGAGCTGGCGGCCGAGGTGACCCGGGTCCTGCACATCCCGACGGTCGGCATCGGCGCGGGCCCCGAGACGGACGCCCAGGTGCTGGTGTGGACCGACATGATGGGGCTGACCGGCGGCCGGGTGCCGAAGTTCGTCAAGAAGTACGCCGACCTGCGCGAGGTCATGGGCAACGCGGCGAAGGCGTTCGCCGAGGACGTCGTCGGCGGGACGTTCCCGCTGGAGGAGCACTCCGTCCACTGACCGGCCCGCCCACCGGGCACCACGCCCGCCGGGCACGCACCACGCCCGCCGGGCGCCACGCCCATCGAGCCATCGCCGCACCACGCAGCCCCGCCGATCTTCCCCCGTCGGCGGGGCTGCGCCCTGTCCGCGCCCTGTCCGCCGCCCGACGGCATCGGTGACGCCGATAACGACTGTCGGCGACTGTCGTTCGAGTGTCGGCGACTGTCGGTGGAATGTCGGCGGCTGTAGGCCGGGTGTCGGTGGTTTGTCGGTCGGGGCTGACACCGTCGTCGGCATGACGCGAATCGACAAGAACCCCCACGGCGGAGGCGCCGCCGTCACCGTCCGGGGGCTGGTGAAGCACTTCGGGGAGACCAAGGCGCTGGACGGCGTCGACCTGGACGTGCGGGAGGGCACCGTGATGGGGGTGCTCGGGCCGAACGGCGCCGGGAAGACCACCCTCGTGCGCATCCTGTCCACGCTCACCGCCCCCGACGCCGGACACGCCGTCGTCGCCGGCTACGACGTCGTACGGCAGCCGCGGCAGCTGCGCCGGGTGATCGGACTGACCGGGCAGTACGCCTCCGTGGACGAGAAGCTCCCCGGCTGGGAGAACCTCTACCTGATCGGCCGCCTGCTCGACCTGTCCCGCAAGGACGCCCGTGCCCGCGCCGACGAGCTCCTCGAGCGGTTCTCGCTCACCGAGGCGGCCAGGCGGCCGGCGGGCACGTACTCCGGCGGTATGCGCCGCCGGCTGGACCTGGCGGCCTCGATGATCGGCCGGCCGGCCGTCCTCTACCTGGACGAGCCGACCACCGGACTCGACCCGCGCACCCGCAACGAGGTGTGGACCGAGGTCAAGACCATGGTCGGGGACGGTGTCACCGTCCTGCTGACCACCCAGTACATGGAGGAGGCCGAGCAGCTCGCCACCGAGCTGACGGTCGTCGACCGCGGCAAGGTCATCGCGGGCGGCGCCATCGACGAGCTTAAGGCCCGGGTGGGCGGACGCACCCTGCGCGTGCGGCCGCTCGATCCGCTGGAGCTGCGCCCGCTGGCCGGGATGCTCGACGAGCTGGGCATCACCGGGCTGGCCACGACGACCGTGGACACCGAGAGCGGCGATCTGCTCGTGCCGATCCTGAGCGACGAGCAGCTGACCGCCGTGGTCGGCGCGGTCACCGCACGCGGGATCACGATCTCCTCCATCAGCACCGAACTGCCCAGCCTGGACGAGGTGTTCCTGTCCCTCACCGGCCACCGCGCCAGCGCCCCGCAGGACGCCACGCCCGCCGAAGACCGCGAGGAGGTCGCCGTATGAGCGCCACCACCGTGCCCCCGACCGCCCTCGAGGCCGACGCGCCGATCACCCTGCGCGCCCATCTGCGCCACACCGGCGCGCTGATCCGCCGCAACCTGCTGTGGATCCGCCAGGACCCGGAGTCGATGTTCGACGCGATCCTGTTCCCGGTCATCTTCACGCTGCTGTTCGTCTACGTCTTCGGCGGCTCCATCGGGCAGTCGCTCGGCGGCGGCCAGGAGGCGTACGTCCAGTACGTCGTGCCCGGCCTGATGGCCATGATGGGCATGAACATGGCCCAGGGAGTGGGCACCGGCTTCAACACCGACTTCAACTCCGGTGTCATGGACCGGTTCCGGTCCCTGCCGATCGGACGCGGCTCGGTGCTGTTCGCCAAGATCGCGGTCGAGGTGATGCGGATGCTGATCGCGACCGCTGTCCTCATGGTCGTCGGCGTCCTGGTCGGCTTCCACATCACCAACTGGCCCGGCCTGTTCGCCTCCGTGGGCCTGTCCGCGATATTCGGCTCCGCCCTGATGTGGGTGTTCCTCACCCTCGGCGTGATCATGAAGAGCGCGCAGTCCGTGCAGGCGATGGGCTTCCTGGTGCTGATGCCGCTCCAGTTCGGCTCGTCGATCTTCGCACCGACCAAGTCGATGCCGGGCTGGCTCCAGAACTTCACCGAGTACAACCCGCTGTCCTCCCTCGCGGACGCGGCACGCGGGCTGATGGTGGGCGGTCCGGTCGCGCACGGCCTGTGGGTGACGCTCGGCTGGTCGCTGGCGCTCACCGTGGTGATGGCGCCGATCGCGATCCACAAGTTCCGCACCAAGAGCTGACGCCCGTCCGGCACCAGGACGCGCGTTCGCACCACGGCGGGGCGGCGGCCACTCCTCCGGGAGCGGCCGCCGCCCCGCCGTGTGTCCCGGAGCTGTTCGGACCCTCAGACCAGGGCCGCGGCCTCCTCGTAGGAGAGGGTGCGGCCCGCCGCGTACGCGGCCTCGTACTCCTCGTCGCCGAGCGCGGCCCGCACGGAGCTCTCCGCCAGGTCCAGCACCGAGCGCTCCAGGACTCCGGCGACATGGCCGGGGGGCAGCAGCCCGGCGGCAGTGCCCAGGCAGCGGGCCGCGTCACGGGCGCGGCCGCCGCCGTCGACCCGGGCGAGGGGGACCGCCGCGACGGACAGGTAGATGGAACGCATATGAGGGGCGATGTTCTGCGCGAGACGGTCGGCGGCCTTCTCCAGTGCCTGCCGGACGGTGGCCAGGGACTGCTCGTAGCGGCCGTCGACCGCGTCCAGCCAGGCCTCCGAGCCCAGGATGAACGCGTCGAAGACCACGAAGTGGGCCAGCCCGAACTCCTCGCGCAGCAACAGGATGTGCTCGCGCGCCTCGACCGTACGGTCCTTCACGCTGAGCCAGCCGGACAGGAAGAGCCGGGCGAAGGGTCTCGCCTCGTTGGCCGGGTTCTCCCCCAGGCCGATCACCTCGCGCAGCAGGCGCTCGCCCTCCTCGTCCCGCCCCGCCTCCAGCAGCACGGCACCGAGCCGGGCGGTGAGGATCGCCACCTGGGCGCGGGCGCCGAGCCGGCCGGAGTGCTCGATGGCGGCCTCGTAGTCGGCGGCGGCCGACAGATAGGCGCCCTTGCGCTCGTGCGCCTCGGCACGGGCCGAGAGCGCCTCGGCGGTGCCCCAGGCGTCCCCGAGCCGCTGGAAGATCTCCAGTGCCTCGTCGGCGTCGTCGGCCGCGTCGCCCGCCCAGTCGGTGCGGTTGGCCAGCAGGTTGGCGCGGAACTGGAGACTGCCCGCGAGCTCCCATTCGAAGTCGGGTGCCTCGCGGCAGGTCCGCACGGCGGCGTCGATGATGAGCCGGATCCGCTGCATGTCGCCGGTGAGCATCACGGCGAAGAACCAGAGCATCCCGGGGGCGCGGCAGATCTGCGGCATCCCCGGCTCGTAGGTCTGGGCCACCACGCGCAGCTTGGCCTGGGCCTGCGGCTGCTGCCACGCCTCCATCTCGGTGTCCATGCAGGCCAGATGGGAGAGGTGCAGGCCCCGGCGGGCCTCGGCGAGGACCTCGCCGGTCATCGGCGGCGGCGCGTCCGTGCAGCGCTGCCACACCGGGGCGGCCGGCCGGACGGGCTCGGTGAACGGGTCGGGGCCGAGGGTCATGACCTCGGCGCACCAGGTGCGGGCCTCGATGCGCAGATCACGCATCTGCCAGTACCAGACGAGCGACAGGACCAGACACAGGGCCTCCTGCTCGTCGCGGGCGGCCACGGCGTGGCGCAGCGCGGTGCGCAGGTTCTCGTACTCCGTCTGGAAGCGTTCGATGGCGGCGAGCTGGCCCGGGCCGCGCAGCAACGGGTCGGTGGTGCGGGCGAGTTCGCGGTAGTACGTCAGGTGCGCGCGCTCCGCCTCGGTGCGCCGGCCCGCCTCGTCGAGGCGTTCGCCCGCGTACTCGGCGACGGTCTCCAGGAGGCGGTAGCGCATCCCGGCGTCAGGGCCCGGCACCGGGCCCTGCGCCGAGCTCTGCCCGACGCCCTGTGCCGGCTGCGGCTCGTCGCCGTGCGCCGTGCACGGCTCGACGCCCCGCGCCGTCTCCCCGCCCGTGCACCGGTCCGACGGGGCGGCCGAAGGCGCGGCCACCACCAGGGACTTGTCGACGAGCGAGCCGAGCGCCTCCAGCGCGGCCGGACCGCACACGGCCTCGGCGGCGGCGAGGTCGCAGCCGCCCGCGAAGACCGAAAGGCGCCGCAGGACGTCCCGTTCGTCCTCGTCGAGCAGGTCCCAGGACCAGTCGACGACCGCGCGCAGGGTCTGCTGGCGGGGACGGACGGTGCGGCTGCCGGAGGTGAGCAGCCGGAAGCGGTCGTCGAGCCGGTCCGCGATCTGGCGGGGCGTCAGCATCCGCAGCCGGGCGGCCGCGAGTTCGATGGCCAGGGGCAGTCCGTCGAGCCGTCGGCAGATCTCGGCGCAGGCCTCGGCGTCGTCCGCGATCCGGAAGCCGGGCCGGGCGGCCGCGCCGCGCTCGGCGAGCAGCCGCAGGGCGACCGGCTCGGGCAGCGGCTCCACCGGGCGCAGCAGTTCACCGGGCACCCCGAGGGGCTCGCGGCTGGTGGCGAGCACCGTCAACTCCGGGCAGCGTTCCAGCAGTTCCTCGACGAGTCGGGCGGCCGCCTCGACGACGTGCTCGCAGTTGTCGAGGACGATCAGCATGCGCTGTCGGGCGCAGTGCTCGACCAGCCGTTCCACGGGGTCGTCGTACCGGTCGGCGGCCGCCGCCCGTATGCCCTCGGCGCCGGCGCCGTGCAGCACGGTCTCGCGGGCGCCGATGGCGGTGAGCACGGCCTCCGGTACGTCGGACGGATCGTCGACGGGGGCGAGTTCGGCCAGCCACACCCCGTCCCGGGCCACGTCCCGCACGCCCTCGGCGGACTCCTGGGACAGCCGGGTCTTCCCGGCGCCGCCCGGTCCGAGCAGCGTGACGAGCCGGGCCCCGGCGAGATCGCCCCGGATGGCATCGATGTCGGCCTCCCGGCCGACGAAGGAGGTGAGGCGGGCCCGGAGGTTGCCCGGCCGCCGGCTGTCGCGGGGCTCGTCGGCCAGGGCGGGCGGGCGCCCGCCGGGCGCCTGCCGCGCGGGGCCGGCCGTCGCCTCGGGCGGGTTCAGCAACTCCGTGTGCAGCGCCCGCAGTTCCGGTCCCGGATCGGAGCCGAGACGGTCCGCGAGCAGCTGTCGTACGTCCTCGTAGGCGGCCAGCGCCTCGGCGGTGCGGCCCGCGTCCCGCAGGGCGCGCAGCCGCAGTGTCTGGAGGGGTTCGTCGAGGGGGTGGGCCTCGCACAGGGCGGTCAGTTCGGGCAGGGACTGCTCGGCCTGGCCGAGGGCGAGCCCGGCGGTGTGACGGGCGCGCAGCGCGTCCAGGCGCCGGGTCTCGCAGCGGGCGGCCCGCGCGGTGCGGTCGGGCAGGTCGGCGAGGGCGGGTCCGTGCCACAGGGCGAGGGCGTCGTCGAGGACGCCGGCCGCCTTCGCGGGGTCGCCGTCCGCCAGGGCGCGCAGGCCGTCGGCGGTCAGCCGCTCGAACCGGTGCAGGTCGACGTCGTCGGCCGCGGCGGTGAGCCGGTAGCCGCCCTCGACGGAGGCCACGGCGTCCGCGCCGAGCGCCCGGCGCAGCCGGCCGACCAGCGCCTGGAGCGCGCCCGGCGCGTCGGCGGGCGGGTCGCCGTCCCACACCTCGTCGACCAGCAGGCTCGCGGGGACGGTACGGCCGGGCCGCAGGGCCAGCACGGTGACCAGGGCGCGCAGCCGCGCCCCGCCCACAGCGACGGACGTGCCGTCGGGGCGGAGTGCCTGGGTGGTGCCGAGGATGCGATAGCGCACGGGGTCCATTGTCTCCGGTGGCGTCGGGGCAGGTCACGGGGTTCGGTCGGCGGGGCGTGCCCCGAGGGGTCGCGGGAAGGGCGCCCGTGCCCCGGTGGCCGTCTCCCCGCTCATCCCTGGCCGGCCGTCCCTGCGTCGTCTCACGACGGCCCGCTCCCGGAAACCGTACTCAGCCCCTCCAGCAGCGTACGCAGCGCCTCCGGCGTCAGTCCCGCGGTCTCTGCGCCCGGCGCGGCCCCGGTGTGCAGGATGCCCCGCGCCTCGCGCACCGCGCGGGACAGCCGTGAGTCGGTGCCGGGCACCTCCAGCGTCGCCAGGGCCCCCTCCTCGTACCTGCGGTGTCCCCGGCCGTCCTCCCCCGTGCGTACCTCACCGTCGTCGAACCACTTCGGGCAGCGTTCCACCGGCCGCAGCCGCCGCCGTCCGGGCACCGGCTCCCACGGACGGGCGCCGGGCGCGGTCTCGGCGTAGTCCCGGCTCACCACCTGGACGGCCCGTACCCGGCCGGTGACCTCGGGCCACCGGGCGCCGTGCCGCTCCACGCCCAGCAGCCCCGCCGCACGGACCCGGTCCCCGGTCCGCATCTCCGCCGGTGGTCGTCGGAGCGTCTGCGCCAGCGCCACGAGCAGGCCCGTGTCCTCCCGCAGAAGCTGCACCGAGCCCTCGTAACCGTCGTCGTCTTCGTCGGTGTCGCCACCGTCACCGTCACCGTCATCGGCGTCGTCGTCGTCGGCACGGTCGTCCGGGTCGCCGTCGTCGCGGCCGGTCTCCTCGGCATCGGTGTCCCGGAGTTCCTCCACCGGTCCGGTGACCTCGGTGAGCAGGCCGGGCCCGCCGCCGTCGGCCAGGTCGTCGGCGCGCTCCAGGAGCAGCTGCCAGCTCACCTCGTCGCCGACCGCGAACGGGGTGCCGCAGCATTCCATCTGCCAGCCCGGGTAGAACACGTGCCAGAGTCCCATGGCCCCACCTTCCCGGGAACGGCGACCGGACGCGAGACGTTTTCCCCGTGTTCGCCCCGCGCCCGGTACGGTCGGGCTTCCCAGCACTCGCGCACCATCCGGACGCAGCACAGGAGCCCGACTGATGACCGCCACCACCACCCGCCACAGCGACCGGCGGATCAGTCCCGTCTTCGTCGGCATCCTGGCCGTCACCGCGGTCACGGGCTGGGCGACCTGGACCGGCTTCGCCGAGCGGCCGGGGGTGGCCGTGTTCCTGTTCGTGACGGCCGCGTGGATCGTGTCGCTGTGTCTGCACGAGTACGCGCACGCGCGCACCGCTCTGCACAGCGGCGACATCACGGTGGGGTCGAAGGGGTATCTGACCCTCAACCCGCTCAAGTACACCCACGCGCTGCTCAGCATCGTGCTGCCGGTGCTGTTCGTGATCATGGGCGGGATCGGGCTCCCCGGCGGTGCCGTCTTCATCGAGCGCGGACGCATCCGGGGACGCTGGCGGCACAGCCTGATCTCCGCCGCGGGACCGCTGACGAACGTGCTGTTCGCGGCCGTGTGCACGGCCCCGTTCTGGCTGGGCGCGCTGGACGGCGTGCCGAGCGGCTTCCGGTACGCGCTGGCCTTCCTCGCCCTGCTCCAGGTCACGGCCGCGCTGCTGAACTTCCTGCCGGTGCCCGGCCTGGACGGCTACGGCGTCATCGAGCCCTGGCTGTCGTACAGCGTCAAGCGCCAGGTGGAGCCGTTCGCTCCGTTCGGGCTGCTGTTCGTGTTCGCGCTGCTGTGGCTCCCGTCCGTCAACCACGCCTTCTTCGACGTGATCGACACGATCCTGCGCGGCCTCGGGATCAGCGGCAACGACACGTACTGCGGCCAGGCGCTCTACCGCTTCTGGGAGGGCACGAACGGATTCTGCGCGGTCAGCCCGTGACGGAGGGGCCCTGCGCCCGGGAGCGCTTGAAGTAGTACCAGGTCATGTTGGACGACAGCCCCGCCAGCAGCACCCAGACGACGCCCAGCCAGCTGCCCTGCGCGAACGAGACGACCGCCGCGACGACGGCGAGGAGGCAGACGACGAGGCTGTAGAGGGCGAGGCGGGGCATGGGACGGCTCCTGTCGGGGGACACTGCTGGCGCCGTCCAGTGTCCCCCATCGCGCCGGCCGCCCGGCACGGGCTCACCCGTCGAGGTGCCACCCGCGCCGCCGGGCGGCCGGCGGCGCGGCTCACACGTCGGTGACCCGCAGCCCCGCGTGCGCCTTGTAGCGCCGGTTGACGGAGATCAGGTTGGCGACCAGCGACTCCACCTGGTGGGCGTTGCGCAGCCGGCCCGCGAAGACACCGCGCATCCCGGGGATGCGGCCGGCCAGCGCCTGGACGGTCTCCACGTCGGCGCGCTCCTCGCCGAGGACCATGACGTCCGTGTCGATCTCGTCGATCCCCGGGTCCTGGAGCAGCACCGCGGACAGATGGTGGAAGGCGGCCGTCACCCGCGAGTCCGGCAGCAGGGCGGCGGCCTGCTGGGCGGCGCTGCCCTCCTCGGGCTTCAGCGCGTAGGCGCCCTGCTTGTCGAAGCCGAGCGGGTTGACGCAGTCGACCACGAGCTTGCCCGCGAGCTCCTCGCGCAGCGACTCGAGCGTCTTGCCGTGGCCGTCCCACGGCACGGCGACGATCACGATGTCGCTGCGCCGCGCGGTCTCGGCGTTGTCGGCGCCCTCGATCCCCAGACCGAGTTCGCCGGCGGCGGCCCGCGCGCGTTCGGCGGCCCGCGAACCGATGATCACCTTCTGGCCGGCCCTGGCGAGCCGGTAGGCCAGGCCCTTGCCCTGCGGCCCGGTCCCGCCGAGCACACCGACGACGAGCCCGGAGACGTCGGGGAGCTCCCAGGGGTCCTTGGCGGGGGCCTTCTGTGCACTGTCGCTAGAGGTCATGCGCCGACCTTACGTGCGGGCCGGGCCGCCCATCGGGTCAGGTGGGCTCCATCACGGGCACGCGGTGGAACGCGATCGTCCCGCAGGCGCCGAAGTCGCCCGTCCCGTAGAGCAGTCCGACCGTGTCCGCGTCGACGCGCACCAGGTCGGAGCAGGCGGCGGGCGGCCCGCTCACCGTGTGCGCGCCGCTGATGTCCCGGCGGGCGTCGGCGGTGAACCGGATCGACCGGCGGTTGTCCTTGCGGGACTTGAAGCGGGGCGCTCCGGTTCTGGGGCCCTCGCGGGTGCCTTTGGGGGAGGCGAAGAAGTTGCGGTACGCGGTCCCGGCGTCGCGCAGGGACTGCTGGAGCACCACCGCGGAGACCTCACCGGGTTTCGGCGCGGGGTGTTCACCGATGCCCACGAGAGACGGATGGAGGCCGGCCGGCAGGCTTGGGCTCTTTCCCCGGGTCGGGCGAATTCGGGGTGAACCGTGGGCCACGAGTGATGGGTTGAGGCAGTATGCGGCTGTATGGACGCCGTACGGGTCGCGCTGCTGCGTGAAGTGCTCGCCGGGACCGAGTGGCTGGACGCCACCCGGCGGTTCGCGGGGGTGCTGCGCGGATCCGTGGTGTCGCACGGGGGCGGTCTGCTGCTGGTGGGGACGCCGGGGTACGAGCCCTGGCACCTGGCCGCGCATCTGGTGGACGAGGCCGCGTGGTCGGGGACGCCGGAGCTGGCCCCCACGCTCGTACGGCATGACGCGCGCGCCACGGACCCGGCGCACCTGGCGACCGGTCTCGGCCGGATCGAGGCGGCACGGCGGGGCGAGACCCTGCTGGTGGTGGCGCCCGAGGGTCCGGGCGGCCCGCTCCTGGAGCGGGTGCACGACGCCCGCCGGGCCGGGGCGACGGTCCTGACGCTCGGCCGCGAGGACCGCGACCTGGTGTCCATGGCCCACGAGTCGCTCGCCGTGCCGGACGGCACCAATCTGGACCTGGACACCGTGCAGCATCTGGTCAGCGCCGGGGCCGGGGAGAACGCGCTGCCCGCCCCCCGGGGCCGGCGGCGGCTGCGGGACCGGCTGTCCGGCCTGGCCGACCGGCTGACGGCACCGCCGCCGTCCCCCTGGTGAGGACCAGGGGGACCGGGGGCGGGGGGCTCGACGGCCGAGGACGCCCCGAGGGCGTGGTCAGTCCTCGTCCGGGGTGCCGCCCGCCGGGGCGTCGTGCCAGCGGGGGTCGGTCTCCCACTGGAGGTTGCGCTCGCGGGCGGTGTCCATCGCGTGCTGGGCCTCTTCGCGGCTGGTGTACGGGCCGAAGCGGTTCTTGCCCGGACAGTCCGGCCCCTCCTCCACCTTCTTGTGCTCCAGGCAGTAGTACCACTCGCCCGGCTTGCCGACGGTGCGCTTCTTGAACAGGGCCATGACCAGCTCCTCTCGCCATCGACATGTTCCCCCATCCCCGCTGGTTAGACTCGCTGGCATGTCTGGCCAGTCGCTGCTCGTACCAGGTGAGCTCTCTCCCGCCCGTTCCGTGCCCGGAAACATCCGCCGCCCCGAGTACGTCGGACGGCCCGCGCCGAAGCCGTACACCGGACCGGAGGTGCAGACGCCCGAGACGATCGAGGCGATGCGCCGCGCCGGCCGGATCGCCGCGCAGGCGATGGCCGAGGCCGCGAAGATCATCGCGCCGGGTGTGACGACGGACGAACTCGACAAGGTGGCGCACGACTACATGTGCGACCACGGCGCCTACCCGTCCACGCTCGGCTACCGCGGCTTCCCCAAGTCCCTGTGCACCAGTGTCAACGAGGTCATCTGCCACGGCATCCCCGACTCCACGGTGCTGCGCGACGGCGACATCGTGAACCTCGACGTGACGGCGTACATCGGCGGGGTGCACGGCGACAACAACGCCACGTACCTGGTCGGCGAGGTGGACGAGGAGTCGCGGCTGCTGGTGGAGCGGACCCGGGAGTCCCTCGACCGCGCGATCAAGGCGGTCCGGCCGGGCCGGCAGATCAACATCATCGGCCGGGTCATCGAGTCGTACGCCAAGCGGTTCGGGTACGGCGTGGTCCGGGACTTCACCGGGCACGGGATCAACTCGTCGTTCCACTCCGGACTGATCATCCCGCACTACGACAGCCCGCACGCGACGACGGTGATCCAGCCGGGGATGACCTTCACGATCGAGCCGATGCTGACCCTCGGCACCCACGAGTACGACATGTGGGACGACGGCTGGACGGTCGTCACCAGGGACCGCCGGCGGACGGCCCAGTTCGAGCACACGCTCGTGGTCACGGACACCGGCACGGAGATCCTCACCCTGCCGTAGCACCGCCCGCCCCGCCCCAGGCCCGCTCTCCCCGGAGAGCGGGCCTTTCCCGTCGCCCGGCGTCGCAGGGGGCGCGCTTCACGTAACGGGGTTTTTGTTACGAGGGCCGAGGTCCGGGGAAAAAGCCTTGCAGGCTTGCCGACAGAGCGTCGGCAACCTGTTGACTTAGGTAAGGCTTACCTTAGATGATGCGCTCCATGGACTCCTTTTCGACAGTCATCCGCACCGCGTCGCACGAGCAGCACACGGAGGCCGAGACCTCGACGTTCATGAGCGATCTGCTCGGCGGCCGACTGGGCGTGGACGCGTACGCGCGCTACACCGAGCAGCTCTGGTTCGTCTACGAGGCGCTGGAAGCCGGGGCCGGGCGACTGGCCGGGGACCCGGTGGCCGGGCCGTTCGTACGGCCGGAGCTGTTCCGGCTGGCCGCGCTGGAGCGGGACCTGGCCCATCTGCGCGGTGCCGACTGGCGCACGGGCCTGTCCGCGCTGCCCGCGACGCAGGCGTACGCGGACCGGGTGCGCGAGTGCGCCGAGCGGTGGCCCGCCGGGTACGTCGCCCACCACTACACCCGCTATCTCGGCGACCTCTCCGGCGGCCAGATCATCCGCGACCGGGCGGAACGGACCTGGGGCTTCGAGCGCAAGGGCGACGGTGTCCGTTTCTACGTCTTCGAGGAGATCGCCAACCCGGCCGCGTTCAAGCGCGGCTACCGCGAACTGCTGGACACGGTCCGGGCCGACGATCTGGAGCGGCAGCGGATCGTGACGGAGTGCAAGCGGGCGTTCGCGCTGAACACG
Organism: Streptomyces sp. NPDC001443; assembly: GCF_053597355.1. Taxonomy (NCBI): domain Bacteria; kingdom Bacillati; phylum Actinomycetota; class Actinomycetes; order Kitasatosporales; family Streptomycetaceae; genus Streptomyces; species Streptomyces sp. NPDC001443. The sequence continues at coordinate 17,815 of NZ_JBSFIA010000038.1, forward strand.
GCGGTGTTCCACGCGCTGGCCGAGGAGTTCCCGCTCAGCGCGTGAGCACGCGACCTGATCCGCCGGACAGGCCCTAGCGTTCCAGGAAGACCCGGCCGCCGATCTCCACCCAGCCGTAGGGCTGGGGCGCGGTCAGGATCTGGGAGCCCGCGCCCTGCGTGATGTTGAGCGCCCGGCCGAGCTGCTCGGTCAGCAGGATCGCCGCCGCGCCCGTCGCCTCGTCCTCGTCGATGCCGTCGTCACGGCCGGGGAAGGCACGGGCGCGCACGCGTCCGGCGGCCTCGTCCTCCCAGGCCCAGGCGTAGATCCACTCACCGGGCGGCGGGACGGTGAGGGCGTCGACCTCGGCGGCGGTGGGGTACTGGCGCAGGGTGCGCGGCGGGACCCACTCGGCCCGCGCCTCGATCCAGCTGAACTCGCCGTCCTGCCGGGCCCCGACCACTCCGGCCGGTGTGACCAGTTCGGGCACGTCCACGAGCCAGGCCGTGCCGACGCAGGGGTGTCCGGCGAACGGCAGCCGCAGGGTGGGTGTGTAGATGTCGATGACACCGCGCTCGGGGTCGTCCACGAACACCGTCTCGCTGAAGCCCAGTTTCAGCGCCAGGGCCTGGCGGTCGTCCCGGTCCGGCAGCCGGGAGCCGTCGCGGACGACACCCAGCTCGTTGCCGTAACCGCCGTTCGCCGCGCAGAACACGCGCAGCACGTCGTAATCAGTCACCGGGGAATTGAAGCACCGACCGGGAGGCGACGTCGTCCCAGGTGGCCGAGGTGCGGCCGGGGGGCGGACCGGGCCGGGCCCGGTCCGCCCCCCGGCAGACGGTCTACGCCTCCGTACGGCGCCTGCGCACGAGGTACACCGTGCCCGCGCCCGCCGCCACGGCCGCGGCTCCCGCCGCGCCCAGCGCGCCGACGGGGACGCCCGCGCCGGTCGCGGCCATGCTGCCGCCGGTCGTGCCGGCGGACGTGCCGCCGGTGACGGAGCCGGTGGCACCGCCGGTCGTGGAGCCGCCCGTCGTGCCACCGCTACCGCCCGTACCGCCGGAGCCGCCCGTACCACCGGAGTCCCCGGACGGGAGTTCGGCGTCGTCGGTCAGGGCCACCGACAGGTCGACCGGGTCGAGTGCGGTGCCCTGGGTGTAGAAGCCGCCGAAGGCCTTCGCGCCGGCCGCGGTCAGCGTCGCGGTGACGTCGTCGAGGGTGAGGACGTCGTTCTTCGGGGTGAGGCCGGCCGAGGCGGCCTTCAGGTCGGCCAGGACCACGTCCTGCGAGGTCTTGCCCAGGCTCGTCACATCGGCGGTCAGTTCGCCCTTGCCGCCGTCCACGGTGGCCTTCAGACCGGCGAGGGTGAGGTCGAGGCCGTAGGTGCCGTCGTCCTCGTGCCCCTTGAAGTTCACCGCGCCCTCGAAGGCGACGGAGAGGGTGCCGGCCTCGGTGTCGTAGGTGCCGGTGGCGTCGGGGAAGGTGAAGACGCCGTTGCCCGCGGCCTGGGCGGCCCCGCCGGACGCGGTGATCGCGCCCTTGGCGACAGGGCCCACGACGTACGTACGGAACGACTCCTTCACCCCCCATACGAGCGTGCCGTCGGCTATGCCGCCCCGCGACGCGGGCTCGGTCGCGGAGCCGGAGGGCGACGGGTCGGTACCGGGGGACGCCGACGCGGTCGCGGACGCGGAGGCCGAAGCGGTCGCGGACACCGACGGGGACGCGGAGGCCGACTCCGTGGCGGACGTCGACGGGGACGGCGAGGCCGACCCGGTGACCGACGGGCTCGGTGACTGCGTGGCCGGCGGCTGCGCCACCGTCAGCGGGTCGCCGGCCGTGTGCGCGTAGGAGGCGCTGCCGAGGAACGCGCCGGCCTCGGTGGTGAGCGTGGTGCCCAGGTCGGTCATCGCCGGGCCGGTCGGCGCGGCGACCTCGGCGAGCGGCACGTCCTGCTGCTTCGCCCCGTCGTCCGCGACCAGGTCGGCGGTCAGGACGCCCGCGCCGCTGTCGTAACGGAGGTCGGACAGCACCCGGGTGAAGCCGTGGGCCGCGGACCGGACGGTCAGGGTGCCCTGGAAGGCCAGGCGCACGGCGTGGGTGGTGGTGTCGTAGGTGCCCTGGCCGTCGGTGAAGGTGAAGACGCCGTTGTCCGCGGCCTGCGTGGCGCCGTCGGACGCGGTGAACGTGCCCTGCGCCCAGGGTCCGGTCACGTAGGAGCGGTACGACTCCTTGATGCCCCAGGTCAACCGGTAGCCGGTGAGCGGCACTTCGGCCGCGGAGGCGGCGGGGGCGAGGGCGAGCGCGGCGGCGCCCAGGGTGGTGGCCGTGGCCACCGCGGCGGCGAGGGCGAGCGGTCGTCTGCGCAGACGGATGCTGGCGGGCATGGCGGGATCTCTCCTCGATACGGGGATACGGGGCTACAGGGGCTACAGGGGGAACAGGGCCGACCGGGGCCGGTCAGGGCCGGTTCTCGGCCGGGGCGTCGACAGGCGCGTCGGCAGAGGCGTCGGCGACGGCAGCGGCGTCGGCGGTCGCCGTGCGGGCGCGCCGGGCGCGCCGGCGTACCGCCGTGAACAGCGCGGCCGCCAGCAGCAGGGCGCCCCCGGTGAGGGCGACGGTCAGGGCCGTACCGCCGTGGTCTGCGGCGGTGGCGCTCGCGACGGGCTCCGCCGAGGTCTTCGGCGCGTCCGGTGACACCGGTGCGGGCACGGCGGACGCGGTGCCGCCGACCGTGTCGCCGAGGTCGGGCAGCGCGGGCAGTGCGGCGTCGTCGGTGAGGGTGACGGCCAGCGAGACCGGGTCCATCGCGGTGCCCGCCGGGTACATCCCGCCGAAGGCCTTCGCGCCGTCGGCGGTGAGCTTCGCGGGCGCCTCGGTGAGCGCGACCAGACCGTGGTCGTCCTTCAGCCCCTTCGCGGCGAAGGTGACGAGCGGGACCTTCTTCCGGGTGAGGTCCGGACCCGCGACATCGGCGTACAGGGTGCCGACGCCGTGCTCGACGACGGCCCGCAGTCCGCTCAGTTCCAGGTCGAGGCCATGGTCGCCGGTGAAGCGCACCGCCCCGGCGAACCGGGCCGTCAGAGCGCCCTCGCGGTACGTGCCCTCGCCCGCGGGGAAGCGGAAGAGCGCGCCACCGTCCCGGGCACCGCCGGACAGGGTCCACCGCCCGTTCGCGATGCCTCCGGTGACGTACTCCCGGTAGGTGCGCCGTACGCCCCAGTCGACGGCGCCGTCCTCGATCGCGTCGTCCGCGCGCTCCTTCTTCACGGCCGGCTGCGTGGGCGAGGGCGTGGGCGTGCCCGGTCGCGCGGGCTGCTTCGCGGGCCGCACGTCCACGGCCAGGCTCACCGGGTCGAGGGCCGTCCCGGCGGTGTAGTACCCGGCGAAGGACCTGGCGCCCTGCGCGGTCAGCGTGGCGGGCACGCCGACGAGGGCGACCGAGGTGCCGGCGCCCCTCATGTCGATGCCGCCCAGGGAGAGGGAGGCGAAGGGCACCTGCGAGGACGTCGTGACCGTCCCGGTGCCCTTCGCCTTGCCGGTGACGTCCAGGTAGAGCGTGCCGGTGGAACCGGCGATGCGGACGCTGGGGCGGCTGAGCGTGAGGTCCAACCGGTACGTGCCGTCCGCCGCCTTGTGGCCGACGAAGCGGACCCCGCCGGCGAAGGCGGCGCGGAAGGCGCCGGTGGCGGCGTCGTAGGTGCCCGTCGCCGAGTGGAAGCGGAAGCCGCTCGCGCCCACGGTGGCCGCGCCGCCGGTCAGGGAGTAACCGCCGTTCGCGACGGGCCCGGTGACATAGCTCTGGAACGAGGACTTGACGCCCCAGTCGAGCCGGCCGCCCTGGACGGCTCGGCTCGCGGCGTGCGCGCCGGCGGCCGGGAGCAGGGCCCCGAGCACGGCCGCGCACAACACGACGACGAGGGCACGAAGACGTGCGGGCATGGCAGGTCCTCCGGACGCGGTACGGGAGCGGTGACGGTGGCGAACATAGGTAAGGCTAACCTAAGCTTCATTCGCTCCACGCCGACTGACGACCCGAGAGAAACGGACGGACCGTGCGACGCTTGCGCACCCGACTGGCGGCAGCACTGGTCCCGGTGCTCGCCCTCACGCTCACCACGGCCGGCTGCACGGCCGCCCCCGGCGGCTCCGGAGCACCGGGGCGAGCGGCCACGGCGACCGGACGGGCCGACCGCGTCGAGCCGTTGACGGACACTCCGCAGCCCCGGCTGCCGGTCACCGTCACCTCCGCCGACGGCCGGAAGGTGACCGTCGCCGGAGCCCGGCGCGTGGTGCCGCTGTCCGGCAGCCTCAGCGAGATCGTGTTCACGCTCGGGCTCGGCGACCTCGTGGTCGCCCGCGACATCACCGCGACCTTCGAACAGGCCGCGAAACTCCCGGTGGTGACCCGCAATCACGACGTCTCGGCCGAGAGCGTGCTCGCCCTGCGCCCCGATCTGGTCCTCGCCGAGACGACGACCGGCCCCCGGGAGGCGATGGACCAGATCCGGGCCGCGGGGGTGCCCGTCCTGGTGGTCGGCCCGGCCCTGGGCCTGACCGACGTGGGCCCGCGCATCCGGGCCGTGGCCGACGCCCTCGGCGTACCGGCCGCGGGGACGGAACTGGCCCGGCGCTCGCAGCAGCGGATCGCCGCCGTGCGCGAGGAGGTTCCGCGGCACACCGGCAAGCCGCGGGTCGCCTTCCTCTATCTGCGCGGCTCGGCCTCCGTGTACCTCATCGGCGGCGCGCGCTCGGGCGCGGTCCCGCTCCTGGAGGCGGCCGGCGCCGTCGACGCGGGCGCGGAGTCGGGGCTGGACAAGGACTTCACCGCCATCACCACCGAGGCGCTCGCGCAGGCGGCGCCGGACGCGATCCTCGTCATGACCAAGGGACTCGAGTCGGTCGGCGGGATCGAGGGTCTGGTGAAGATCCCCGGCGTCGCCCAGACGCCGGCCGGGGCGGACCGGCGGGTGGTGTCCGTCGAGGACGGTGTGCTGCTCAACTACGGGCCGCGCACCGACCAGGTGCTGAAGTCGATCGTGACGCAGCTCTACGGGGGTGATGCGCGATGACCGCCGTCGAGGACGAGCCGGTACGGTCCCCGGTCGCCGGGGACGAGCCCGCGCAGCCCCCGGCCGTCGCATCCGCACCCGCCGGGCGCGGCACCGCCGCCTGGCTCACCGCCGGGCTGGTGCTCGCTCTGCTCGTCCTCGTGCCGGTCGCCGCCGGGCTGGGCGCGTACCCGATCCCGACCGGTGACGTCCTGTCCTCCGTGCAGCACCGGATCGGCCTGGGCGGCGCGGAGCTGGACCGGGTCGCCGAGTCGGTGCTGTGGAACGTGCGCTTCCCGCGGATCGTGCTCGCGCTGCTCGTCGGCGCCTCGCTGGGCTGCGCGGGCGCCCTGATGCAGGGGGTGTTCGGCAATCCGCTCGCCGAGCCCGGTGTCATCGGCGTCTCCTCGGGCGCGGCGGTCGGCGCGGTCGCCGCGATCGCGTTCGGGCTGGACTTCCTCGGCGCCTGGACGGTGCCGGCCGCCGCCTTCGCCGCCGGGCTCGGCACGGTCCTGCTGGTGTACGCGACGGCGCGCTCCGGCGGCCGTACGGAGGTGGTGACGCTGATCCTCACCGGGATCGCGGTGAACGCCTTCGCGGGCGCGCTGATCGGGCTGTTCCTGTTCCTCGCGGACACCGCGGCGGTCAACCAGATCGCGTTCTGGCAGCTCGGCTCGCTCTCCCAGGCGACCTGGCCGAAGGTGCTCGCGGTGCTGCCGTGCGCGGCCGTCGGGCTGACGCTGGCGCCCCGGTACTCCCGCCGGCTGGACCTGCTGGCGCTGGGCGAGCGGCCGGCCCGGCATCTGGGCGTGGAGGTGGAGCGGCTGCGGATCGTGCTGGTCCTGGTCATCGCGCTGCTGACGGCGGCGGCGGTGAGCGTCTGCGGGATCGTCGGCTTCGTCGGCCTCGTCGTACCCCATCTGCTGCGGATGGCGGCGGGGCCCGGGCACCGGTTCCTGGTGCCGGGCAGCGCCCTGCTGGGCGCGTTCGTCCTGCTCGCCGCCGATCTGACGGCCCGTACCCTCGCCGCTCCCGCCGAACTCCCGCTCGGTGTCCTCACCGCCCTGCTCGGCAGCCCCTTCTTCTTCTGGCTGCTGCGCCGCACCCGTCGCGGGCAAGGGGGCTGGGCATGAGCGCGCGGCCGCCCGGGCGCGTGGGACGTACCCGCGGGACCGCCCCGAAGGCCGGAACGGCACACCGGACACCGCCCCGAACGCACGAGGAGCACCCGTGAGACTCCCCCGGACGCTCCCGCGTCCCCGCCCGCTGCCGCCTCCGCCGGCCCGCCCCGGCGAGGTCCTGGCCGCCGCCGAGGCCCTGCGCGTCCGCCTCGGCACCCGCGAGGTGCTGCGGGGCGTGGACGTCGAGGTGCGCGCGGGCGAGGTGCTCGCGCTGGTCGGGCCCAACGGCGCCGGGAAGTCGACGCTGCTCGCCGCCCTCGCCGCCGACCTCCCGGCCGCCGGGGGTGCGGTACGCGTCCACGGGCGCCCGGCGGCCGAGTGGTCCGCGGCCGAACTGGCCCTGCGCCGCGCGGTCCTGCCGCAGGAGGCCGCGCTGTCCTTCCCGTTCACGGTCGAGGAGGTCGTCCGGATGGGCCGTGCCCCGCATCAGGCGTCGCCCGCCGAGGACGACCGGGCGGTGGCCGGGGCGATGGCCGCGACGCGGGTGTCCGGCTTCGCCGCACGGCCGTTCTCCGCGCTCAGCGGCGGTGAGCGGGCCCGGGTCGCGCTGTCCCGGGTGCTGGCGCAGGCGGCTCCGCTGCTGCTGCTGGACGAGCCGACCGCCGCGCTGGACCTCAAGTACCAGGAGTCGGTGCTGCGGCTGTGCCGGGCAAGGGCGCACGCCGGTGACGCGGTGGTCGTGGTGTTGCACGACCTGGGGCTCGCCGCGGCCTACGCGCACCGGGTCGCGATCCTGTGCGCCGGTGAAGTCGCGGCCGAGGGGCCGCCGGCCGAGGTCTTCTCCGAACGGCTGCTGTCCGAGGTCTACGACCACCCCGTCGAGGTGCTGCGTCATCCGCGTACCGGGGCCACGCTCGTAAACCCGAAGCGGAACCTTTGAATCAGCTTTGACTCGTTGTTTACGCACCAATTGGGCAGTCGTGATCATCTCGTGGCCTTACGGCGCCTATGAGAGGTGAATCACGCCACGCAGGGGTATCGGACAGGTAAGCCTCGGTTAAGTTAGGCCAGCCTCACCAATCCTTGTGAACACCGTCACGCCGTTTTCCAGCCACCCGTGGGAGCCTGCATGCGAGCCGCCAGACTGTCCGTCGTCACCGCCGTCGCCACCGCCGCGGCTCTGACCGCCGTCACGGGCTGCACGCAGAAGAGCACCGCCTCCGACGACGCCGGCGCGATACAGGTGACCGCCGCGGACTCGACGTGCAAGACGTCCACCACGTCGGTGCCGGCCGGTCAGGTCACGCTGAAGATCGAGAACAAGGGCTCCAAGGCGACCGAGGTCGAGATCCTCTTCCCGGACGACCGGATCGTCTCCGAGAAGGAGAACATCGGCCCGGGCACGAAGTACACGCTGACCGCCGAGGTGAAGTCCGGGTCGTACGAGATCGCCTGCCGCCCCGGCATGAAGGGCCTCGGCATCCGGCAGAAGCTCACCGTCACCGGCGGCTCGGCCGCCAAGCGCAACCCCGAGCTGGACAAGGCGGTCGCCGCCTACCGCGAGTACGCGCAGGAGCAGGCCGACGCCACGCTGCCGCTCGTCGAGACCTTCGCCGCCGCCGTCAAGGCCGGTGACCTCGAGGCCGCCAAGAAGGCCTTCGCGCCCTCCCGTCTCGGCTGGGAGCGCACCGAGCCGGTCGCCGAGTCCTTCGGTGACATCGACCCCAAGGTCGACGTGCGCGCCGACGGTCTCGAAGAGGGCCAGGAGTGGACGGGCTGGCACCGCCTGGAGAAGTCGCTCTGGGAGGACAAGAAGATCGCCGACACCGACAAGAGCCTCGCCGACCGGCTGGTCACCGACCTGAAGGACTGGCAGAAGCGGGTCGGCAAGGCCGAGATCACCCCGACCTCGATGGCCAACGGCGCCAAGGAACTGCTCGACGAGGTCGCCACCGGCAAGGTCACCGGCGAGGAGGACCGCTACTCGCACACCGACCTGTCCGACTTCAAGGGCAACGTCGAGGGCGCGCAGAAGGCGTACGAGCTGCTGAAGCCGGTCGCGCAGAAGAACGACGCGGCGCTGGCCGCCGAGCTGGACAAGCAGTTCGCCGCGCTGGACGCGCTGCTGGACAAGTACCGCGCGGACAAGACCTCGTACGACTTCGTCTCCTACGACAAGGTCACCGGGGACCAGCGCAAGGAGCTCTCGGACGCGGTGAACGCGCTCGCCGAGCCGCTGTCCAAGCTCGCCGCGGCCGTCGCGAAGTAGGAGGGGCCACCGATGACGGACGCTCAGGACACCACCGCCCAGGCGGCTTCCGGCGGCACGCCCACCCGGCGCTCGCTCATCGGCTGGGGCGGCGCGGGCCTCGCGCTCGGCGCCGCCGCCGCGGGCGGCGCGGTGGCGATGACCCGGGTCGGCAACGACGTGGACCCGGCCGCCGCCGAGACGGGCGCCGCGGTCGCCTTCCACGGTACGAACCAGGCGGGCATCGCGACGCCGGTCCAGGACCGGCTGCACTTCGCCGCGTTCGACGTGAAGACCGACGACCGCGCCGCGTTCGTCCAGATGCTGAAGGACTGGACCGAGGCCGCCCGGCGGATGACCGCGGGCAAGGCCGTCGGCGAGGGCGCCTTCGGCGGGCTCGCCGAGGCGCCGCCGGACGACACCGGCGAGGCGCTGGGCCTGAAGCCCTCGCGGCTGACCCTCACCATCGGCTTCGGCCCGTCGTTCTTCGACCGGTTCGGTCTGGCCGACCGGCGCCCCGCGGCGCTGGTCGACCTGCCCAGGTTCCCCGGCGAGAACCTCGACAGGTCCCGCACCGGCGGCGACCTGTGCATCCAGGCCTGCGCGGACGACCCGCAGGTCGCCGTGCACGCGATCCGCAACCTGGCCCGCATCGGCTTCGGCAAGGTCGCCATCCGCTGGTCCCAGCTCGGCTTCGGCAAGACCTCGTCGACGACCCCCGACGCCCAGACCCCGCGCAACCTTATGGGGTTCAAGGACGGCACCCGCAACATCGCGGGGACGGAGACGGACCGGCTGAAGAGGTTCGTCTGGGTCGGCGACACCGACACCGACGCCAAGTCGGCCTGGATGAACGGGGGTTCGTACCTCGTCGCCCGGCGCATCCGGATGAACATCGAGACCTGGGACCGGACCTCGCTCCAGGAGCAGGAGGACGTCTTCGGCCGCGACAAGGGCGAGGGCGCACCGGTCGGCAAGGCCAAGGAGCACGACGCGCCGTTCCTGAAGGCGATGAAGCCCGACGCGCACGTGCGCCTCGCGCACCCCGACTCCAACGACGGGATCACCATCCTGCGCCGGGGCTACTCCTTCACCGACGGCACCGACGGTCTCGGCCGGCTCGACGCCGGTCTGTTCTTCCTGGCCTACATGCGCGACGTGCGCAAGGGGTTCATCCCGCTGCAACGCCGGCTGTCGGCGTCCGACGCGCTCAACGAATACATCCAGCACGTGGGTTCGGCGCACTTCGCCGTCCCGCCGGGCGTCCGCGACAAGGACGACTGGTGGGGCCGGGCGCTGTTCTCCGAGGAGGCGTAGCCCGTGTTCTCCAACTACCTGATCGGCCTGCGCGAGGGACTGGAAGCCAGCCTCGTCGTCTGCATCCTGATCGCCTACCTGGTCAAGACCGGCCGCCGGGACGCCCTGCGGCCGATCTGGATCGGCATCGGCATCGCGGTCGCCATCGCGATGGGCTTCGGCTGCGTCCTCGAATTCGGCTCGCAGGAGCTGACGTTCGAGGCGCAGGAGGCGCTCGGCGGCTCCCTGTCGATCATCGCGGTCGGCCTGGTGACGTGGATGGTCTTCTGGATGCGGCGCACCGCCCGCCATCTGAAGTCCGAGCTGCACGGCAAGCTGGACGCGGCGCTGGCGATGGGCACCGGCGCGCTGGTCGCCACCGCCTTCCTCGCGGTGGGCCGGGAGGGCCTGGAGACCGCCCTGTTCGTGTGGGCGTCGGTGCACGCGGCCAGCGACGGCACCCCGCGCCCGCTGGTCGGCGTCGCGCTGGGCCTGGCGACCGCGGTCCTGCTGGGCTGGCTGTTCTACCGGGGCGCCCTGAAGATCAACCTCGCCAAGTTCTTCACCTGGACCGGCGGCATGCTGGTGGTGGTCGCGGCGGGCGTGCTCGCGTACGGCGTGCACGACCTCCAGGAGGCCAACTGGCTGCCCGGCATCCGCGATCTGGCCTTCGACATCAGCGACACCGTCGACCCGGGAAGCTGGTACGGCACCCTCCTCAAGGGCGTCTTCAACTTCCAGCCCGACCCGACCGTGTTCCAGGTCACGGTGTGGCTGCTCTACCTGGTCCCGACACTCGCGATCTTCCTCGCCCCGGTAGGGTTCGCCTCCGGGAAGGGGAAGGTGACGGCACCTGATGACCAGGGTTCGCGGCCCACGAAGGCCGAGCAGTCTTGAGCGGAGCGCGCTGATCGCGGCCTCGGTGACCCTCCTGTCGCTGACGGCGGGCGGCTGCGTGGTGGTGCACGGCGAGCGCGAGGTGCTCCCGGCCACCACGGCCCCCGAGGCCGCCGAGGCCCTCGGCCGGTTCACCACCGCGTACAACAAGGCCGACCAGGCCTACGACCGTTCCCTGGACGCGGACTTCGTCACCGGCGCCCTCTCCGACATCGACGGGGCGCGGCTGACCGCCGGGCACAGCGTCAGCCCGGCCGGCAACCCGTCGCACACCGCGCTGACGTTCTCCGACGTGCGGTACACCATCCCCGAGAAGGCGGGCTGGCCCCGCTGGTTCGTCGCCGACGCCAAGGCCAACAAGGGCGGTTCGGCGCGCTGGCTGATGGTGTTCCAGCGCGGCGGTCCGTCCGAGCCGTGGCGGGTGTCGTATCTGACGCTGGTCGCCCCGGACGCCGTACCGCAGTTCGCCAAGGACAAGGACGGCTGGGCCGAGACCGTCCCCCTGAACCAGACGGAACTGGCCGTGGACCCGGCGGACTTGAGCCAGGACTACGCGACGTACCTCAGGAACGGCGGGAAGTCCTTCGCCGACGGCACGTACACCAGCGTGCTGCGCGCGGAGCGGACGAAGGGCGCCAGCCGGCCGGGGCTGGCCACGCAGTACATCGACGAGGCGCTGACCCGGGACGACTACGCCCCGCTGGCGTTGCGCACGGCGGACGGCGGGGCGCTGGTGTTCTTCACCACGCACCACTACGTGAAGCAGACGGCCGCCGTCGGCGCGTCCGTGCCCACGCCCAACAAGAGCGTGCAGGCGCTGACCAAGGGCGAGATCAAGCAGTCCCTGACGATGGAGTTCGTCTCCAACCAGGTGGTGCTGGACCCGAAGCAGGGGGCGGGCGCCGGCCGGGTGTCGATGATCGGCAAGGTCCAGGGCCTGACGGCGGGCAGGGGCGAGTAGCCCCGACGTGCGTGCGCCGGGCGATCGGGCGTACGGCCGTGGCGCCGAAGGTGGCCGCGGTGGCGCCGGGGGCCGTCCTCAGTGGCGCAGGGGCCAGGCCGAGGCGGCGTGGTCGGACTGGGTGCCGGCATGGCGGGAGCAGGCGTCGGTGAGCGCCTCCAGCAGGGTCAGCGGGTCCGGCAGCCGGTACTCCGGGCCGCGCAGCCAGCGCACCTGCTGTCCGTCGTCCCCGGGCAGCCGGGCCGGCGGCACCAGGACGTAGGAGCCCCGGCAGTGCCAGCGCATGCCCGGGTGCTCGTCCGCCGTCTCGGGATGGCAGTCCAGCTCGCACGGCCACCACTCGTCCTCGTCCTCGGGGGTGCCGCGGGTGAGGGTGAAGAAGAGCATGCGCCCGTCGTCGCTCTCGGCGACCGGGCCGACCTCCACACCGGCGGAAAGCAAGCTCTCCAGCGCCTCGGCGCCCGCTTCCAGGGGCACGTCGAGGACGTCGTGCACCACGCCGGTCGCGGTGATGAAGTTGGCCTGCGGCTGGTGCCGGGCCCAGCGCTCGATCTGGGCGCTGTCGGTCGTGGACTGCGTCTGCCACGCGAACGACACGGGGTGCCGGGCGGGCGTGGGACAGCCGACGCGGTCGCAGGAGCACCGGTAGCCCGGCGCCGGGTACGCGGCGGGCGCGAGGGGCAGTCCCGCCCGGGCGGTGGCCACCAGCAGGGCCTCACGGCCGCCGGTGTCGGCGGTCTCCTTCGGACGGCGTCCACGCAGCCACCGGGTGAGTCTGCCCTGGCGGCGGGTACTGCCACCGTTCTCCGCGCTCATCTATCGCCTCGCCTCGCTGTCGTGCGGCCAGCATGCCTCATCGTCCCACCATCCTGCCCATCAGGGAGCCAGTGCCCCCGATCGGGGCAGGTGGTGACGAGGGGGGGCATAGGGGTTACGAGGGGTTACAGGCGGCAGATCGACACCCGGATCGTTAACTTTCGCGCCTCGCACGCCCGCGTCGCACGCCCGCCGCGCCTGCCTCGCCCGCCGTCGGAGCGCGGGCCGGTCGACTCGCCCGGGTGGCTCCGGGCGGCCTCAGTCGGTCGCGTCGTCCCCGGCGTCCCCGGCACCCCTGTCATCCTCGCCGTACGGCGGCCAGGCGTCGCCCCAGTCCGCGTCGCGCGCGGCCCTGTACAGGTCGCCGTGGCGTTTGGTGACCGTCGTACGGCGCAGTTGTTCGTCGGCCTCGCACAGGTCGAGCAGGACCTGGCCCTTGCGGATCTGCGGGCGCCGGACCACCCGGGCGGGGGCCGGGGCCGCCGGGAGGCGGGTGGCGGCGACGTAGCTGAACTTCTCGTCCTCGTACGGGAGGGAACCGCCCTTGACCTGGCGGTGCAGCGAGGAGCGGCTGACCCGGGCCGAGAAGTGGCACCAGTCCGTGCCGGGGACGATGGGGCAGGCGGCGGAGTGCGGGCAGGGCGCGGCGATCCGGAAGCCGGCGGCGACCAGGCGGTCGCGGGCGGCGAGGACGCGGGCGTAGCCGTCGGGGGTGCCGGGCTCGATGATCACGACGCTCCCGGCGGCGGCCGCGGCCGCGTCGACGACGGACGCGCGGTCGGCCTCGGTGAGTTCGCCGAGCACGTACGACACCGTGACGAGATCGGTGCTCTCGATGGTGAGCGCCGCTCCGATCCGAGAGCGCTGCCAATGGGCGTCCCGCAGGGCGGGGTTGGCCGCGGCGATCTCGCGGCCCAGGGCGAGCGCGGGCTCGGCCCAGTCCAGCACGGTCACCGGCCGGACCCCGTCCCAGGTCGCGCTGACGGCCCAGGTCGCCGCGCCGGTGCCACCGCCGACGTCGACGTGGCTGCCCGGTGCCCAGCCGGGCACGGCGTCGGCGAACGCCTCCAGCGCGGCCCGTACCGCCTCGAAGGTGGCCGGCATCCGGTACGCCGCGTACGCGGCGACGTCCGCGCGGTCCCGCAGGATCGGCGCGTCGGTGGGGGTGACCCCCCGGTAGTTGGCGATGAGCCGCTCCACGGCTCCCGAGGCCTGCCTGGGCGGAAGCCCGTCGAGGAGGGCGGCAAGGGCGCCGCGGAGGGTCTCGGCCGGGGCTGCGGGGACGTTCACCCACCGATTCTCTCAGGTCCCGGACGGCCCCGGACCGGCCGGGGACCCGGCCGCCTGCCGCTGCCCCGGGCCCCCGCGCACCGCGCGGGCCAGCCGGGTGGCGGCCGCCGCGCGCGGTCCGCTGTCCGCCGGGCGTCTCCTCGGGTGGACCGTGTTGGCCAGCAGCACCAGGAAGGTGTCCGTGGCCCGGTCCAGGACCAGCGACGTCCCCGTGAAGCCGGTGTGGCCCGCCGCTCCCCGGCCCGCCAGCTCCCCCATGAACCACGGCTGGTCCAGGGCGAAGCCGAGGCCCGGCGCGGTCAGCAGGAGCTCCACGAAGTCCGGACCGAGGATGCGGGCGGCCCCGTACGAGCCGCCGGCCAGCAGCGTGCGGCAGAACACGGCCAGGTCGCGCCCGGTGGAGAACAGGCCCGCGTGGCCGGCCACCCCGCCCAGCGCCCAGGCGTTCTCGTCGTGGACCGTGCCCCGCAGCATCCCCCGGTCCGCCTTGGCCCACGGGCGCCGCTGGTCCTCGGTGGCCGCCGCGCCCGGGCAGGGGCCGTAGCCGGTGGCCGTCATGCCCAGCGGGCGGGTGATGCCGTCGCGGACGAGCACGTCGAGGCCTCGGCCGCCGACCCGTTCCAGGACGTGCTGGAGCAGCAGCATGTTCAGGTCGGAGTAACGGTAGGCGCCGGGCGCGCCCACCGGCGCCTCCGCCCGCAGCCGCGCCAGCCGCTCGGTGTCGTCCGCGCAGTCGTACAGCGGGAGTTCGGGACGCAGCCCGGAGGTGTGGGTGAGCAACTGCCGTACGGTGATGCCGTGTTCGGCGGCGGCGCGGAAGTCCGGCAGATACGCGCCCACCAGGGCGTCGATGCCGAGGGTGCCCCGCTCGATCTGCTGCACCGCGGCGACCGAGGTGAACAGCTTGGTCAGGGAGGCCAGATCGAAGGGCGTGTCGACGGTCGCCGGCACCCGGGCCCCGGGCGGCGCCTCCACCCCGGTGTCCGTCCCCGGGTCGTACGAGGTGTGGCGCACCGCCCAGCCCGCGGCCTCCGCCACGGCGATCACCGGGCCGCGTCCGGCCACCACGACGATGCCCGCCGCCCAGGGGCGCTCCCCCACGGTGAGCTCGCGCACCTCGCGGACGAGGCGGCTCAGTTCGCGGGCGTCCAGCCCGGCGCGCTCCGGTGTGTCGATGCGCAGTCTCGGCGCGCTCAGTTGCCCTCCCCGGGTCTCTCGGCCTCGTGCGTGATCGCACGTGCGTGCCAGGGTCGGCACAGTCCCACGAAGCAGGCCACCGCCACCAGTGCGGCCGTCAGCTGGACGAACGCCATGGGGACGGCGGTGTGCTCGCCCGCGACGCCGACCAGCGGTGAGGCGATCGCCCCGACGAGGAAGGAGGTCGTGCCGAGCAGGGCGGAGGCGGCGCCCGCGGCGTGCCGCACGCGCATCAGGGCGAGGGTCTGGGCGTTGGGCAGGACGAGGCTCATCGCGGACATCAGCACGAACAGCCCGGCGGCGACCGGGACCAGGCCCACCTCGCCGAACGCGCCGGTCGCCATCAGCAGCAGGGCGGTCGCGGCGAGGACCACGACCGCGAGGCCCGCGGCCAGCACCCGGTCCAGGCGGACCCGGCCGACCAGCACCCTGCCGTTGACCTGGCCGACGACGATCAGTCCCACGGAGTTCAGGCCGAACAGCAGGCTGTAGGTCTGCGGGGAGGCGCCGTAGATCTCCTGCACCACGAACGGCGACGCCGAGATGTAGGCGAACAGCGCGGCGAAGGCGAAGCCGCCGGTGAGCATGTACCCGGCGAAGGCACGGTCGGCGAGCAGTCCGCGCATGGCGCGCAGCGCCTCGCCGACCCCGCCGCCGTGCCGCCGCGCGGGGGGCAGGGTCTCGGGCAGTCTCGCCCAGACCACCGCCGCCAGCACGACGCTCACGCCCGTCAGCAGGACGAAGACGCCGCGCCAGTCGGTCACCCGCAGGATCTGCCCGCCGACGAGCGGCGCGACGATCGGGGCGACGCCGGAGACCAGCATGAGCGTGGAGAAGAAGCGGGCCATGGCCACGCCGTCGTACAGGTCGCGCACGACCGCCCGCGCGATCACGATGCCGGCGGCGCCCGCGAGCCCCTGCGCCAGCCGGAAGGCGACCAGGAGCTCCACGTCGGGCGCCAGCGCGCACAGTGCGGTGGCGACGACGTAGACCGCGAGTCCGGCGAGCAGCGGACGCCTGCGGCCCCAGCGGTCGCTCATCGGGCCGACGACGAGCTGTCCGAGCGCCATGCCCGCCAGGCAGGCGGTGAGCGTGAGCTGGACGGTCGCGGCGGGTGCGTGCAGGGCGCGGGTGACCTCCGGCAGGGCGGGCAGGTACATGTCCATCGCCAGCGGGGGTGTCGCTGTCAGCGCGCCGAGGACGAGGACGACCAGGAGACCGGTACGGCGCGCGGCCCGGCCGCCTGTCGCCGTCGCCGTCGCCGCAGACTCGGCGCCGTGCTCCAGGCCGGGTGTCCCCGCGGTGCGCTCGGACATGCGCCCCTCCCTCTCCGAGTGATCCGCCGCCTATGCTCTCAGCTCGTACAGACTGCCGAAGGCCACATGAGCGAGGGTGGGGGCCGCATGACGGTGACGGAAGACACGGTGCGCTGGGGGGTCCTGGCCACCGGCGGGATCGCGGCGGCGTTCACCGCGGACCTGGTGGACCTGCCGGACGCGCAGGTGGTGGCGGTGGCGTCGCGGACCCGGGCGTCGGCGGAGGCGTTCGCCGAGCGGTTCGGGATACCGCGGGCGTACGGCGAGTGGGAGGCGCTCGCGCAGGACGCGGACATCGATGTCGTCTACGTCGCCACCCCGCACGCGGCCCACCGGGCGGCGGCCGGCCTCTGCCTGGAGGCCGGGCGCAACGTGCTGTGCGAGAAGGCGTTCACGCTGAACGCGGGCGAGGCGCGGGAACTGGTCGCGCTGGCCCGTGAGCGCGGGAGCTTCCTGATGGAAGCGATGTGGATGTACTGCAATCCGCTGGTGCGGCGGCTGAAGGCGCTGGTCGAGGACGGCGCGATCGGCGAGGTGCGCACGGTGCAGGCCGACTTCGGGCTCGCGGGCCCCTTCCCGCCGTCGCACCGGCTGCGCGACCCGGCGCAGGGCGGGGGCGCGCTGCTGGACCTCGGGGTGTACCCGGTGTCGTTCGCGCAGCTGCTGCTCGGGGAGCCGTCGGACATCGCGGCGAGAGCGGTGCTCTCGGACGAGGGCGTCGACCTCCAGACCGGAGCACTGCTCTCATGGGAGAGCGGCGCTCTTGCTTCGGTGCACTGCTCCGTGGTGGGCGGTACCGGCACCACGGCCTCGGTCACCGGCTCCGCCGGCCGTATCGACATCCCGGACGGCTTCTTCCACCCGGACCGCTTCGTCCTGCACCGCGACGGCCGCGCCCCCGAGGGGTTCGCCGCCGACCCGGCCGACGGCCCCCGCACCAGCCTGCGGCACGAGGCGAAGGAGGTCATGCGGGCCCTGCGGGCGGGCGAGACCGAGTCCCCGCTGGTCCCGCTCGACGGCACCCTCGCCGTGATGCGCACGCTCGACGCGATCCGCGACCGCATCGGGGTCCGCTACCCCGGCGAGACCGGCGAGACCGGCGGACCCGGCGCGGCCGAGTCCGCCGGCCCGGCCGGAACCGGTCCGCTCATGCCGGTCTGAGGCCCGGGGCCCCCACCTCCGTGACGAAGGACCCGGCCGTCGCGATCGGCGCGCCGGGCGTCGTCACGTACGGCACGGCCCTGAAGTCGGCGCGGGCCAGCCGCTGCCCCAGCGCGATCCGGGCGTAGCCGCGCCGCCCGTCGTAGAACCGCAGGTGCGGGTTGGCCGCCATGCGCGCGGCCCAGTTCCCGGGCCGCGGGACGCCGTCCCCGCCGCTGGCGATCGACGTGGCCACGATCTCGGTGCCGAGCGTGCGGGAGGCCGGGTCGTCGAAGTCGTCCTTGATGTCGAAGCCGTAGCCGACGTGCACATCGCCGGTGAGCACCATCAGGTTCTCGACGCCCGCCGCCTTGACGCCGTCCAGGACCCGGCGGCGGGCGGCCGGGTAGCCGTCCCAGGCGTCCATGGAGACCTTCGCGGCCGGGCCGGTCCCCAGCCGCTGCCGGGAGAAGCAGACCTGCTGCGCCACGACGTTCCACAGCGCGGCCGAGTCCCGCCAGCCGTCGAGCAGCCACCGCTCCTGGGCCGCGCCGGTCATGGTGCGTGCCGGGTTCTCGCTCTGCGGCCCCGGCGCGTGCGGGACGTCGCCGTAGGCCTGGTCGGAGCGGTACTGGCGGGTGTCGAGCACGTCGAACTGGGCGAGCCGACCCCACCGCAGCCGCCGGTACAGCCGCATGTCCGGTCCCACGGGCAACTGCGGTGCGCGCAGCGGCTGGTGCTCCCAGTAGGCGCGGTAGGAGGCGGCGCGGCGCAGCAGGAACTCCGCCGGGGAGACCCCGTTCTCGGGGACGTCGCCCGCGTAGTCGTTCTCGGTCTCGTGGTCGTCGAAGGCGACGACGAAGGGGTGCGCCGCGTGGGCCGCCCGCAGGTCGGGGTCGGTCTTGTAGAGGGCGTAGCGCAGCCGGTAGTCCTCCAGCGACACGGCCTCGTGCGCGAACAGCGCGGGGAGGCGGCGGTCGGTGTAGGCGCGGGCGCCACCGGTCGCGTCGACGGCGTACTCGTAGAGGTAGTCGCCGAGGTGGAAGACCACGTCGACGTCGTCCTCGGCGAGGTGCCGGCAGGCGGTGAAGTACCCGTCGTGGTAGGCCTGGCAGGCGACGGCCGCGATGCTCAGCGACGACACGGCACTGCCCTCGGCGGGTGCGGTCCGGGTGCGGCCGGTCTCGCTGAGCCAGCCGCCCACGCGGAAGCGGTAGTGGTAGACGCGGCCGGGTTCCAGACCGTCGGCCTCGACGTGCACGGTGTGCCGGAACTCGGGATGCGCGACGGCCGTCCCCCGCCGGACGACGGCGGCGAAGCCCTCGTCGCGGGCCAACTCCCATTCGACGTCGACGCGCTGGGCGGGCAGTCCGCCGTCGGGCTGGTACGGGGCGGGTGCCAGCCGGGTCCACAGCAGGACCGAGCCGGGCAGCGGGTCGCCGGAGGCGATGCCGAGGGTGAAGGGGTAGGCGTCGATCCGCGCCGCGTCCAGCTCCGCGGCGGCGGCCACCCCGGCCGCGGGGAGGTCTGCGGCGAAGGCGAGCGCCAGCGCCGCGCCGGAGACACCGAGGAAGCGGCGGCGGTCGAGACGGCGGGCGGCGGCCCGGAAACCGGGCGTGTGCCGCGGGGGTGCCCGATGCGACGAGGGCGTTGCGATGGTCATCTTTTCCTCCCCGGACAGTTGAGGGAGGAAGCGGGGAACCGGCCGCACCCGACACGCGCCCGTCGGCCGCGCACCACCCGGACGGCAGACACCGGGGCGCGGCCGGGCGCGGGGCGCGAATCGTCAACTCCTCAACCTGCACAAGCGGAGTTCGACCGTCCGAGCATTGCGGGCCGGTGACGGGCTTATGCTCAACTCCCCTGCACAAGAGCTTCACATATGACGTAATCCGGTTCCGCCGACCACACCGACGGGGGGAGGCGGCAGCCGTTCCACGGCGTCGGGTGGGGGTGGGCCTCGCGCGGGACCGCGGGGCACGCACCGATCCGTGGAACGGCTGCCGCGTACGCCGGCGCGGTCCGGGGCCCGTGCGGGTCGTCCGCGCCCCGGACCGCGTGCCGCACCCGCGACCGCCCCGAAACCCGCGCACGTCGGCGCGCTTCGGCCCCGCGCACGTCAGCGCGCGTCCGCCTTGGGCACGTCAGCGCGCGTCCGCCCCGGGCACTTCACGGGCGTCGGCCCCGGACCCACCGCTGTCGCGCACCCCGGCCGTATCGCCGTCCGGCACCTCGTCGGCACCACTGCCCGGCACCCCGGCCGCCCGGCTCTCCGGCGCCTCGGGCACCACGCCGTCGGGTACGGCGCTCTCGGGCACGGCGCTCCCGGGCGTCTCGGGCCCGGTGCCGCCCGGTGCCCGGACCGCCTCGCCCCCGGCGTCGGCTGCCGTGTGCCGGCCCGCGCGTTTCGCCAGACGCCGGCGCAGCGCGTACGCCCCGCCCGCCACCAGCGCGAGCGAGGCCGCGCCGCCCTCGACCAGCCGCCACGACGAGGTGTGGCCCGCCGCCGCGCCCGCCTCGCCCGGCGCGCCGGCCGCCGCCCGCGCCGCCTTCCCCGACGGCGACGCGCTCGCCCCGCCCTCGCTCAGCGGCTTCACCAGGGTGCCCACCGCACGCGCCGAACCGCCCTTCGCGAAGCCCCAGTCGAGCAGCGCGGCCGTCTCCTCGTAGACGGAGTTGTAGCCGCTCTCGGGATGCATCACGGTGACGATCAGGGTGCGGCCGTCGCGGGTGGCGGCGCCGGTGAAGGTGTTGCCCGCGTGGCTGGTGTAGCCGTTCTTCACGCCTATCAGGCCCGGGTACGTCTTCACCCCGTACGCGCCCGACAGCAGACGGTCGGTGTTCTGGATCTGGAACGTCTTCTTCCCGCCCGCGGGGAAATCTGCCGTCCGCGTCCCGCAGTACGCGCGGAAGTCGGCGTTCTGGAGCCCGTGCCGGGCGAAGAGGGTGAGGTCGTACGCCGACGACAACTGCCCCTTGTGGTCGAAGCCGTCCGGGCTGACCACATGCGTGTCCAGGGCCTGCAGGTCCACGGCCCTGGCCTGCATCTCGGCGACCGTGCGCGCCGGCCCGCCGTTCATCAGCGAGAGCACGTGCACCGCGTCGTTGCCCGAGCGCAGGAAGACGCCCTGCCACAACTGCTCGACGGTGTAGGTGATTCCGGGCTTGATGCCGACGAGGCTGGAGCCCGAGGGTATGCCGACCAGGTCGGCGTCGGTGACCTTGTAGCGCTCGGTCCGTTCGAACTTCGGCAGGACGGTGTCGGCGAACAGCATCTTCAGCGTGGACGCGGGGGCCAGGCGCTGGTGCGCGCGGTAGGAGGCCAGCACCTCGCCGGTGTCGTGGTCGGCGACCAGCCAGGAGTGGGCGGAGAGCTTTCCGGGCAGCCCGCCGGCGCCGCTGACCTGGACGTCGGGCCGCCCCAGCCGCTCACCGCCGATCACCGTGGCGGCCGTGCCGATCGCGGGGGTCGGGGTGGAGGTCGCGCCCTTCGTGGCGGAGGGGGACGCGGACGCGGACGCGGGCAGGCCGGCGGCCAGCGGGGCGGCCGCTGCGAGGGCGAGCAGGGAGCGCCGGGACAGCCGAGAGGATTCACTCACTCCGGGACCGTACAAAGCGCGTGCGCGACGCCGTACGGCGGGTCCCCTCATGAGCCTGCCAAGTCCGCCGACGAGACCTCGGCCGGGCCATTGAACAGGGGTTTCCTGGCAACAGGCCCATCACAGCTTAGGAATGAGCTGTCTTACGGAACTTTGATTCCGGGCCGCACATTCTCAGTTCTCACACATCCCTTACTCAGGGGGACTCAAAGGTTTCTTCCTAGCTTGTGGCCGCGCCCACAGCGGGCGCCGAGAACCTCGAGGAACGGGATGTTTGGCATCTATCTCAAGCGCGAGCTGAGCCGGCGCAAGAAGGCGGCTCTGGTCATCGCACTGGGTCTGGCGCTCGGTATCGCCCTGGTCATCACCGTGAACTCGGTGTCGGCCGGCATGACCCAGGCCCAGGACAAGGTCCTGCAGTCGCTCTACGGCCTCGGCACCGACATGACGGTCACCAAGGCCCGTACGGCGCCCACCGGCGGCAGTTCGGGGAAGCCGAACTTCCAGTTCGACGCGAAGTCCGAGGACGACGACTCCACGCAGAGCTCGGACCGCGTGATGACGCAGGGCGGTCAGGCCCTGGCGTCCTCGCTCGTGACCAAGGTCGCCGCGCAGAAGGGCGTGGCCGGCGCGGTCGGCGCGCTCAGCCTGAACGTCGTCAAGGTCGACGGTTCCTTCACCCAGGGCAAGGCCAAGAGCTCCACCAGCGGGCAGAGCAACCAGGGCGGCCCCGGTGGCGGCAGCGGTGGCAGCATGCCGCAGGTGCAGGGCGGCGGCGCCTCGTTCGACGTGAACTCGTACTCGGTCGGCGGCGTCGACGTCACGAACCAGGACCTGGGCCCGCTGTCCACGTCGAAGATCACCTCCGGCAGGACCTTCACCGCCGCGCAGACGAACGCCAAGGTCGCCGTGGTCAGCAAGTCGTACGCCAAGGAGAGCAAGTACAAGGTCGGCTCGACCTTCAAGATCTCCGGCACCAAGTACACGGTCATCGGCATCGCGACGCCCGACAGCAGCGACTCCACCACGGACGTCTACCTGCCCCTGAAGCAGGCCCAGACGCTCGGTGACGCCAAGAACAAGGTCACCACGATCTACGTCAAGGCGACCGACTCGCAGCAGATCGACACGGTCAAGGCGACCATCCAGAAGAACATCTCGGGTACGACGGTCACCACCTCCGCCGACCTCGCCGAGACCGTCTCGGGCTCCCTGTCCACCGCCTCGAACCTGGCGACCAGCGTCGGCAAGTGGCTGTCGATCGCGGTGCTGGCCGCCGCGTTCCTGGTGGCCGCGCTGCTGACCTCCTCGGCCGTGTCGCGCCGGGTGCGCGAGTTCGGCACCCTGAAGGCGCTCGGCTGGCCGAGCCGCCGGGTGACCCGGCAGGTGGTCGGCGAGTCCATGGTCAACGGTCTGCTCGGCGGCGCGCTGGGCATCGGCCTGGGTCTGGCGGCCGCGTACACGGTCACCGCGATCAGCCCGAAGCTGACCGCCCAGCTCGGCAGCACCGGCGGCGGTGGCGGCATGGGCGGCGGTCCGGGCGGCGGCGGCCCCGGCCAGCAGGCGGCCCAGAACACGATGGAGATCGCCCTGTCCGCGCCCGTGTCGGCGACCACCATCGCGCTCGCGGTGGGCCTCGCGGTCGCCGGCGGTCTGATCGCCGGTGCGATGGGCGGCTGGCGTGCCTCCCGGATGCGTCCGGCCGACGCGCTGCGCAGCGTCTCGTAACACCCCCCGATACCGGGGCGTCGCCTCACCCTTCCCCCCGGGAGGCGGCGCCCCACCTTCCTTCCCCCCTCTCCCCTTCCTTTCCTCCCCTTTGTCCTCCTCAACTCACGGAGCACCGATGTACAGACTGACCGGCGTCACCAAGCGCTACACCCGGGGCAAGGAGACGGTGGAGGCGCTGCGCGGCGTCGACCTCACGATCGAGGACGGCGACCAACTCGTCATCCAGGGCCCCACCGGCGGCGGCAAGTCGACGCTGCTCCAGATGATCGGCGGCCTGGACCGCCCCTCCGCGGGCAGCGTCGAACTGGACGGTGTGGACCTCGCCACCATCAGCGAGGCCAAGCTGACCCGGCTGCGCGCCGAGAAGATCGGCATCATCTTCCAGGCGTTCAACCTGATCCCGACGCTGACCGCGCAGGAGAACGTCGAGACCGCGCTCGTCCCGCTGGGCGTCAAGCCCGCCGAGCGGCGCGAGCGGGCGGCCGAGGCGCTGCGCTCGGTCGGCCTCGGGGAGCGGCTCGGCCATGTCCCGACCGAACTGTCCGGCGGCCAGCAGCAGCGGGTGGCCATCGCCCGAGCGCTGGTGAAGAAGCCGAAGGTGCTGCTCGCCGACGAGCCCACCGGCAACCTCGACGAGGGCACCCGCGACGACATCATGGGCCTGCTGGAGGGCCTGTGGCACGAGTACGGGCTGACCTTCGTCATGGTCACCCACGACTCCTCGATCGCCCGCCGCGCGCCGCGGCTGGCCACCATCAAGTCCGGCCTGATCACCCTGACCGAGCAGGCCGGCGCACGCCAGTACGCGCAGCAGGCGCCCGGCGCCCAGGCGTACTGAGCCCGCGGCGGCCGACGGGGCCGCCCACCTGCCGGGCATCCGGTCGGCGTCAGCCGGCTGCCCGGCGGTGGGCGGCCCCTCGCGGCTCGTCCGCGCCACCCGAACGGCGGCCCGGACGAGCCGCCGCGGGGGCGGCGGTGCGACGGTGGACACCGGAAGAGGGGGTGGGATCCGTTCCCGCTGTCGACTCTGGGGAGTCCTCGTGACCTGCTGCTACGACCGACGAGATCTGGGCCTGCTGCTGCTCCGGCTGGGTACCGGAGGGGTGCTGGCCGCGCACGGCGCGCAGAAGCTGTTCGGCTGGTTCGGCGGCCACGGGCTGGAAGGGACCGGCCATTTCATGGAGTCCGTCGGGTACGCGCCCGGCAGGACGAGCGCGCTGGCGGCCGGTCTCGCGGAGACGGGCGGCGGCACGCTGCTGGCCCTGGGGCTCGCGACACCGGCGGCGGGCGCGGCGGCGGCCGGCGCCATGGCCGGGGCGTCCGCGGTGCACGCCCCGAACGGGTTCTTCGCGCAGGAGGGCGGCTACGAGTACGCGGCGAGCCTGGGCCTGGCCGCCACCGGTCTGGCGGTCGCCGGGCCGGGCCGGCTCTCCCTGGACCACGCCTTCGGGCACGTCTTCGACCAGAAGTGGATGGTGCCGATGGCGCTCGGCGCGACGGCCGCGCTGACCGCGCTGGTCGTGGGCGCGCGCAACGCGCGGGTGCGCAGGCGGGCGGAGGGCGAGCAGCAGGCGCTCTTCGAGGAGTAGTTCCCGGGCGCCGGGGGCCGTGGCAGGCTGCCCGCATGAACGATCAGGACTCCCCCGCCGCCCCCGCGGATCTCTGGGCCGCCGTCGACGGCCTGTGGGCCTGGCTGGAGGCCGGCCGCCCGTCCGGCGGCCGGGAAGGGCTGCTGCTGCGCATCCTCAAACTGTCGGAGGAGGTCGGCGAGGTCGCCCAGGCGGTGATCGGCGCGACCGGCCAGAACCCGCGCAAGGGCGTCACCCACACCTGTTATCTGGGGTCATTTGCATATGTGTGCAGATCAGAGATCTTTGCGGCTGTCAGTCACGTGAGGTACGTCTAGTTCTGGCGCCCCAAGCCCAGCACCGCGTGCTCCTGGGCAGGGATAGCAGGCTCATTAACTTGCGAGTGAGGCGGCGCGTGCGGGGGCAAGGGTGTCATCTGGCTCAACCCCCGGCTGATCTACAGCGCTTGTGGTGGGAGGTTACGCCGCGTTCGGCACATTGCAGCTTGAGCGTCGAGTTACTGGGCGGGACGCCCCTGGACCACGCTACAAGGGCACGTGTCATGCCGTAAGCGCCCCTCTTCTACACTCGGTTCAGGCAAGTCAGGGGGAGGAGCCGTGGTCACAGCGCTCGTCGTCGGAATGGGCAACTTCGAGGCAGATAACGCGACTTCACGGGATCCGCTGGGGCCGGGGCCGCTGCATCCCCTCGCCTTCATACCGGGAGCCACCGCAGGTGTCGCCCAAGCGCTCGGCGGCCATCCCGGTATCACTCTGTACGGCGAAGGCCCGCGGATCGACCTGTCGTACGCGGCGTTGGAACAGTCGTGGCGCGACGCCTTCGAGGTGTCCGCCCGGGCCCGCTCGGGGCTGATCGTCCACTTCCTCGGCCATGGCGTCAAAGGGGCGACAGACAACGAGCTGTACCTTGCCGCTCGGGATACCAGGCCTCGGGATCTGGCGTTCACAGCCGTTGACGTGGATCGATGGCTGAAGCAGGTGGAGAACACCGAGGACGGGCCACCGGTACTGCTTCTACTCGACGTATGCGGGGCGGGCCGAGCCACGATGCAGCAGTGGCTGCACCACCTGTCCGTGGACCGGCGCCGCGCCTGGGTCATCGCAGCATGCGCCGAGGACGAGAAAGCGTACGGGGCATCCTTCTCGCGGGCCACCGGCACCGTCTTGGCCCGCCTCAAGGCGGGCTGGCTCGACCTGTCGCCCGGTGTGCGACATGTGCCGGTGGAGACATTCGCGCGGGAGATCGATCGGGAACTGGCGCGTCTCCTGCAGGCCGAGGGCCGGGCCCCGCAGCGAGTTCTGCGCACGGCCCACCCGGAGGCTGACAGCCCGGTACCGCCATTTCTGCAGAACCCGGCCTTCCGCGAGACGGCCGCCGGCCGCTACCGGCAACACGTGGAGAACGGACTGTGGCAATTCGCCTCCGCCGTCGACCCGGGGCTCGACGTCGTCCACTTCGTCTCCCGCGCCTCGGGCACCCCACACCAGCAGAATGTCACCCGCCGTTGCTTCTTCACCGGGCGTCGACTCCAACTCGCCCAGCTCAAAGCCTGGCTGGAGGACGAGAAGGCGCCCACACTGACAGTGGTGACTGGCAGCCCCGGCTCAGGAAAGTCGGCGCTGCTCGGCGTGCTCACCTGCCTGGCACACGAACAGCTGCGCGAGGTGTCCGGGCCGATCCGCTCCGTTGTGCCGAGCGAGTTGCGCGTCGAGCGGTGTCCCAGGTTCGCTGCCGTGCACGCAAGGCAGCGCGATCCGGCAGCCGTACTCACCTCCATAGCCCGCCAGTTGGGGTTCGACGACGCACCGCACCGCGGCTGGACCACCAATGTGCTCCTGGAGCGACTGCGTCAGCCGGCCCCCGCCCAGCAGCCCGCGGTCGTGGTTGTCGACGCCCTCGACGAGGCGTCCCTCGACAAAGAGCTGCTGCGCACGGTCCTGCTGCCGCTAGCCCGCGCGCCCCGAGACCCACACGGTGCCCCGGTGTGCAAAGTCGTCATAGGCGTACGCCCTTGGTGGGACCGGTTTCCCGAACTCCAACCGGGCATACGCTCTTTGCTCTCCATAAACCTCGACGACGCGCCCGCCGAGGTACGCGAGAGGGAACTGGGCGACTACCTGTCGGACCTTCTGGAGGAAGTTCCTGCATACAGCGGCCCGGGCACGTCCACGGCGCGCGGAGAGTTGGCTCGCGCGGTCGCCCGACGGTTCGTCGCGGTGCAGCACAAGGGCGGGTTCCTGCTCGCCTCGCTCTTCGCGCACTACCTTGCCGAGTACGACAGACCGCTGACAGCGGCCGAGGCGGTCCGACGGGTGCCGGACGAGCTGCCCGGCATGCTCGACCTGCATCTCGGCGTGCTGACCCGCGCACGGCCCGCCATCCGCTCGGTCCTGTCCGCCGTCGCCCACGGCCTCGGCCAGGGCATGCCATTGGAGATCATCCACACGGTGGCCGCAGCCCTCACCGCGCCACCGGGGACGCCGCCGAGCCTCAGCGACGCCCGGGACGCCATTGAGGCGGCCTCATTCTATGTGCGCACGGCCACGGATACTGACGGGCGCCGTCTGTACCGGTTCTTCCACCAGAGCCTGACCGACCACCTGACGCAGGCCGACGACGCGGACCGTCAGCGGCTCTACGAAGCCGTACGCCGTTCGGTTCCGGGTCGTGACGAGCGCGGCGAACCGGCTTGGGACCTCGCCCTGCCCTACGTACTGCGGCACGCTGCTCAACACGCCGTCTCAGCAGGTCAGTTCGATAGCCTTCTCAAATCGCCCGGATTCCTGGTCCATGGCGATCCCACCGCGCTGCGTGCACAGTTGGGTAACGCGCGGTCCCTGCGGGCCCGGCAGGTCGCCGAGCTCGTCGCCTCGGCGCTGGATCCTCAGGACGATCCCTGGGTGCGCTGGGAGTGGCTCCGCACCAACGCCGTTGCCTGGCAGGAGGAATGGCTGCTCCAGGGGCTCGACGCGCTGCGCACCCAGGTCAGGCCGCGCGACGTGCTGACCCTCCAATGGGGATCCCAAACAAGGGAGTTGAGCGAAAGCGACCTCCGTTACCCCGAGCACGCGGTCTTCGCCGGGACGGAGGAGGGACCTGTCGCCGTCGTGGCGTACGCGGGCGGCGCGGTCCAGATCAGGGACGCCGGAACCGGCGGAGTACTGGTCACTCTGCAGTCGTTCGACAGCGACATCACCGCGCTCGCGGCCAGCACGATCGACGACATCGTGTCGGTGGCGGTCGGCACCGCGTCCGGGAACCTCGCACTGTGGCATATGGGAGGCGAACGACCGCACTGGGCTGTTGAGTTGCCGCACAGGGTGACTGGCATCGCGATCGGCACCCTGCGTGGCGCCTGGGTGGTGGCCGCGTGCACCATTCGGGACGTCATGGTGTACTCCGTCGACGGCACCCACCTGTGGACCGCCGACCTTCAGGACACCTGGCTCGCAGGCCTGGAGGCGGACGGGTTGCCCGAACCCGTCGACGACATTGACCCGATCGACGATCCTCACGTGATGGAATCGGCGCTGGAGTGCACGGATATCGCCCTCGCCGAATTCGACGGGACGCCCGCCGTGATCGTGGGCACCTCGGCCGGTACCGTCGAACTCTGGGACGCCGACGGCGGCGGCCACCGCAGCCGCGCTGTGAACACGTCCCGCATCCACAGCGTCACACCCAATCGCAACGGCCGCGCACGCAACGTCGTGGCCTGCGCGGATGACGGCGTGCGGATGCTGAACTTGGACGATGGCCGCATCGACGACCTGCCCGCCTCCGGCGGCATTGCGCAACCGGTAACCCTGCTCGACATTAATGGGGAGGAGCACACGGCAATCGGACGTCTCGGACGCGTAGAGATCCGCACACCGAGGGGCACGACATCGCACGCACCCGCCTGCCCGGACGGGGCGAGCCTGCGTGCCCTGACCGCGGACGGCCCTCGCCTCTACGCCGTCGCGGAGACCTGCCGCCATCAAGCAGCCGTCCTTACCTGGATTGCCCCCGACCAGCAGCTGTCCACGTGGGAAGGGCACGATGCCGACGTGGTGTCCGTCGCCCTCGTCGGCCACGAAGGAAGGCAGCTGGCGCTAAGCCTGAGCGACGACGGGACGCTGCACACCTGGGACACCGAGGACGGACTATGCGTTTACTCCGGGCGCCACCCCCAGGCCCTGTCCGCGACAGCGGGAGTGCTGGACGGTGAACCGGTGGCCGTCCTGAGCGAGATGCATGGCGCTGCGCGCCTCATCGGCCTGACGGACGGCCGCACGCGCCGCACCTGGCGCTGGCCGTCCGAGCTCCAGAGTCTGCGCTGGATTCGCTATCGAGGCAGGGGCACCCTGTGCGGCCTCGATTCCACCGGCCTGGCCCTCGCCGATATCGCCGAGCCCGAGTGCGTGCGCCGGATCCGAGACACTAGCGTCACCGCGTACGCGGCGGGTGACGTCGGCGACTCCAGCCTGGTCGCTCTCGGGCGATGGGACGGCGAACTGGCCGTCCACGACGGACGGCGCGGACGGGAGTTCACGGTCCGGGGCGGGGACAT
This sequence comes from Streptomyces sp. NPDC001443, assembly GCF_053597355.1. Classification (NCBI taxonomy): domain Bacteria; kingdom Bacillati; phylum Actinomycetota; class Actinomycetes; order Kitasatosporales; family Streptomycetaceae; genus Streptomyces; species Streptomyces sp. NPDC001443. Next base: position 46,598 of record NZ_JBSFIA010000038.1, read on the forward strand.
CAGGGAGGAACTGTTGGTGCCGAGCGCACTCGCCCTCGGCTTGCACGACCACCGTCCCGTCGTGGTCTCGGCGTTCTCCGACGGCCTCGTCACCGGGCACGACGCCGTCAGCGAGCGCGAAGTGTTCTCGTTCCGCACCGGCGATGAAGAGGATGTCCTCGCGCTCCACACGGTGGCCCGGGGCTCGTCGTTCCACGTGGTGACCACCTCGTACGACGGAGCTATCCGTGTCTGGGCACCATTCGAAGGGCCGGATTTGCTCGGCGAGGTCCAAGTCGCCGGACAATACGGTCCGTTGGCGGTGTCCGGCGCCGGAGTGCTCGCCGCTTACGGGGCCCGTATCACGTACTTCAGCTGGGCCACCGGACAGCAGACGAAAGGATGACGCAGTGCCGCGACACGACGTGGTGATGGTGCACGGCGTACGGAACTGGATGCCCGACGCGCCCCCAGCCGAGGCCGCCGCCGCACTCGCCGACGACTGGTCAGCGCGGCTCGCCGCAGGCTACACGGCAGCCGGGCTCGGCCATGTGCCGCCACCGCGTGTGCACGCCGCGTACTACGCAGACCTACTCAACGACGCCGAGTCCCAGGCCCCGCCGGACGACAACATGGACGGTCTCGGACCCGGTGAACAGGATCTCCTGCTGGCCTGGCTGAGCGCGGCGGGCCTACCGCCGGAACCGGACGACGGCCAAGCCTGGGGCACGATGCCGGTCCGCCAAGCCCTCTCCTGGTTCGCGAGTCGGCGTGGCATGCCAAGCAAGGTGCTGGCGAGGATCGCCGTCGCCCTGCTGCCCGAGGTGTACACGTACCTGACCTCGCCCAAGCGTCGTAACGCGGCCCGTGGGGTGGTCGCCGACGTGGTCCGGGCATCGGGAGCCCGGGTTGTCGTCGCCCACTCCCTCGGCTCAATCGTCGCCTACGAGGCCCTGCACGCCCATGCGTTGCCTGGGGTCGAACTGCTCGTGACCCTCGGCTCGCCACTTGGGCTGCCGGGCGGGGTCTTCGACGCGCTGGAACCCGCGCCGACCGGCGGCAGGGGCAGCAGGCCGCCAAGCCTGGCGCGCTGGGTGAACATCGCCGACCCGGGAGATCTGGTCGCTGTCCCCCGCCGCCTCGGCGACCGTTTTGCGGTGGATAGCCACCACGAGGCGCACATCGCCGCCGTCGACTTCCACACTATGGGTAGTTACTTGAATTGCGGCCTGACGGCGTCCGCGCTAGCGTCGTACCTTTCCTGAGAGCTCCGGTCGTTGGTAGATCGTCTCTCGTCTTCCATACGTATCAGATGTTCACGAGCTCATCTCCCTCTGGGATAGGTTCAAGGTCGACATCGGTGTCTATTGCGATGCGTCGCGATTCTGATCTCGCATCATGTTCCGCAGGGCCGTCCGAGCTGCAGCCAAGTCATCTTGAGCTTCGGCCAGTTCGGCCAGGAGACCCTTTCGGTCAGCTTCGGCCTGCTCCAAAGCTGCGGCGAGTTGCTGGTTTGCCACGGTCAGTTCCTGAACACGGGCTACCAAGTCCTTGGACATGAGGAGGTTGACCTGCTCGCCGAGACCGCGCTGCACAGCAGCCCGGAGCCGGTCCCGTTCTTCGGTGAGCGCCCGGACCTGAGCACGCGCGAACTCAAGGTCGGTGGCCAGGCTCGCGGCGCTGGGTGTCGAACCTTCCTTGCGTTTCCGGGCTCCAGCTATCGCCTGGCCCGCACGAGCGGCCTCGATGTGCTCGCGGACCCCCTCGGCGTAGACAAGCCAGTTTGAGACGCCAGCCCGCTTGGCGACTGCGAGGAACGTGATCGGGTCGCCATCGGCTTTCATCGTGTCCACCACGGCGAGCACCTTGGCCCTTTTCTCCCGGCTGGCCTTCTGCCGGGATTCAAGGAGCACCTGAGCTGGCGTACGCGGCTCCTTCGTCATGCGACCACCTCCGGAGGACCGAGTGCGGGCATGCCCAGGCTCACAGCACCCTTCGAGGCTCCAGCACGGAGCTTTCGCAGAACCTTGCTGGCCTCCTCGACCTCGTGTCGCATCTCATCGGGCATCGAAGCCAGTTTCTCCTTCTGATTCTCACGGACGGCCTGAAACGCGGTGATCTGGTCGTCCAGGTTCCGGATGACGAACTCGGCTGCTCCCGCGGCGGCAGCGACCTCACGGTCCGCCTTCAAGGCACGTACGTGTTCCTCAACAGCGGGCAGATAGGACGGATCAGGGCGGTAGGAGCCGCAGCCAGCGCACTGGAACCGAATGGGGCACGCCTTCCCGCCGGCCTTCACGTTGGTGGGCTCGATGCAGTTCCCGAACGCCACTGCCACCGACCGCATCTCGTACGCCGTGCTCGATCGCATCGGAGCAGGATTGCCGAAGCGGTCGGTGGTCAGGCTCTTGATGGTGTTGATGGCCTCCCGCTTCATCTTGATGCTCACTTTGTAGTAAGCAGCGGTGGTATCAGCGGATTTGTGATCCATCAGATCCTGGAGGACGTGCTGCGGCATACCGGCGTCGGCGTATCGCTGGCAGAAGGTGTGGCGGAAGGCGTACGGGTAAATCAGCGATCGGTCGAAAGGCAATGGTGTGCCGTCCGGGCCGAGTTCTTCGGAGTGGATCTCCGGGATTGAATCGGCCCATGTCCGGATGGCGGCGCCGATGTTCCCGGTGGTCAGGTGGCCGGTGGCGGCGTTGTCGGTGATCGCCGGGAACAGGAAGGGGAGGGCACGAGAAGGCAGGTCGAGTCGCTCTCGGACCGATGTCCACTCTTTCACCGCGCTGACGGTGTCGCTGTCCAGGGGGAGGCGTCGCCGGAGCCTACCTGCCTTGGTGTTGTCCCAGATCAGCTGGTACTCACCGCCGTCGTACTCCAGGCAGCTCAGGCCGAGAGCGCCGATCTCGTTGGGGCGGCGTCCGGTGTCTCTCAGCAGCACGTAGACCGTGCGGAACATGGCCCGGATACAGTCCGTCGGCATGCTGCCGTAGGTCATCCCCACACCGATGAGGTCGAGGTGCTTGTCGAGCTGAGCAACGACCAACTCGGGGACGGCCTTTCCGATGTTGTCCTCATCAACTTTGTCCCGCTTGATGCGGTGCTCGTTCGTATGGAGAACGAACCGAGGAGAGAGATCATCAAGGACTCCTTCGATTCGGCCGAATTCCAGGAGCTCCGTGAAGAGCTTCAGTAGCCGGGCCCGGGAGTCGTTGCTGCGGGGCTTCCCGTCCCTGCGAACGGACACCCTGAACTCGTTGACGACCGCCGTCATGTCCGCGAAACCCAGTCCGGCTGGGTCGGAACCAGCACGCCGGGTAGCGAGGGCCTGAGCGGCGATCGTGCAGGCCAGGAGCCGGTCACGAAGAGCCGAGGACCCCGGACTCGTCGTGCGAGCCCAGTGCATGGCTACTTCCCTTAGCCATGGCTGGAGGATGGGGTTGAAGTCGATCTCGCCCTCACGCACGCGGAACCCGGTCCGCGTGCGTGCTGGTAGAGGGGTATCGAGCGCTCGCAGGTCCCACACCGGTTTGGCGGTCTCGTCGATACCGCGGTACGCGTCGAGGCCCCTGGCGATGTCTCGCTTGACCTCCTTGATCAGAGACTGAGTCGCCGTGCATGTGGTGTCGGAGGGGCCAGGCGTGGCGCCAACCGCGAGAGCCACAGAGGAGATGCCGGCGAACAGCTTGACGACCTTCCTGACCTGAGTCGGGCGGAGAACCTGGCCCCGCACGTCCCTCTTCTGGAGGGCGTAGAGCAGCTCAAGGCGCGTCGTCTCCTCAAGAGGAACGAGGCTGAACTCGTTCTGGAGGAGGAAAGGCACCCGGGTCTCGGTCCACTTGGCCAGGTCCTCGCTGCTGTTCCGGCCGCTCTCGCGGGCGTACGCCGCCCACAAGTTGCGGTGTGCATAGCAGAGGTGCGTCGGAAGGCTCTCCTCGCTTCGACACCCTCGGACCGCGCACAGAGGCAGCCCGGGGAACGGCTCTTGTGCGGTTGCCCATGCCTCACGCTCAGCCGCGTAACGGCTGATCCTGGCATCGTGGCCGTAAGTCCTGCGTACATGGCTGCGCCAGACCGAGTAGTGGCTGTGGCAGAGCTGCCCTTTGATCCTGTCGCGTCCGCAAGCAGGGACAACGCACCGCTCAGGCCTGGCGTGGAACCTCCGGTTGCGTCGCGGGACAAAGGTCTGGTCGAACTCTGTTTCCGTCAGTTTGGACGCGCGGTAATCGATGTTGCAGCTTCCGCAGTACGTCGGCCCCTCGGTCGGGGAGTCGCAGAGAGGATGGCGGCAGCGTCGTGATCCAGTGAGCGAGTTGTCCGGGTCTCCGACGAACAGCAGATCATGAGGGTGCCATTCACCGGGCCTCCAGTTCATGTTGACGGCGTCCTGAAGCCAGGCGTTCCAGGACCGAAGCAGGTGATCATCAGCCGGCAGAGCCGCGACGCCCACGTTCCTTGCCAGGTTGGCCCTGCCGTTCACCGCTGTGCGGCCCTTCGCATCTCCGAGACCGCCGTCACAGCGTCCCGTTTTTCCTGGTCGCTGGCGTGCAGGTAGATCTCCATCGACTGCTCGCTGACATGCCCGAGCAGGTCCTGGACCACATGACGCTGCTTGCCCTGGCGAATCCACCGCGTCGCGGCCGAGTGCCGGAACATGTGCGGCCGTGTGGCGAAGCCCGCCCGTTTGGCAAGCCGCGCGAACAGGTCGTACGTGGCTTGGTACTTCATTGGCGAGCCCAGAGGCCCACGGAACAGGTTGACGAACGTCATGTCGCAGGACGCGGCCTCGGGCACGGCCTCCCGTTCCCACTGGTAGTCGGCGTAGAGACCGACCAGGCCGTCGCTGACGGGGACCGATCGAGGCTGCCGTGACTTGGCCAGGGCTCCATTCGAGTTCTGGCGACGGCGCACATGGATGTGAGGACCGACCGTGTGGCACCCGAGCGTCGCCGAGTTCGACAGCAGATGCATGTCCTCCCGCCGCAGACCCAGGGCTTCCCCGATGCGCACACCCGTTTCTGCCAGGAGTGTCACCAGGAACCGGTCGCGAGCGTGGCACGTGAGGTCGATGATGCGGAGGACCTGCTCGTCGGTCAGGTACTCGTAGCCGGAGACCGCGACTTTGAACTTCAGCTTCCGTGCACGCACAGTGCGGTACTGATCGTCCTCACCGGCGCTGTAACCGGCCGGCATGTGGTGGAGAAGCCTCGGTTCGGTCAGTAGGGCGATCAATTCTGCGGCGACCCACCCGTGCAGGCAGCAGTACCTGAGGAACTGACATGTAGTGGTCATGATCGCGTTCGCGGTCTTCTTACTGCGGTGCCGGGGCTCGGTAAGCATCCTCGGACTCCTGGTAGGCAGGGGTACGTCGACCAGCCAGTGCAGGAACTGAGCAAGCTGCACGACGGTGGGTGCCGACCAGCAGACGCCGAACTCCGCACAGTAGGACAGGTACACCGCCACCCGGCCTGCGTAGCTGCGCAGGGTATTGACCGATGCGTCTTCCTGAGAGGCCAGCGCGGTCAGGTACGCGGTCGCCTCAGGGTGGATCTCGTAGTCCTTGCTGACGACGATCCACCTGGTTGCCTCATCGGCGGGCCCGATGGCCTTCTCGGCCCGGTAGGCGCGGGGCTCGGAAGAGAGTCCGGCTAACGTCACTGAAGTCCCCCAAGATAGTTGTCTGTCACGTAGAGAACGCGCAAACGTCACTTAGGTAACTGAACTTCAGGACTTGCTAGAGATAACACCTGGGACGACGTCGAGGCGGAGCTGTGCGACGTCGTGATCACCGCCCTGGTGGCCCTGCGCACGCTGACGCCCGAGGCCCGCGAGGTCTTCGCCGGGCATCTGGCCCGGGTCACGGACCGCTCGCTCCCACGCTGACAACCTCCCTTCTGTGGCCTTCGTTACGGATGTGCCGCGTGTGTCCGACGGAGGCGATGGGCAGTCACTGCACGTGCGCCAAGCCGTCCAGTCTGTCCCATTGGGGGAACCGTGAGTGTGTGCGTGATAGGTGCGGGTCTGTCGGGTCTGGCGACGGCTCACGCGCTCGCACGGCGGGGGGTCGACTTCGTCTGTCTGGACAGGGCCCCGGACGTCGGCGGCATCTGGCGTCAGCCGGGGGCCGGGGAGCGCGGGCCCGGCTATCTGTCGCTGCACCTCAACACCGCCAAGCAGCTCACCGGTTACGCGGACTTCCCGATGCCCGCGTCGTATCCCCTCTATCCGCGGCACAGTGAGGTCGCCGCCTATCTGCGCGCGTTCGCGGAGTGGGCGGGCGTGCTGGACCGGATCGAGACGGGCGTCGAGGTGCTGTCCGTGGCCCAGGAGCCCGAGGGCGCGTGGACGGTGGTCAGCCGGGGCCCGGACGGGGTCCGGACGCGGCGGCGGTTCGCGCAGGTGATCGTCGCCTCCGGTCACAACACCGAGCCGGCCCTGCCGCACCCGGCGCCCGGCTCCGAGTCGTTCACCGGACGGATCCTGCACTCGCTCGACTTCCACGACGCCCGGGACTTCGCCGGCCGGCGCGTGGTCGTCGTCGGGCTCGGCGCGTCCGCGGTGGACATCGCCTGCGACCTCTCCCGGCACGCCGCGCACACGATGCTGTCGGTCCGGCGCGGGCTGCACGTCGTCCCGAAGCAGTTGTACGGCATCTCCGTCGACGAGTTGGCCGAGACGCCGTGGTTCACCGAGATGTCCTTCGCGCAGCAGCGCGAGTTCGTCGAGAAGGCGCTGCACACCGCCCGGGGCAGGCTGTCGGACTACGGGCTGCCCGAGCCCGACCACCCGATCTTCTCCTCGGCGGTGACCCTGTCGGACGAGATCCTCAGCCGGATCCGGCACGGCGCGGTGAGGCCGAAGCCGGCGATCGAGTCCGTCGAGGGCGGCCTGGTCCGCTTCGCCGACGGAACCTCGGCGGAAGCCGACGCGATCGTGCACTGCACGGGCTTTCGCATGTCGTTCCCGTTCCTGCCGGAGGGCTGCCCGGTCGGCCCCAAAGGGTCCGTCGAGCTGTACCGGCGGGTCGTCGCGCCGGACCGTCCCGGCCTGTACTTCGTCGGTCTGGTCCGCCCGGTGGGCTCCGTCACCCGGCTCGTGGAGGCGCAGTCGCGGTGGGTCGCGCGGCTCGTCGAGGGCGCGGCCGTGCTGCCGTCCGCGGAGGTCATGCGCAAGGAGGTCGACGGGTATCTGAGCGCCGTCGCGGAGCGGTACGGCAATGCCGAGGGCTCCTCGATCCAGGTGGACGTCGCCCCCTACCTCGCGGAACTGCGCGACCTCTAGGGCCTCCCGACGGCAGGGAACGGATTCCCTGCCGTAGCCGAAGGGCGTCGGGCCGGACGGGCCGACGCCCTCGGTCATGCCGGATGTCATCCCACGGCGGGCACCCGCTCCCTCGCCGACGGGACCGGCGGCCGGACCCGGTAGGCCTCCGAGGAGACGTACGCGGTCACCCGTGGCGGTCTGCCCTGCTGATGGGCCAGCGCCAGGTAGGCGACGAGCCCCACGCCGTCCTCGGGATCTCGCGAGGTGACGGCGGACAGGGCCCGGCGCAGCGCGGTGGGGTCCATCCCCCGTCGGCGCAGCACGGTCGTCGCCCGCGCCAGGGCGTCCCGGTCGTGACGGACGTAGTCCCGCACCGGGATGTGCAGGGTGAACCCGGTGGGGGTACGGGCCGCCCGGTCGGTGAAGGCGTGGCAGGTCAGACCGGGCCGGCCCGCCCGCAGCGGACCGGCGCCGAGCGGGGCGGTGACGTCGGCGTATCCGGAGACGTCCTGGAAGAACTCCCGCACCGTCCCTCCGTCCGGCCCCGGACGCATCCGGGACAGGTCCGCCGCTCGTGCGGCCGTCAGGTGGTCGTGCCGGAGGTAGACCTTCGCCCGGGGCTCGTCCCAGTCCCCCAGGTCCAGGGCGAAGAAGGGGTATCCGTCGGCCTGCGGCAGGACGGCGAACGCCCGCCGGTGGCCGATCCGGCGCAGCGCCTCCCGTACCGTCTCGGCGGAACGGTTCCTCCCGGACGCCGCCGGATTCAGGTACACCTTCACCTTGGGCACCCCGCCGGGCCGCAGCTCCAGCGCGCACCACAGGGTGAACGGGCCGTGCGGGGACGACGGGAAGAACAGGTCCTCCAGGTCGTCCAGCCGGTCGGTGCCGAAGTTCCAGCGCCGTGCCATCGCGCGGACGATCCGCAGACCGGCCCGGCTGCCCTCCGCCGGATCCGTGGCGCCCGCGCCCGGTTCGAGCAGGACGCGCAGGGCGGGGGGCGCGCCCGGCAGGAAGGCGAGCGAGAACTCGACCGGGGTGTGGTCGTCCGAGAGGAAACTGTCGGAGGGCGGCGGGAGGCTGAGCGGCCGTTCGGCGACGGGCCCCAGCATCTCCAGGAGTATCCGCGCGTAGATCTCCGCGTCGGAGGCGCTGAGCCCCGCGACGTCGCACAGCCTTGCCAACTGGCCCGCGGTGAAGGCTCCGAGGCTCGGAGCGCCGGAGCCCTTCGGGGGACGGGTCACCGGACCTCCCCGCGAACACGAAGATACCCGCCGGCCGGGGCGGGTATCTCGGTGTGGTGCGCGGAGCGGGGCTCCGGTATGAGGGGATGGAGCAACGTGGTGGAGCGGTGAGCGGCATCAGTGGATACGTTCTCCACGACACCTCCTTCGACTCGTGACCGACACGTCATGCCGCGTTGCTCACTACCCGAGCGGTTCAAGCTTCATGCGATCCTGTGAAGTGCGCGGATGTCGCGTAAATCACCTTGTCAGCCAGGTCAGGAACGAGCTCCACATGCCCGACCGTTCGGGCTTGCGGCCCCGCTCCTCGACGGGTCCCCCGGCCGGCGCGGGTGCCTGCGCCGCGGCGGCCGCGCCCGGCCGGCGCACCGGCTGAGCGGGGGTGAAGCGGGCGGGCAGGGCGGCCAGCGCCCGGTGGAAGGGTCCCGGACGCCACGTCAGGCTGTCTGCGGGAACCGCGAGTTCGATGTCCGGGAGCTGGTTGAGCAGGTTCTCCACCGCCGACACGGTGATGTGCCGGGCGGGGTCCTTGGACGGGCAGGCGTGCGGGCCCGCGCTCCAGGCCAGATGGGCCCGGTTGCTGCCCGCCTGGCGCGCGGCCGACAGCGCCGGACCGGTGTTGGCCGCGGCGAAACTGACCATGATCAGATCACCCGCCCGCACCTGTTGTCCCGCGAACTCCATGTCGGACGCCGGGTAGTGCGGCGCGTAGTTCGACATGGGCGGGTTCTCCCACAGGGTGTCGTCGAGGGCCTCCTCGATCAGACCTCCCTTGAACGCGTACCGGTCGTCGGTGAGCACCCGGTGCAGGGTGTTGGCGATGAGGTTGCGCAGGGGTTCGGCGCCCGCGCCCAGGAGCAGGGCCAGCTGGTGGACCATCTCCTCGTCGGTGAGGGCGGCCGGGTGCTTCATCAGCCAGGAGGTGACGTCGTCACCGGGCCTGCTCCGCTTCAGTGCCACCAGTTCGCCCACCGCCTGGAACAGCACCCCGACGGCTTTCTCGGCGTTGACGCCGTCGAACATGCCGGAGATGCCGAACAGGACGCGGTCGCCGATGTCCGCGGGGCAGCCGAAGAGTTCGTTGAACACGAACAGCGGCAACTGCTTGGCGTAGTCGCCCAGAAGGTCGGCCGAACCACGGCCGACGAACTGGGAGATGAGGTAGTCGGAGATCCGCTCGGTGCTCTGGCCCAGCTTGCGCGAGTCGACCCGGGCCATGCTGTCCGTGACCGCCTGGCGCAGCCTCAGGTGCTCGGCGCCGTCGCTGAACATGCAGTTGGGGCGGTAGGCCAGCAGGGGCGCGACCGGGCTGTCCGGCGCGATCCTGCCTTCGTTGAAGTCGCGCCAGCGCCGGGCGTCCTTGCGGAACGAGCCGGAGTCCTGGAGCAGTTGCAGCGCCGTCGCGTAGTCCGTGACGAGCCTGGCCTCCACTCCGGGGGCGAGTTCCACGGGGGCGGTCGGACCGTAGTGGCGCAGGTAGTCGTAGTACGCCTGCGGATTGGCCGCGAACTCCGCTCCGTGCAGCGGCACTCGGCCGCCGGAGTTGTGCGCCGGGCACCCGGGCGGGGGCACCGGGGAAGGGGACTGGGAGTCCATCTCTTGCTCCTAGTGGGCACGTTCCTGCAAGTGGCGGACGAGGGTGATCAGCGCCTGGGCCGAGGACCGCTCGTCGCGCGCGTCGCAGGTGACGACGGGGGTGTCGTCGAGCAGGTCGAGCGCCTCGCGCAGCGCCTGCTCCTCGCGCAGCGGCGAGCCGTCGAAGCGGTTGACGGCGATGGCGTAGTCGAGTCCGTACTGCTCGATCAGGTCGATCACGGCGAACGAGTCCGCCAGCCGTTCGGGGTCGACCAGGACCAGCGCGCCCAGGGCACCGCGGGCCATGTCCTCCCACATCTGCACGAAGCGCTGCTGTCCGGGCGTGCCGAACAGGTACAGCACGACCTGGTCGCTGATGGTCAGGCGGCCGAAGTCCATGGCGACCGTCGTGGTGGTCTTGCCCTCCACGCCCTTGAGGTCGTCCACCCCCTCGGCGGCCCGGGTCATCGTCTCCTCGGTGGACAGCGGGGCGATCTCGGAGATCGCCCCGATGAACGTGGTCTTGCCCACCGCGAAGTGGCCGACGACCAGGATCTTCACCGCGGTCTGGGTCGCTCCGCCGCGGACGTAGTCCCGCTCATCCAAACTTGGCCCTGAGCCCATTCAGCACCTCCTCCAGGATCTGCCGGTCGGCGAGAGCGGCCCGCGCCACCGGGGGACGGGTGACGAGATGGCCGCTCTCGGTGAGGGAGGACAGCAGGATCTTCACCACGCCCAGCGGCAGCCTGGTGTGCCCGGCGATCTCCGCGACCGAGAGGTAGCCGGCCCCGCACAGGTCCAGCAGGTTCTGCTCCTCGGGCGACAGCCGGGTGGGGCGCCGCTGGTCGTCGTCGGCCGCCGTGACGAGGGTGATCAGCGAGAGCTGCTCCTCGTCGGGCAGACCGCGGCCCTTGGTGATGACGTACGGGCGTACTAACTCCGCGTTCCCCGAGTCCAGTTCGTCGCCGTAGCTCATGAGCGGGCGCCGAGGTTCTCGCGCGGCGGCGTGGTGAGCGCCTTGCCGAGCTGGCCGACGAGCTGCTGCATACGGAAGCTGATGTCCTGCATGTCGACGTCGGGAGAGGCGGACACCCCGAGGTAGGCGCCCTCGCCGGCGGAGATCAGGAAGACCCAGCCGCCGTCGAACTCCACGAGCGTCTGCCGCCACTGGAGCGTCTCGCCGTCACAGAAGAAGGCGAGCGACCGGCTGAGCGACTGCACACCGCTCATCGCGGCGGCGACCCGGTCGGCGTTGTCCCTCTCGAAGTCCTTCGTACGGGCCATCAGCAGCCCGTCGGCGGAGATCAGGACCGCGTGCAGGGCCCCGGGAATCTCCAGGGCGCTGTCGAGCATCCATGACAGGTCGTCATTCACGAGAACTCATGCCCTTCACTGTCAGCACCACGGGTGCTGCTCGTCTGTTCCGCGGGATCCGTCGGCGTCGCCCGGCCCGACTGCGTACCGCGCTGGAAGGCCCCCATGATCGCGGCGGTCTCCGCGCCGGAGCGCGACGGGGCGCGGGTGACGGACGCGCTGCCCGGCACGATGGCCATCGGCCGCTTGCGGCGGCGCTTCGGCAGTCCGTCGGAGGTCGAGGAGGCGGCCAGAGTGGGCTCGGGTCCGCCCGGCACGGCCTCGGCGGCCGTTTTGGGCGTCGCCCTGGGGGCGGCCGGCGCCTTGCGCTCGGGCATGCCGGTGAGCAGGTCGTGCGGCAGGAGGACCACCGCGCGGACGCCGCCGTAGGGGGACGAGGAGTCCACGGACACCTCGAAGCCGAAGCGCTCGGCCAGCACGCCGATCACGGCGAAGCCGAACTGGGGCGGATTGCCGAGTCCGGAGACGCCGGTGACCCGGTCGCTGGACAGCAGCCGCTCCGCCTTGGCGCGCTCCTCGTCGTTCATTCCGACACCGGCGTCGTCGACGACGATGCAGATACCCTTGGGCACGGTGCGGATATTGATTTCGACGACGGTGTCCGGGCTGGAATAGCTGGTCGCGTTGTCGAGGAGTTCGGCGAGCGCGAGTGCCACCGGTTCGACGGCCCGGCTGGTGATGCCGAAATCCACCTGTGACAGAATTTCGACGCGGCGGTAATGCCGGATTCGCCCCTGGGCGCTGCGCACCACGTCGTAGACGGAGGCGATGTCACGCTGCCGTCCGAGCCAGCCCTCGCACAGCACGGCGATGGACTGGGCGCGCCGGCCGAACTGCGAGTTGGTGTGGTCGATCTCGAGCAGATCCTGGAGAATGACCGACTCGCCGTACTTGTTCTGGAGCCGGGAGACCACCAGCTGCTGCTCGGCGGCGAGGCCCTGAAGTGTCCGCATGGCGGACTTCAGCACCGTCTTGGTGGCTTCCTCGGCCTGTTCCTGAGCCGCCTGGACGGATTGGGAGTATTGATTCTCCAGTTCGGAGTAATGGGCCCTCAGCCCGTCCATCTCCTGCCGTAAGGCATGAATTGCCCGACGCTGCCGAACAATCAAGGCAATTGCGACAAGGATGACGACGAGCAGAGCCCAGAGCACTGGGTTCTGTATGTATTCCGTCATAAGACTCTCTTCAGGCGACTGACGGCCGACTGCTGAAATCCCGTCCACGCGGGCGAGTCGGCGGACCGCCCGCATCGGGGTTTCCGCCCGGGCCGTCCCCGAAGCCGGGGATGCCGTCCTGCGCCCATCCGCCCGACCCGCAAGCGTGGTGATCGTATCACCGTGCGAACACATGACTGAACGTCAATATGTGCGATTGACGCCCGAATTGACGGTCGGTTACATGTCGACTTACCGAGAAACGTCCCCCCTTGGAGCGGGCGGCCACCACCGGCCGACTCGAACCGGGCGGACGGCACCCGATGGCACACATCTGGCCGAATTCCTCGAACTCCGTCGCAACGCCGCCCAGTCGGGCCGTCCTGACGTACGTTACGACCGGGGCGGGGAAATCCCTCCGGGGCATGTCGACGGCCAGCTGTTCGTACTGGAGTTCGACAGCGAGCCGGAGGTCGGCATCCGCACCCGCTGCACCATCCGCACATCGGCCGACGCGCCGCCGGTCCTCACGCCCGCTCCCGGAACGGGCCCGGAGGACCGCGGCCGACTGCTCGCGGCCGACAGCACCACGCGTCACCGACCCGCAACCGACGGAAACCGAAAGGCACGTCATGCCCATCCAGCACACCGACGCCCTGTTCTACACCGGCGTCGTCACCGCGGAGAGCGGCCGTGAGGGCCGTGTGTCATCCGACGACGGCAAGCTCGACGTCACCGTGAGCCAGCCCAAGGAGCTCGGCGGGGCCGGCCGCGGGACCAACCCCGAGCAGCTCTTCGCCGCCACCTACAGCGCCTGCTTCCACGCGTCCCTCGCCATCGTGGCCGACATCGAGAAGGTCGACATCACGGGCTCCAGCGTCACCGCCCGCGTCGCCATCGGCAAGAACGACGACGGGTTCGGCATCGTCGCCGACCTGACGGCGCACCTGCCCGGCATCGAGCCCGCCGTCGCGCAGAAGCTCCTGGACAAGGCGCACGAGATCTGTCCGTACTCCCGCATGACGCGGGAGGGCATCGAGGTGAGCCTCCAGATCGGCTGACCCGACGCAGACCGCACCACCAGGGCGGGCGGCGCGCGACCGATCCCGGCGCGCGCCGCCCGCCCCCGTGTCAGCCCGACGGACGCGCCGACCGCCAGGCTTCGGTCAGGGCGGCGAGGAAGTCCTCTTGGGCCTGGCGCTGGAACCAGGTGAACAGGATGGCCTGCCGTTGCCCGCCGATCTTCGTCTTCGGGGCGTTCGCCCAGTACTCCAGATGCGCCGGATCGGCGTCCGTCGCCAGGAAGACGTACCCGTTGACCAGTCGGGTCGGCGGCTCGGCCAGGGGCCGGACGAGGTCCGCGAGAACGACCACACAGCCTTTGGCGCCACCGATACGGGCAGTGAGCGCCCGCTTGATCTCGACCCGGTCGTCGTACAACGTCACCTTGGCGTTGAACCCCCTGTAGGTCCTTGCCTCCACGTCTTCTTCCCCGATCCGTGGCCGAAAGGGAACCGGTCCGCCGACGCTCGTCACCGGTTCACCGCGTTCCGGGCCGGCCTCGCCCGATCGCAGGCTCTCGGTCCGAGGCCGCCGGACCGGTCGTCACCGTGTCACGGCAGGCCTGGGCGGGATGCGTCGGGCCGATCGGTGCGCAGGGAGGGACACGCCCTGGTTCGAGGTGGTGCCGTCGTCGTCAGGCTGCTCGGTGTAGTCGGTGGCGGACGGCTTGTGGACTTCCACGACTTCCACCTTCACCACTCGGTGCGCCGGCTTCGTCAACTCCAGGCTGGACAGGTGCTTCTTGAGCTTCTTGGCCATGGGGAGGTAGGTCGCGAGGGTGAGTCCGCCGGAAACGACGGCGCCGACTATGGGAACGGCCTTCGAGACGCTCCTGGCGAAGGTCTGCTTCGTCATCTTGACGCCGAGGTAACCCGCGACCTTCTTCACCATGGGGTAGATGACACCCTTGGTGAGCGCCTTCTGAGGGAGCTTCTTGACGACCTGCTCCGACATCAACCCCGCGACCTTCCCCACGGCGGCGTTCGCCGATTGGGTGCCGAACATGACACCCAGGAAGAGCGTGAGCACCCCCATGGTCGCGTCATCGAGGTCATCGCCGTCGTCGGCGAACAGATCGGGCCAGCTGTAGAGGTAGGCGAGCTTCTGCGAGATTCGCAGCATGTGGCCGAAGTACTGTGCCACATCGGCGGGCACCGTGGCGGGAAGGAAGAGCAGGCCAGGTATTCCGGCAGCCGCGGAAAGAGCGCTCACCTTCGCGGTTTCGTAGTTGATGGATTCACCGGCCGCTTTGTCCAGGACTTCGAGAGGGATACCCGCTGCCGCCGGGGTCTCTTCGATCGCTACGCGGATCTCGTCCTCCGAGCAGTAGCGAGCCAGCGCCTTCCGGAGGTACGCCTCCCGGCGGATGCGCACGCCCGGAAGCTTCGCCGCGCTCAGCAGCACCATGGAGAAGCGCGACTCCGGGTCTTCCGTCTCTTTGCCTGTGGCCATGACAGGAACCTACCTGTTCGGGAGGAACTACCTGCCCGTATCAGGCTTTTGGGCCGTCGGTCGGAGCCGCTCACGCCGAGATCGAGACCGGACTGGGCGCCCACGTCCATCCGCGGTACCCCACCACGCCTCGCGGCCGCGTGGTCGTCAGCGAACTCCGGGCCGTGCAACGGGGGCCGCGGCGGATCTTCGCGGCGCACACCGCCGCACCTGGGTACGCCGGCCTCCCCGGCAGTCGGTGTCGTCGGCGAGCCGGAAAGGACCAGAAGTGCGGGAATGGACCTGGCCCTTCCTGGCTGCCGCTCCATGATGGGCCGTGGGACACCCGCCCCCGATAGGGCCGACCGTCCCTTCCCTGGCCCGCCGGTAGGGCCGAACGGCCCTTCTTCGCGCCGCCGATCACCCATCGCTTTACGAACCCATTGCGAGCCCAAAAGGTTCTACGGACTCCTCGCCTCCGTATGTCTGTGTGTGCGGGATCCGAAGAACCGGATCAGGAGACACGGTGCTCGTATCACGGAAGGCGGCGGGAACCCTCTTTGTGGGTGGTGCGCTCGGCATGACCCTCACTTCCCTCCTCTACCCCGCCATGCTCGGAGTCCAGAAGGTCAGCAACGCACCTGAACGGGTGGTCGCCACACCGGCGACCGGACCCCTGACGGAAGCCGACCGGGATTTCGTGGTCCAAGTGCGCTCGGCCGGACTGTGGGAGTACGCCGTCGGCCAGAAGGCGTCGAGGAAGGGGACGACGAAGGCGGTCCGGAGCGCCGGGAAGCATCTGGTCGACACGGATGCCTCGTTGGACGCCGCCTGCCGCAGTGTCGCCGAACAGCTGGGCATCACGCTGCCCAACCAGCCTTCGCCGCTGCAGCAGAACTTCGAGACCCGATTGGACGGGGAAAGCGGCAAGCAGTTCGACACCGACATGGCCACCACGGTGCGCGCGACGAACGGCCAGCTCCTCACCACGATCGCGAGTGTCCGCACCCTCACGAGGAACTCGCTGATCCGCACGCTTGCCGACCAGGCCGACGACACCGTCCTGGATCACATCACGGTCATGGAGAAGACCGGTCTGGTCGACTTCGGCCAGGCCCTCGCGCAGGAAACCACCTCGCCCGGCCTTCCGGCCCAGGACCTGACCCCACCGCCCGCGGTCGCGGGGCAGCCACAGGTCGTCCTCACTCCGTCGGCGAACAGCACGGCCTCGCCGAGTCCGACGGTGAGGTGAGGACCTGACCTGACGCCTCTCCGGACGGTGAGTCCACCGCCGTACCGGAGAGGCTCGCCGGGCACGCCCGGCCGCCGGACCGGCTGACAGGCTCCGGCCTGTGGAAAAGCGAAGCGGCAGACGAGTCGGGCTGTACGCCGGGTTCTGTCACCCGGTCGCCTCGCGGCGGCCGGGGAGACGGCCATCCATCTAGGGCCGACGTTGCCGCCGGCCTCGTGCGGTCTACCCGCGGACTCGGGCGGGCAGCCCTCGAACGTCCGCGCAGAAGCGCCTTTCATATCCCGAAAGGCGTTTCCTTTTGACCTTGCTCCGGGTGGGGTTTACCTAGCTGCCCAGGTCGCCCTGGGCACTGGTGGTCTCTTACACCACCGTTTCACCCTTACCGGGGACCGAGGTCCCCGGCGGTCTGTTCTCTGTGGCACTGTCCCGCGGGTCACCCCGGGTGGCCGTTAGCCATCACCCTGCCCTGTGGAGCCCGGACGTTCCTCGGGAAGCCCCTAAGGGGACTCCACGCGGCCGTCCGCCCGGCTCGTCTGCCGTGTGGACCATGCTACCGGGCGCCGGTCCCTCTTCGGTCCCGCCGCCGTCGCCAGCACCGAGCCCGCCAGGATCAGCAGGAAGGCGGCCAGGACTCCGGCCGTGAGGCGCTCGTCCAGGAAGGCCGCGCCCGCCGCCACCGCGACCGCCGGGTTGACGTAGGTGATGACCGTCGACCGGGTCGGGCCGACCTCCCTGATCAGTTCCAGGAAGGCGACGAAGGCCACGGCCGTGCAGATCACGCCCAGGCCGGCCAGGGCGGCCAGGACCTCGGCCGAGGGCATCGCGGCGGGCCGGCCGGCCACGGCGGCGGGGGCGTAGACCAGGGCGGTCAGGGTCAGGCAGGGGGTGATGAGCTGGAGGGTGGGGATGTCCTTCAGACGGCGGGCGGCTATCAGGGGGGCGGTGGCGTAGCCGATCACCGTGAGCAGCACCTCGACGAGGGAGCGGGCGTCGCCGCCCGTCAGGTGCGGGACGGTGAGCACGCCGACGCCGGCCAGACCGAGGACGAGACCGGCGATCCGGCGTACGCCCAGGACCTCCGCGTCGCCGAAGAAGCGGGCCGCCAGGACGCCGACGATCGGGACGCCCGCGATCAGCAGTCCGGCGGTGGAGCTCGACAGGTGCCGTTCGGCGTCCGTCAGCGTGAACCAGGGGCCCATGATCTCGATGCACGCGAAGGCCAGCATGGGCGCCCAGTTCGCCCGGACGGTACGGATCAGACCGCCCTGCCGGATCGCGAAGGGCAGCAGGAGCAGCGCGCCGAGCGCACAGCGCGCGAACACCACGGTGGCCGGGGACAGGTCCTCCACCGCCACCTTGATCAACAGATAGGGGATGCCCCAGACCACTCCCATCAGGGAGAACAGGAACCAGCCGCGTGCAGTCATGCGCCGAGTGTCGGCCCGGTCAGCACCGACTGTCTTGAACGCTGTTGCGGTACGCCGCCGGAGTGACCCCCAGCACCCGGCGGAACCACCGGGTGAGGTGCGCCTGGTCGGCGAAGCCGACGAGCGGGGCGACCTCGGCCGGGCGCAGCCCGGACTCCAGCAGGCCGCGGGCGCGGGCCACCCGGTACTGGGCGAGCCAGGCGTACGGCGGCACCCCCATCGCCGTACGGAAGGCCCGTAGGAGCTGGTAGCGGGACAGGCCCAGGGCGGCGGCGAGGTCGGCGAGGGAGGGCGGGGCGAGGAGTTCGTCGGCCAGGCGGTCGCGCACGAGGTGCGCGACCTGCGCGGCGCCGGGGACGGTGTCGTCGGCCGCGCGGGCGGTGGAGTGGCGCCGGGCCAGGGCGGTGAGCAGCCAGGGCAGCCGGGACTCGGTCTCCAGCGGGTCGGGGCAGGTGCTGAGCTCGGTGTGGGCCAGGCGCAGGGCCGCGGCCAGTTCGGGGTCGTCGAGGACGGGGTCGCGGAAGTGCGGCAGACCGGTGCCGAGGACGCCGTCGGTGAGCAGGGGCGGCAGCGCGTACAGGGCCCGGTAGGCGTAGCCGTCGGTGCTGTTGGCGGGGCCGCCGGTGTGCATCTCGCCCGGGGCCAGGACGACGATCGCGCCCGGTCCGTTGCGGATGTGGCCGCCGCGGTAGTCGATGATCTCGGAGCCGCCGACGCAGACGCCGACGGTGAACTCCTCGTGCGCGTGCGGGGCGTAGACGTGCTTGTCGAAGGAGGCGGTCAGGAGGTCCAGGGCCGGCCCGCCGCGGCCCAGTCGCGTCCGTGTCCACAGCGCTTCCTCGGCCACCCGGCACCCCCTTCTTCCGTCCTGCGGCACCCCCATGGCTGCCCACACCTGTCCCCCGGCGATCCCTCGACCGCCCTGCGGATGGTGCAACGTCCGCGCGGGGCGGATCCATGCCGGTCCAGGAGCACGGTTTCGGGGCCGTCGAGGGGGGTGCGGTTCGGCGGCGCCGGGCGTGGCGTCGCGGCGCGCCCGGTGTCAGCCGTCCCGGAGGCCCGCGACCGCTCGCTCCAGCGCGTCGAAGGCGGCGTCCACCCGGGCCCGGTGGTCGTCGGCGAGGTCGGCCGCGCGCTCGCCCGCGAGCAATCGGGTCGCGGAGGCGAGGTAGACCGTCCGGTAGGCGGCGACGGTCAGGGCCGCGACGAGGCGGGGGTCGGCCAGTTCCGGGGCGGTCTCGGCCAGCGCCGCCGCCAGCGCCTGCTCCACCTCCTCCACGCCTTCCCGGGCCCGGGCGCGCAGCGCGGGCGAGTCCACGACGATCCGCCAGAAGGCGGGGTACCGGTCGCCGACGGCGGACAGCGGGTGGTGCCGGTCGAGGAGGGCCAGCACCAGGCGGCGCAGCGCGGCAAGGGGGCTCTCGCCGGGGCCGCGTCGTCGTACGGCCTCGGCGAACATCTCCACGGCCTCGGGGATGCGGTCGAGGAAGAGGTCCTCCTTGCGCGGGAAGTGGTTGAAGACGGTCATGGCGGAGACGTCGGCGGCGCGGGCGATCTCGGCGACGGTCACCTGGTCGAAGCCGCGCTCCACGAAGAGCGCGGTGGCGAGGTCCGAGATCCGCTGCCGGGTGGCCCGCTTCTTGCGCTCGCGCAGGGACGGCTCGGCCCCGCCGCGCGCGCCCTCGTTCTCTTCCACAGGCTCAGGCTCAGTCGTCACACGAAGAGTGTAGCGAATACAAAGTTTTAGTGACTACAGTGAAGGGGTGAACGAGGCACGGACACACTTACGCGGCCGGGAGGCGGACATGAGCGAGGCGGTCATGAGCGATTACGACGTGGTGGTGAACGGGGCGGGGCCCGCCGGGCTGATGCTGGGCTGTGAGCTGGCGCTCGGCGGAGCACGGGTGCTGATCGTCGAACGGCTGACGGAGGTCGACGAGACGATCAAGGCGGGCGCGATCAACATCCCCACCTCCGTGGCGCTGGACCGACGGGGCCTGCTGCCCGCCCTGACCGAGGTGCAGGAGCGGGCGATGAGCGGCTTCCGGGAGTTCATGCGGCAGCGCGGTGGCGACGAGAACGCCTCGCCGCCGCCGAAGTTCGCCGGGCACTTCGCCGGGATCATGCTGCGCGGCGACCTGCTCGACGACTCCGACCCGGCCTTCGCGGACCTCGGGCCGGCCGGTGACGTCGGCTTCGTTCCGCAGGCGGCCCTGGAACGGCTGCTCGCCGGGCACGCGGACGGCCTCGGGGCCGAGCTGCGCCGGGGCGTCGAGCTGACCGGTTTCGACACCGACGACGACGGGGTGACGATACGTCTGGCTCCCGTCGACGGGACGGCACCCGGGACGGTCCGGGCGGGCTGGCTGGTCGGCTGCGACGGCGGCCGCAGCACCGTGCGCAAGCTCGCCGGGTTCGACTTCCCCGGCACCGCCCCGGAGATCACCGGCTATCAGGCCATGGTCACGATGACCGGCGCCGAGGGGCTCGGCAGCGGCTGGAACACCACGGCCACCGGCACCTACGCCCATGGCCCGATGCCCGGCCGCGTCCTCGCCGTCCGGTTCGACGGGCCGCCCGTGGACCGCGACGCGCCCGTCACCGCCGAGGAGCTCCAGGACAGCGTGCGCCATGTGTCCGGCGTCGACGTCACGGTGACCGGGGTGCGCACGGCGACCCGCTTCACCGACAACTGCCGTCAGGCGAGCAGCTACCGCGCGGGCCGGGTGCTGCTCGCGGGCGACGCGGCGCACGTGCACTCGCCGTTCGGCGGGCAGGGGCTGAACCTCGGCATCGGGGACGCGATGAACCTCGGCTGGAAGCTCGCCGCGGTGGTGCGCGGGTGGGCCCCGGCGGACCTGCTGGACTCCTACACCGCCGAACGGCATCCGATCGGCGCCTGGGTGCTCGACTGGACGCGGGCCCAGATCGCGCTGATGCGCCCCGAGTCGCACGCGCGCGCCCTGCACGCGGTGGTCACCGACCTCGCGGGGACGGTCGACGGCACCACCCACCTGGTCAAGAAGATCTCCGGCGTCTGGCAGCGCTACGACCTGCCCGGCGGTCATCCGCTGGTCGGGCACAGCGCCCCCGACCTGGAACTCGCCGGCGGCGGCCGGCTCGCGGACCGCCTGCACGGCGGGCGGGCGCTGCTCCTCGACCTCGCCGACGACCCCAAGCTGCGGGCACGCGCCGACGGCCACGGCGACCGGGTCGACGTCGTCACCGTCGGCTGCGCCGGCCGGCCCGACCTCGCGGGGCTGCTGGTGCGTCCGGACGGGTACGTCGCCTGGGCGGCGGACGGCGGCACGGCCGACGGGGACGGCCTCGCCGACGCGCTCACCAGGTGGTTCGGCGAGCCCTCCGCCGTCGCCTGATCGGCCCTCCGCCTCCGGACCGGGGCGCGCCGGGGCACGGGGGCGGGCGGCGCGGGGGCTGTCAGGGGGCGACCGTCGGGAGGCGGCCGTCCGGGGGCGACGGCCGTCAGGCCGGGGTGAAGCGTACGTCCGGGGCGAGCGGGTCGGCGTGGGTGAGGCGGACCCGCAGCGGCTCCCCCAGCGGCAGGGGCTCGCCCCGCTCGTCCTCGATCCGCCCGGCCACCGCCGGGTCCGCCAGCCGGACGGTCCCCACGGCCGGCCGGTGCTCCTCGACGTCCACCACACAGCCGTCGAAGACGTCCCCGACCCGGTCGGCGAGCACCATCGCCTCGACGATGTCGACACAGGCGCGCTCCACCTCGGCCGCGCGCCGGCTGCCGTCCCGCATCCGCGCGGGCAGCGCGTCCAGGGCGGCGAGCACCCACTCGGGCGGGGCCTGGCCCGCGCCGGCCGCGAGGCAGAGCTCCGAGGCGTACCGGTCGGCGAGCCGGCGCAGCGGGGCCGTGCAGTGGGCGTAGGGCGCGGCGACGGCCGCGTGGGTGGCGACGGCGGGGAGGTCGCCGTCCCGGAACACCGTGTAGCCGGCGCCGCGCAGCAGGGCCGTGCACTCCTGGAGGAAGGCCGCGTGCCGCGGCAGGTGCGGGTCGAGGGAGCGGATGAGCGCCGCGTACGAGACATGGTGCGGCCACGCGATGCGCAGGGCGTGCGCGGTACGGCGCAGCCGGCCCACCTCGCCGTCGGGCGCGGCGGGCAGGGTGCGCAGTACGCCGGTGCCGTACATCAGCATCAGGTCGGCCGCCGTCATGCCGGTGAGCAGGGAGATCTGGGCGTTCCAGGTCTCGGTGGGGAGCGGGGCCCGGTAGGTCGGCTCGTAGGTGTGGTCGTGCCGGACGATCTCCTGCTCGGGCACGTCGAGCGAGATCCCGCCGCGTTCGGCCTCCAGTCGTGCGCGCAGCCGTCCGACGGTCTCCAGCAGCGCGAGGGGCTCCTCGGCGGTGCCCGCGTCGATCCGCCGCTGCGCGCCCGCGTAGTCGAGTGCGGCCCGGCTGCGCACGAGGGCCCGGCGCACGTCGGCGACGAGCTTGCGGCCGTCCGCGTCGAGGTCGATCGTCCACAGCACGGCCGGGCGCACCCCGCCCGGGAGCAGGCTCGCGGCGTCCTCGCCGAGCGACGGCGGGTGCAGCGGGACGCGCTCGTCCGGGAAGTACAGCGTGGTCACCCGCCGCCGGGCCTCCGCGTCCAGCGCTCCGCCCGGTACGACGAAGCAGGCGACGTCGGCGACGGCGTACCGGACGCGGTAGCCGGTGGCCGTCCGGGACAGGTGCAGCGCCTGGTCGAGGTCGGCGGAGCCGGGCGGGTCGACGGTGAAGAAGGGGATGTCGGTGGCGTCGACGCCGGGCGGCACGGGGGCCGCCGCCGCCCGGTCCGCCTCGGCCAGGACCGCGGGCGGGAAGCTTCCGGGCGTGCCGAGCCTGGCACGCAGCGCGGTGAGGGCGGTCCGCAGCGGGGCTTCGGGGGCGCCGGGCACGCGGATGGGGCGGCGGGGCATACAGCGAGCGTAGGGCGGGGGCAGGGGGGCGGCATCCGGACATCCGCCCGGCCGCACTGCCCCTCCGCCTCCCCTGCCCCCGCCCTCCGCGACCCGGCGCCCTACGCCGTCCCGGCCGCTCACCCGAACGCCGTACGCTGGCGCCGAGCTCTACCGAAGGAGTACGTGTGCTTGTCCTGCTGCCCCCGTCCGAAGGCAAGGCCGCTTCCGGTCGCGGTGCCCCGCTGAAGCCGGAGTCGCTGTCTCTGCCGGGGCTCGCCGCCGCCCGCGAGGCCGTGCTCGGCGAACTGGTCGAGCTGTGCGCGGGCGACGAGGACAAGGCGCGCGAGGTGCTCGGGCTGAGCGAGGGCCTGCGCGGCGAGGTCGCGAAGAACGCGCACCTGCGGACGGCGGGCGCACGGCCGGCCGGGGAGGTCTACACGGGTGTCCTCTACGACGCCCTCGGCCTGTCCTCCCTCGACGCGGCGGCGAAGCGACGGGCCGCGCGGTCCCTGCTGGTCTTCTCCGGGCTGTGGGGCGCGGTCCGGGTGACGGACCGGATCCCCTCCTACCGCTGCTCCATGGGCGTGAAGCTGCCCGGACTCGGCGCGCTGGGCGCGTACTGGCGTACGCCGATGGCGTCGGTGCTGCCCGAGGCTGCCGGGGACGGGCTGGTGCTGGACCTGCGGTCGTCGGCGTACACGACGGCGTGGAAGCCGCAGGGCGAGGTCGCCGGGCGGACCGCCACCGTGCGCGTGCTGCACTCCCAGACGGTGGACGGGGTGGAGAAGCGGTCGGTGGTCAGCCACTTCAACAAGGCGACCAAGGGGCGGATCGTACGCGCCCTGCTGACCGGGGGGATCGCGCCGAAGGACCCGGCCACGCTGGTGGAGGCGCTGCGCGACCTCGGGTACGTGGTGGAGGCGCAGCCGCCCGCGAGGGCCGGGCGGCCGTGGGCGCTGGACGTGGTGGTGACGGAGATCCACTGAGTCACGCGAGTCACGCGAGTCACGCGAAGGCGTTGCGTTGCAGCATGCGCAACGCTCTTTGCGCAGGGTGTGCGGCGCGGGCAGGATGAGGCCATGTCCTCACCGCTGTCCTCCTCTTCGGCTGCCTCGGTACCGGTACCGGCGCAGGTACCGGTACCGGTGCAGGTACCGGCGCCCGCCTCGGTGCTGGGTCTCGTACCCGTGCTGCCGGTGGTGGTGCTCCAGGACGCCGCCGACGCCGTACCGCTGGCGCGGGCCCTGGTCGCGGGCGGGCTGCCCGCGATCGAGGTGACCCTGCGGACCCCGGCCGCCCTGGACGCGATCCGCGCGATCGCGGGCGCGGTGCCGGACGCGGTGGTCGGCGCGGGCACGGTGATCACGCCGGAGCAGGTGTCGGCGTGCACCGCGGCCGGGGCGGGCTTCCTGGTCAGCCCCGGCTGGACGGACGTACTGCTGGCGGCGATGCGGACCTCCGGCGTGCCCTTCCTGCCGGGGGTGTCGACCGCGTCGGAGGTCGTGGCGCTGCTGGAGCGCGGGGTGCGGGAGATGAAGTTCTTCCCGGCGCAGGCCGCGGGCGGCACGGACTATCTGAGGTCGCTGGCCGGTCCGCTGCCGCAGGCCCGGTTCTGCCCGACCGGCGGGATCGGGCCCGAGTCGGCCCCGGAGTACCTGGCGCTGCCCAACGTGGGCTGCGTGGGCGGCAGTTGGATGGTCCCGGCGGAGGCGCTGGCGGCCCGCGACTGGGACCGGGTCGAGCGGCTGGCCCGCGAGGCGGCGGCGCTCAGCGCAGGTGGGACGTGTCGTTGAAGAGGCGCACGCTGGCGTTGCCGTCCGCGTAGTACGCCACCGCCGACAGGGAGGCGGCCGACAGCTCCATCCGGAACAGGGACTCGGGCGGGGCGCCCAGGGCGAGCCGCAGCAGCGTCTTGATCGGGGTCACATGGCTGACCAGCAGCACCGTACGGCCCGCGTGGGCGGCGACCAGCCGGTCACGGGTGACGGCGATCCGGGCGGCGGTGGCCGCGAAGCTCTCGCCGCCGCCGCTGGGCGCGGCCTCGGGGTCGGCGAGCCAGGCGTCCAGGTCCTGCGGGTGGCGCTCGCGGACCTCGCCGAAGGTGAGCCCCTCCCAGGCGCCGAAGTCGGTCTCCCGCAGCCCGTCGTCGATCGTCACGTCGAGGCCCAGGCGGGCGGCCACGACCGCGGCGGTCTCCCGGGTGCGGGTGAGCGGGGAGGCGACGATCGCCTGGATGGTGCCGCGCCGCGCCAGCGCGGCCGCGACCCGCTCGGCCTGCTCCCGTCCGGCACCGGAGAGCGAGGGGTCGGTGCCGCCGCTCCCGGAGAACCGCTTCTGCGGGGTGAGCGGCGTCTCCCCGTGCCGCAGCAGCACGAAGGTCGCCGGCACGCCCATGTCGGCGGGGGCCCACCCGGCCGCGGGCACGGCCCGGGCGGCCCGGACATCGGCGGCGGCTTTGACGGCCCGGACATCCACGGCAGGACCGACGGCGGGCGCGGTGGTGGCACGGGCGGCGGGGCCGACGGGCCGGGCGGGCGCACCGGTGGCGGCAGACGCACCGGGACCTGCGGCAGGCGTGCCGGTCACGGCGGGCGCGGCGGGGCCGACGGGCTCGGCGGGCTCGGCGGGCGCACCGGCGGCGGACACACCGGCCCCGGCGGCAGTCGCACCGGGTGCGGCGCTAGGCGCACCAGGACGAGCGGCGGGGCCGACGGGCCGGGCGGGCGCACCGGTGGCGGCAGACGCACCGGGACCTGCGGCAGGCGTGCCGGTCACGGCGGTCACGGCGGGCGCGGCGGGCGCGGCGGGGCCGACGGGCTCGGCGGGCGCACCGGCGGCGGACACACCGGCTCCGGCGGCAGTCGCACCGGGTGCGGCGCCAGGCTCGGCGGCGGACGTACCGGTCGCCACGGTGGGCGCGGCATCGGGTGCGGCGGGGCCGACGGGCTCCGCAGGCATGGCAGCCGCGTCGGCGTCGGTACCTGCATCGGCCGCGTCGGCGTCAATACCGGTGTCGGTCGCACGGGCGGCCGTGTCGGCGGTGGGCCGACGGGCCGCCAGGGCCGCCCGTGCCCTCGCGGCGCCCGCGGCGGCGTCGCCTGGCGGGCCCACGGGCTCGGGGGCCGCGGACGCGGCGGCCGCCGACCTCGACGCACGGGTGTCCAGGTCGGCGGTGGACGCCGACGCGGACCACTGCTCGCCGCGCTTGCCGGCGTCCATCGCCTCGTTCGCCAGCCGGTCGGCGTGCTTGTTGCGCTCGCGGGGGATCCACTCGTAGGTGACCTGGTCCGACGGGAAGACCCGCGCGGCCTCGGCCGCGAGCGGCCTCATGTCGGGGTGCTTGATCTTCCAGCGGCCCGACATCTGCTCGACGACGAGCTTGGAGTCCATCCGGACGTGGACCTCGGCGGCCGGGTCGAGTTCATGGGCGGCGCGCAGCCCGGCCACCAGACCCCGGTACTCGGCCACGTTGTTCGTGGCGACGCCGATGAACTCCGCCCGCTCGGCGAGGGTCTCCCCCGTCGCCGCGTCGATCACCACGGAACCGTAGCCCGCGGGCCCCGGGTTGCCCCGGGAACCGCCGTCGGCCTCGACGATGAACTCCCGCACGCCCAAGGCCCCTTACAGGCCGGAGTCGGACGTACGCACCAGGATGCGACCGCAGTTCTCGCAGCGGACGACCTGGTCCGGGGCGGCCGCGCGGACCGCGTTGAAGTCGGTGATCGACAGCTCCTGGCGGCAGCCCTGGCAGGTGCGCTGGTACAGCTTGGCCGCACCGATGCCGCCCTGCTGCCGGCTCAGCTTGTCGTAGAGCTTGAGCAGGTCGGCGGGGACGGAGGCGGCGACGACCTCGCGCTCCTTGGTGACCGTGGCGGCCTCGCCGTCGATCTCCTCGAAGGCCGCGTCCCGGCGGCCCGTGGCGTCGTCGATCTTCGACTGGACGGAGCCGACCCGCTCGGTCAGCTCGGCCACCCGCTCCTGCGCGGACTCGCGGCGCTCCATGACCTCCAGGACGACGTCCTCGAGGTCGCCCTGGCGCTTGGCGAGGGAGACGATCTCCTTCTGGAGGTTCTCCAGGTCCTTGGGGGAGGTGACGGCGCCCGAGTCGAGACGCTGCTGGTCGCGGGCGGCGCGCTGGCGGACCTGGTCCACGTCCTGCTCGGCCTTGGTCTGCTCGCGGGCGCAGTCGCTCTCCTCGGTCTGCGCGGCCACCAGCAGGTCGCGCAGCTGCGTGAGGTCCTTGGTCAGCGACTCGATCTCGGCGTGCTCGGGCAGCGACCGCCGCTTGTGCGCGAGCTGCTGGAGGCGGACGTCGAGGGCCTGGACGTCGAGAAGTCGGATCTGGTCGGCGGGCGCGGCGTTCAGTTGGGGGCTCCAGGGGTGTTCGTCGTGGTGGACGCCGCGTGGGCGGTCCAGGGGTCGGTGACCGTCTTCGAGACGTGGACCCGCAGGTCCCATCCGTGCCGGTCGGAGATCTCGTCGAGCTGGGCGGCCGCCAGCTCGCACCAGGGCCACTCGGTGGCCCAGTGCGCCGCGTCGAGCAGCGCGAGAGGACTGTGGGCGGTGCCCGCCAGGAACTCGGACGCCGGGTGGTGGCGCAGGTCGGCGGTGAGGAACGCGTCGACGCCCGCCGCGCGCACCTGGCCGAAGAGGCTGTCGCCGGAACCGCCGCTGACCGCGACGGTGCGGACGACCTGCTCGGGGTCGCCCGCGACCCGGATGCCCTGCGCGGTGGCGGGCAGCCGTTCGGCGGCGCGGGCGGCGAACTCGCGCAGCGGCAGCGGGTGGTCCAGCTCGCAGACCCGGCCCAGGCCGCGGCGGCCCTCCGGGTCACCGGGATCCGGTACGAGCGGACGCACCACCCGCAGGTCGAGCGCTCCGGCGAGCGCGTCGCTGACGCCCGGGTCGGCCGTGTCGGCGTTGGTGTGGGCGACGTGCAGCGCGATGTCGTTCTTGATCAGCGTGTGCACCACGCGGCCCTTGAAGGTGGAGGCCGCGACCGTCGTCGTACCGCGCAGGTACAGCGGGTGGTGGGTGACCAGCAGGTCCGCGCCCAGCTTCACCGCCTCGTCGACGATCTCCTGGACCGGGTCGACGGCGAACAGGACCCGGGCGACCTCCTGATCGGGGTCTCCCACGACGGTGCCGACCGCGTCCCAGGACTCGGCCCGCTCGGCGGGCCACAGGTTCTCCAGCGCGGCGATGACTTCAGACAGACGGGGCACGGGAGCAAGGCTACCTGGCCGTTCTGCCCGGCCGTACCGGCTCGGGGCGGCCGTTCCGCTCGGCCTTACCGGCTCGGGGCGAGGCGGCCGGGACCGTCGCCGGTCAGCACATCGGTCGCGACCCCCTCAGCTGAATCGCTTCTGCACCACACTTATGTGTGAAGCGACCGCCCGGCGGTCCCTCCCGCGCGCGCACGAAAACTAGCTTCGTCGCCGGAGGTGACCGAACGATGACGGCCTGTGCGATCGAACCCGCGGCGACCGACGAGGACGACGGCGCGCCACGGCCCGGCTGCACGATCACGGCGGACGGCGCCTACGCCGCCCGCCTCGCGCGCGCCGGCGACTCCTGGCTGCCGGAGCGCTGGACGCTCGACGGCCCCGAGCCGTACGCCGTGCCGCTGCCCGGCAACCAGCCCGAGGAGCCGGGCACCGAGGTCCAGCCCATGCAGGACGGACGGGTCCTCATCCGCCGGGCCGTGGCGGGCCGGCACGTCTTCTCCCTGCTCTACCCCACCGGCCCCGACACCGGCGAGCTGCCCCTGGGCTCGGTCGAGTGCCCGGACGACGGCACCCGGCTGCGGCTGCTGCCCCCGGCCCCGGGCGGCCGGCGGGCGTACGCGCTGGCCGTGGGCGCCCGCTCCACGGCGGTGTGGCTGGTGGCGGGCGGCGGCTTCGGGCCCGAGCACGTCGCCGAGGTCCCCGGGCACTGCTCGGGCGGGGCGTGGCTGGACCGCGCGGGGCGGATGCTGGCGCTCGACCGGGAGCTGGGCGGCCGGACCAAGGCGGTCGTGGTGGATCTGGAGCGCGATGGCGAGGTGTCGCCGCTGCTCCAGATCACGGCCGACAGCGACGACCGGGTACTGCTCGCCGACGCCGACAGCGGGCTGCTGCTGATCCGCTCCGACGCGCCCTCGCCCGGTGAGCACCGGCTGGGCTGGGGGGTCCTGGGCAGCACGCTGCCGGTGCGCTTCCCGGAGTGTCTGCGAGTGGCGGCGTGCGCGGTGACACCGTTCGCGATCCAGCCGGAGCAGGTGCTGACGCCGGAGAGCTGCGCGGTGGCGCTGCGCATCGACGGGCCGCTCGGCAGCTGGGTCGGGGTGTGGCGCCCGGCAGAACGGCAGATGCACCACCTTCCGGCGCCCGAGGGATGGCTGACGGGCACCGGGCTGTGGACGCCGAACGGGGTGCTGCGACTGCCGTACGCCACCGAGGCGGCGCCGTGCGCGGTGGCGGAGGTACACATCCCGGCGGCGCCGCCGCGTGCGCTGGGGCCGGGACCGACGGCGGCCGGGACGCCCACGGGGACCCCGGTGCCCCGGGAGCTGCCGGAAGAGGAACCTCCGCAGCCGGTCGCGCCCCGTCCGGTGCCCTTGCAGCAGGCGCCGCTGGCGCGTCATGTAACGAACTAGTGCCGGTTGGCGTGGTCGCCTGGATCCGAGCCGAGGCAGGTTGGTTAAACTCACCCGGCTGTTAAGAAGGATCATGTTGACGGGGTGAAGTTTTCCGATGAGCGACGCAAGCACGACGCAGCCGCTGTCCTCCGACACCTGGGAGGACGCCGGCCACGGCAGGCACCGCGGTCAGATCGCGGCGCAGGACACGGAGACGGCCCCTCACGGCCGTCACCGCAGGCCGACCGAGGACGTCGAGGCGCCTGCCTGACAGTACGCCGCGAGGGGCCCGCGCACCAGAGGTGCACGGGCCCCTTCCGCTTTCCCGAGGGCCTCCCCTGTGTCTAACGGCGCTTGAGCCCCAGTACCTCCGCCGCGGCGAACGTCTCCGCCGGGGGCCGGTCCGCGTAGTACGAGGTCAGCAGGGCGTCGAGCTCGTCATAGCTGAAGGTGTCCTGCTTGCTGTCGAACTGCGCCTGGACGCGGGGCCGTTCGACGACCGCCACCATGCCGCCGTGGACGACGAGCAACTGCCCGTTGATCCGCGCGGCGGCCGGCGAGGCGAGATAGCCGACGAGCGGGGCGACATGTTCCGGGGCGAGCGGGTCGAGCCCCTCGGCCGGGGGCTCGAAGCCCGCCCCGGAGAAGACGTCCTCGGTCATCCGGGTGCGGGCGCGCGGGCAGATGACGTTCGCCGTCACCCCGTACCTGGCGAGGGCGAGGGCCGTGGAGGTGGTGAGGCCGACGATCCCGCCCTTGGCCGCCGCGTAGTTGGGCTGGCCCGCGGAGCCGGCCAGGAAGGCCTCCGAAGAGGTGTTCACGATCCGGCCGTAGACCGGCGCGCCCGCCGCCTTCGACCGCTCCCGCCAGTGCGCGGCCGCGAAGCGGGTCGTGTTGAAGTGCCCCTTGAGGTGGACCCGGAGCACGGAGTCCCACTCCTCCTCGGACATGGAGAAGACCATCCGGTCCCGCAGGATCCCGGCGTTGTTGACCAGGATGTCCAGCCTCCCGAACGCGTCGACCGCCGCCGCCACCAGCCCGCGGGCCTGCTCGAAGTCGGCGACGTCCCCGGCGTGGGCGAGGGCGCGGCCCCCGGCCCGGCGGATCTGCGCCACGACCTCCTCGGCGGGCCCGGCGCCGGCCGTGCCCGAACCGTCCCGGCCGGGCTGCCCGAAGTCGTTGACGACGACGGCCGCCCCGAGCCGGGCGAGCTCCAGCGCCTCGGCCCGGCCGAGACCGCGGCCCGCGCCGGTGACGATCGCGGACCGCCCCTCCAGTGGCAGTGACATCGACTCCCCTTCCCCGCTGCTTGCCCGCTGCTTGCCCGCTGCTTCCTCGCCGCTTCCTTGCTGCTCGACCGCTGCTTCCTCGCCGCCTGCCCGCTGCCGGATTCAGATCTCGATGCAGGTGCGCAGGGCCGTCCCCGTGCGCATCTGGTCCAGGGCCTCGTTGATCTCCGCCAGCGCGACCCGGTGGGTGATCAGGCCCGCCAGGTCGATCCGGCCGGCCCGCCACAGGGCGATGGTCCGCTCGTAGGAGCGCAGCACGTCGCCGCCGCCGTACATCGAGGGCAGGATGCGCTTCTCGTCGAAGAACAGCTCGAACATGTTCAGTTGGAGGTGGTCGTCCATGGCTCCGGCGCCGACGACGACGAGCGTGCCGCCGCGCCGGGTGTTGTCGTACGCCGTGCGGGCGGTGGCGGACCTGCCGACGACCTCGAAGACGTAGTCGAAACCCTCGCCGCCGGTGACCTGTTGCTTGGCGCCGGGCAGCTCCTCCGGCGACACGGCCTGGGTGGCGCCGAACCTCAGCGCGGCCTCGCGGCGGGCGGCGACCGGGTCGACGGCGACGATCTCGGCGGCGCCCCTGAGCCGCGCCCCCTGGATCGCGGAGATGCCCACGCCTCCGCAGCCGATCACGGCGACCGACGAACCGGCCGTCACGTCCGCGGTGTTGAGGGCTGCGCCGAGTCCGGTGGTGACCCCGCAGCCGATCAGGGCGGCGATGTCGAAGGGCACGTCGTCGGGTATCGGCACCGCGCATCCGGCGTCGACGACGACCTCCTCGGCGAAGGTACCGGTGCCGGCGAAGCCGAAGACGTCCCCGCCGGGGCGCCGGAAATTGGGGGTGCCCGCGTTCATGAACCCGGCCAGGCACAGCTCCGTCTGCCCGCGCCGGCAGGCCGGACACGCCCCGCAGGCGGGCAGCCAGCAGACCACGACCCGGTCACCGGGCTTCAGGCCGGTGACGCTCTCGCCGACCTCGGTGATCTCG
The DNA here is from genome assembly GCF_053597355.1 of Streptomyces sp. NPDC001443. NCBI lineage: Bacteria > Bacillati > Actinomycetota > Actinomycetes > Kitasatosporales > Streptomycetaceae > Streptomyces > Streptomyces sp. NPDC001443. Next base: position 78,160 of record NZ_JBSFIA010000038.1, read on the forward strand.
CCCGCGCCCTCGTGTCCGGGCACGAACGGCGCCGGCTGCGGCAGCACCCCGTTCATCGCGGACAGGTCCGAGTGGCACAGACCCGTGGCCCGGACCCGGATCCTCACCCGGCCCGGCCCGAAGCCCACCGCCTCGACGTCGTCGAGGACCTCCAGCTTGTCCTGGCCGATCTCCTGCAGTACGGCTGCGCGCATGGTGCGGCTCCCCTCGGCGGTGGCTTCGACAGCGGCTTGTTCGTCGACGGCTTCGGCGGCGGCTTCTTCGGCAGTGACTTCGTCGGGGCGGTGGCTTCGTGAAGACGGCCGATTCGGCGGCGGTGGCTTCGGTGGCGGTGACTTCGGCCGTAGGTGGGCTCAGGAGTGGCGGACGACGGTGTCGGCGAGGACGGGGGCGTCGTCCCGGTCCACGGAGCTCACGGCGACCCGGACCTCGCCGTTCGCCGGACCCCACATACGGATGCGCAGGCTCTCGCCCGGGTACATGACCCCGGCGAAGCGGGTGTCGTAGCCGCGGACCCGGGTCACGTCACCGCCGAGCAGCGTGTCGACGACCGCCTTCAGCGCGATCCCGTAGGTGCACAGCCCGTGCAGGATGGGCCGCTCGAAGCCGGCGACCTTGGCGAACTCGGGGTCGGCGTGCAGCGGGTTCCAGTCGCCCGAGAGCCGGTAGAGGAGTGCCTGGTCCTCACGGACGGGCCGTTCCACGACCCGGTCCGGCGGTCCGGCCGGGGGTTCGAGCCGGGCGGACGGACCGCGATCGCCGCCCCAGCCGCCCTCCCCCCGTACGAAGATCTGCGCGTCGTTCGTCCACAGCGGGCCGTCGGGGTCGGCGACCTCGGTGCGCATGACCAGCACAGCGGCCTTGCCCTTGTCGTACACGGCGGCGATCCTGCCGGTGCTGGTCGCGGTGCCCTGGACGGGCAGCGGGCGGTGGACGGTCAGCGACTGTCCGCCGTGCAGCACCCGGGCGAGGTCGACCTCGATGCCGGGCATGGACAGCCCGCTGATCACGCCGGGCCTGCCCGCGCCCGCGACGGTGGCGAAGCTGGGCAGGACGTGCAGCCGGGACTCCAGCGTGTAGCGCAGCTCGTCGGGGTCGGTGGCGGGGATCCCGGCCCCGATCCCGAGGTGGTAGAGCTGGACGTCCCTGCTGTCCCAGCTGATCTCGCCGATGCGGGGTGCGGCGGCGAGTGCCTTGGCTGCGTCGATGGGCATGGTGCTCCTGAGGGTGAGGGCCGACCCGGACGGCGGGCGGGACGGCGGACTCGTACGGGCGACGAGGACAGCGTGGACGACATGGACGACATGGACGACGTGGACAGCGTGGACGGCGTGGACGACGGGCGCGGACGGATGGTCGGGGGCGGGCGGTTCGGGGGCGGGCGGTTCGGGGGCGGGCGGTTCGGGCGGCGGCAAGACCCCGGCACGGCCGTCCGCACCGTCGGCCGCACCGAGGTCGTCACGGGGCCACGGAACCCGCCGGATCTAGAACGCGTTCCAGTACGGCGCCCCCCTGTATAGCCCAGGCCTCGACACTTGTGAAGACTCCTGACGCTGCGTCAGTTCTCATGTCGGCCAAGGCCCCCGTGACATTTGTCCTGCCCAGGTCCGTACAAGCGCATCTGCCCGGTCGCCGCCCCGGTCCGTAACGTCGGACCCGACGCTCGTACTGGCGTCCAGGTCGCCGCGTTCGGTTCGTACGCCGGCCTGTCGTACCGGCGGTCCGGACAGGCCGCCTGATCGGGGGAACACATGATGTCCTGGCTTCGCGAGGTCGCCCACCGGGTCGACGCGCCACGCAAGGCGGTCCGCCGCGCCTGGCGGCGGCAGCGGCTCCACCGGCAGGACCACAAGCGCCTGATGGCGGAGTTCCGGGCCGCGCGGAAGGCGGGGCAGGCGCAGGAGCACCCGGGGCCGCCGCCGACCGGCTTCAGCCTGCTGCCCTGGCTTCTGATGGGGATGGGCGCGTTCTCCAACCTCTTCCAGGGGGAGACGCCCAACGCCTGGATCGGCGGCCTGGGTCTGCTCACCTTCAACTCCCTCTACATCTACGTGGTGTTCCGCGCCTTCCACAAGGAGACGCGGGAGGCGCTGTCGACCCGGGTGGCGCTGGGCCTGATGACCGTCGTGACCTGCGGGCTCGCCATCGGCTACGGCGGCAGCTGGCTGCTGTTCTTCCCGCTGCTGGGGCTGGCGACGGGAGCGGTGCTGCGTCTGTCGCACCTGCGGTTCTTCGGTACGGCCGTGGCGGTGCTCGCGGGCGTGGTCTCCTGCACCCGCGACGGCTGGAACGGCCTGAACATCGCCTACGCCACCTGGATCTCGACGATGGTGACCGCCGCGATCCTGTCCCTCTCCGAGGCGGTGCGGGAGCTGCGCGCCGCCCGGGAGGAACTGGCCCGGCGCGCGGTCGAGAAGGAGCGGCTGCGCTTCTCCCGCGACCTGCACGACCTGCTCGGTCACACCCTGTCGGTGATCGTGGTCAAGTCGGAGGCCGCGCGGCGGCTGGCGCCCGGGGACCTGGCGGCCTCGCTGGCCCAGATCGCGGACATCGAGGCGGTCGGCCGCCAGGCACTGACGGAGATCCGCGAGGCGGTAACCGGCTACCGCGAGGGCAGCCTGGCCACGGAACTGGACCGGGCCCGCTCCGCACTGACCGCGGCGGGCGTCGAGCCCTCGGTGCGGCAGTCGGGGCCGCCCCTGGTGTCCCAGGCCGAGGCTCTGCTCGGGTGGGTGGTTCGCGAGGCGGTCACGAACATCGTCCGGCACAGCGACGCCGCCCACTGCGACATCGTCGTCTCGGGGGGCGAGGGGCAGGTGCGGCTCACGGTCACCGACGACGGAACCGGCCCGGCGGGCGCGGCCGGGAGCGGAGACGGGACGGCAGACGGAACGGGCGACAGGACGGACGACGGAACGGGGGACGGGCCCACGGCGGGAGAGACGCCGGACACGGGCAGCGGCCGGGGCAGGGACACCGGGGCGGGGACGGCGGGCGGGGCGACGGCCGGTCCGGCGGCCGGGGCCGTCGGCGGCACCGGCCTGAAGGGCCTGACGGAACGTCTGGCGGCGGCGGGCGGTTCCCTGTCGGCGGGGCCCGGACCCCGGGGCGGCTTCGTGGTACGGGCGCAACTCCCGGTGGCCGCGGTGGAGCCGGAACCGGACGGAGCGGCGGCGCGAGCGTGAACGGCCCCGTGGCACAGGCGGACACCGTCCGCCCGGCCTACCCTTGACCGGTGAACGAGATGCCCCGGGCCCACCGGCCCGCGAAGTCCATCAGGGTTCTGCTCGCGGAGGACCAGGGAATGATGCGCGGGGCGCTGGCCCTGCTGCTGGGCATGGAGGCGGACATCGAGGTGGTGGCCCAGGTGTCCGCCGGGGACGCCATCGTGGACGCGGTGCTGACGCACCGTCCGGACGTCGCCCTCCTCGACATCGAGCTGCCGGGGCAGAGCGGTCTGGACGCCGCCGCCCAGCTGCGCGAGGAGGCGCCCGACTGCCGGGTGCTGATCCTGACCACCTTCGGGCGGCCCGGATATCTGCGGCGGGCCATGGAGGCGGGAGCCGCCGGCTTCCTCGTCAAGGACGGGCCGGTGGAGGAACTGGCTGTCACCATCCGGCGGGTGCTGACCGGGGAGACGGTGATCGACCCGGCGCTCGCGGCGGCCGCGCTCAGCGCGGGGCCCAGCCCGTTGACCGCCCGCGAGTGCGACGCGCTCAAGGCGTCCGCGGACGGCGCGACCGTCGCCGACATCGCCGCCCGGCTGCACCTGTCCGAGTCCACCGTCCGCAACTACCTCTCCTCCGCCATCGGCAAGACCGGCACCCGCAACCGCATGGAGGCGATGCGGGAGGCCCGCCGCCAGGGCTGGCTCTGACCGCCGACCAGACACCGGCCCCTCCTCCGTGCCGCCCTGGCCGGAGCCGGCCTTCGGCTACCCGGTCACCTTCACCGAATCGAACGACGTGCCCTGGGGCGCCAGGCACACGAACCAGTCGTCCGGGGAGCCCTCCGCCGACCGGATCACGCCTTCGTCGGCCGCGATCCCTTCGCCGGAGGCCGAGCCGACGGCCGCCCTGTCGACCACCGTCGACGTCCCGTCCTTCCAGGTGCAGGTCACCTGCCGGACCGTCCTGGCGACCCGGCCCACGACCAGCCGCTGCGGTCCCTCGGAACCGGACTCCAGCGGCATCGCCGCGCTCTCCAGGTCGTCGCCCGCCTGCACGTCCTTCGCGTCGACCGTCTTGTGCATGCTCCAGGCGCTCCCCTCCTGGGAGTTCCGGTACACGAAGAAGGAGGTCCTGCCGACGAGGTCGGACGCCGTACGCGCGTCCACAGGCATCTCCCCGTGCCGGACCATCTCCGACAGCTGGGCCTGCGCCTGCGCCGCGTCGCGCGGTGCCGCCCAGACATCGACGTAGACCTTCCACGGCTTGCCCCGGTCGGTGCCCTGCGCCAGCACGGTCCGGTACCCGAAGAGGCCGGGGGGCGTCAGCTGCGACGGCGCCGTGACGGCGGGCGACACCCGGCCGCCGCCAGGCGTCCCGGCCAGCGCCAGCGTCCCGGCCGTACCGGCGACGACCAGCGCGGTGGCCGCCGCGAGTGCCCAGCGGCGGGCCCGGCGGCGCCGGCCGCCGCGGACGACCGCCTCGGTGGGGGCTATACCGATCTCGACCTCGCCGGCCGCCTCGGCCAGCAGGAGGGCGATGTCGTCGTTCGTCATGTGCTGGTTCGCCTTCCGGTCCGCGCTCATCACTTCCGCCCTCCGTAGGTCAGCGTCTCGGCCAGGCCCGGTATGGCACGGAGTTTCGCGATCCCCTTGGCCGCGTTGCTCTTCACCGCGCCGACCGAACAGCCCATCGCCTCGGCCGTCTGGCTCTCGGTCAGGTCCTCCCAGTACCGCAGGACCACCGCCTGCCGCTGCCGCGGGGGCAGTTGGACGAGCGCCTTCAGCAGGGCGTTGCGGTCGTCGGCCTGGGAGATGCGGTCACCGGTGTCCGCGACCTCGTGCGCGAGGCCCGAGTCGTCCCTCGGCGCCAGGAACTCCCGCAGCTTCCTGCGGTGCCTGCGCGCATGTGCGTTGATCATCACGCGTCGCACATAGGCCTCGGGGTCGTCGGCCGAGCCGACCCTGCGCCAGGCCACGAAGGTCTTCTCCAGCGTCGACTGGACCAGATCCTCCGCGGCGTGCTGCTCCCCCGTGAGCAGGAATGCCGTACGCATCAGCCGTGGCCAGCGACCGGTGACGAAGGCCTGGAACTCCTCGTCCCGAACTGACTTGCGATCCCCCATGGGCACCTCCTAGATGTCAAAAGGAGTCCACGGGCCGCCCGAACCGTTGCCTCGCCCGCGAAAGACCGCGAAAGACACGGAACACGAGTGCGTGACCCCGGTCACCCCACCGCGGCGCCCCCGCCCCCGCCCCGGTCCTTCCCCTGCCCGACCCGCCCCACCGGCAAGCCCCGCCCCACCGGATCCGCCGCTTGCCCAAGAGAAGGTCAAGGATTCGTTAGCGTCACGAAGCATCGGAATAGTTGCCCGGACGCACGAGTTCAAGCTGCACGTATCCGGATGGATCAACACCCGCCGATCCCCGTACGGATCCCACTCCCGACGTTCTTCCGGCCTGGAGGCCTTACTCAATGACGCACACGCCGACCGACCGGCCCACCCGGCGAGCGAGCGGGGCCGTCGTCCCGGTCCTCGCCTTCGCGGGCATCGTTGTCGCGGTGATGCAGACCCTGCTCGTCCCGGTCATCAAGGACCTGCCCCAGCTGCTGGCCACCGAGCCCAGCAACGCCACCTGGGTCCTGACCTCGACGCTGCTCTCGGGAGCCGTGGCCACACCGATCATGGGACGCCTGGGCGACCTCTACGGCAAGCGGCGGATGCTGATCCTCAGCCTCGCCGTGATGGTGGCGGGCGCCCTCGTCAGCGCGCTCACCAGCGACCTGATCGTCATGATCGTCGGCCGTACGCTCCAGGGCTTCGCGATGGGCGCGATCCCGCTCGGCATCGGCCTCATGCGCGACATGCTGCCCCGCGAGAAGCTCGGCTCGGCGATGGCCCTGATGAGCTCCTCGATCGGCGTCGGCGGCGGTCTCGCGCTGCCCGCCGCGGCCCTCGTCGCCCAGCACGCGAACTGGCACGTCCTCTTCTACGGCGCCGCCGGTCTCGGTGTCGTCGCCATCGCGCTCGCCCTGCTCGTCGTGCCCGAGTCCCCGGCCCGCGCCGAGGGCTCCTTCGACCTGCCGGGCGCGCTCGGTCTGTCCACCGGTCTCGTCCTGCTCCTGCTGCCGATCACCAAGGGCAGCGACTGGGGCTGGACGTCCGGCACCACGCTCGGCCTGTTCGCCGCGGCCCTCGTGGTCCTGCTCCTGTGGGGCCTGATGGAGCTGCGCGTCAAGGCGCCCCTGGTGGACCTGCGCACCACCGCCCGCCGCGAGGTCCTCCTCACCAACCTCGCCTCGATCATGGTCGGCGTCAGCTTCTACGTCGTCTCGCTCGTCCTGCCCCAGCTGCTCCAGCTGCCCAGCGCCACCGGTTACGGCCTCGGCCGGTCGATGGTCGTCGCCGGACTGTGCGTGGCCCCGCTGGGTCTGACGATGATGTTCACCGCGCCGGTCTACGCCCGGCTCTCGGCCCGCTACGGCCCGAAGACGACCCTGATCCTCGGTCTGCTGATCATCGCGGCCGGCTACGGCGGCGGCCTCGGCCTGATGGACGCGGCCTGGCAGACGGTCGTCACCTCCGTGATCCTCGGCGCCGGTATCGGCCTCGCCTACTCCTCGCTGCCCGCGCTGATCGTCGGCGCGGTGCCGGCCTCGGAGACGGGCGCGGCCAACGGTCTCAACACGCTGATGCGCTCCATCGGCACGTCCGTCTCCAGCGCCGTCATCGGCATGGTGCTGGCGAACACGGCGAACCACGCCGGGGGCACGGCGTTCCCGAGCCTGCACGGCTTCCACGTCTCCTTCCTGATCGCGACCGGCGCCGTCGCCGTCGGTCTGCTGCTGGCCCTGTTCCTGCCGGGACAGCGCCCTTCGGGCACCCCTCGGCTGCGCGCGAGCAGCGAGGAGGACGCCAACCTGGCGCGCGCCGAGGAGGTGCTGCGCGGCTTCCGCGGCCGGGTCCTGGACGCCGGCGGCTCCCCGGTCGCCCGCGCGAAGGTCACCCTGATCGACCGCAGGGGCCGTCAGGCGGGCGCCACCGTCTCCGCGGAGGACGGCAGCTATGCGCTCGCGGTCCCCGCCGAGGGCGCCTACGTGCTGGCCGCCAAGGCCGCGGGCCATGCCCCGCTCGCCTCGTCGGCGACGCATCCGGGCGCCGACCGTCCGGTGGACCTGGACCTGTCCCTGCCGGGCGAGTCCGTCCCGGCCTGACCACCGGCGTCCGCCCCGCGCTCCCACCGCCCCCCGTCGCCACCGCGTCGGGGGGCGGTGGCAGCATGAGCGCCCGGAGCCCCGCCCGGGGGACCCGGCGGCCGCACCGCCGGAGCCCGCAGGCCCCAGGGCCGCGAAAGCCCCGGCCCCCGAAGGCGCCGGGCCCCGCGCACCCGTACGACCGAAAAGGACCGCCATGCCCGCAGCACCCAAGCCCGAGATCCTGGCCGCGTTCGAGGCCGCGAAGGGGTTCATGCCCGTGCACGAGGGGCTGGCGCTGTACGCGGCGGCCGTCGAGGCGGGCGCGCTGGGGCTGCCCCTGCTGGAGGTCGGCACCTACTGCGGCCGCTCCACCGTCCTGCTCGCCGACGCGGCCCGCGCGGCCGGGGTCACCGCGATCACGGTCGACCACCACCGGGGCAGCGAGGAGCAGCAGCCGGGCTGGGACTACCACGACCCGCAGACGGTCGACCCGGAGATCGGCCTGATGGACACCCTGCCCACCTTCCGGCGCACCCTGCACAAGGCCGGTCTGGAGGACCACGTGGTGGCGGTGGTCGGGCGTTCCCCGCAGGTCGCCGCCTTCTGGGGGGCACCCCTCGGGCTCGTCTTCATCGACGGCGGCCACACCGACGAGCACGCGGGCGCCGACTACGAGGGCTGGGCGCCGCACGTCGCCGAGGGCGGCCTGCTGCTCATCCACGACGTCTTCCCCGAGCCGGCCGACGAGTTCACCGGCCAGGCGCCGTACCGCGTCTACCTGCGGGCGCTGGAGTCCGGCGCGTTCACCGAGGTGTCGGCGACGGACTCGCTGCGTGTGCTGCGGCGCACGGGCGCGGGGAGCTGAGCCGCCGGGACCGGGCGGTTAGGGTGACTGTCGTGTCGTATTCAGGCCCGGAGTCCGAACCCGCCCCGTCCCGTCGCTCCCCGCTGCGCCGTCCGCTGGTCGTGGCGCTCGCCGCGCTGGCGCCGGGAGCGCTGCTCGGCTGGGGGGTGTACGCGGCGGTCGGCGGCACCGCCGCCCCGGGCGGTGCGGCGAGCGCGGCGGTGGGGACCCCGCCGGGCGGATCGGGCTCCGCCGACCCCACCGCGGACGGCGACGGGAAGCCGGCCGCCTCGTCGGGCTCCGTCGTGCCGGGCAGCCTCAAGGGCAAGGTCGTCGTCATCGACCCGGGCCACAATCCGAACAACTTCCGGCACACCGCCGAGATCGCCCGCAAGGTGGACATCGGTACGAACCGGAAGGAGTGCGACACCACGGGGACGTCCACCAACTCCGGTTATCCGGAAGCCGAGTTCACGCTCGACGTCGCCCATCGGCTGCGCGCGCTCCTGCAGGCGCAGGGCGCCACGGTGAAGCTGACCCAGGACGGCGAGCGCGCGTTCGGGCCGTGTGTGGACGAACGGGCCCGGATCGGGAACGCCGCGCACGCGGACGCGGTGATCTCGATCCACGCGGACGGCTCGGCGGCCGGCGACCGCGGCTTCCATGTGATCCTTCCGGCGTCCGTGCACGCCGGGTCGGCCGACACCCGCCCCATCACCGCCCGTTCGCACGATCTGGGGGTGCGCGTACTGGGCGGCTTCCGCCGGGTGACGGGCAGCGCGCCCGCCAACTACCTGGGCGACGGCACCGGTCTCGTCACGCGTAAGGACCTCGGCGGTCTCAATCTGTCAACGGTTCCCAAGGTGTTCATCGAGTGCGGCAACATGCGCGACGGCAAGGACGCGGCGCTGCTGACCAGCGGCGCCTGGCGGCAGAAGGCCGCGCTGGGGATCTCTGAGGGAATCGTGAGTTTCCTGCGCGGGTGACGATCAGTGCGCTGATCCCTGCGGACAGCCCGATCGTATGGACGATAATGTCGTTCTTACGATGAGGGGTCACCCCCGCGCTTCACACCAGGGCCTGACGACGGCATGGTGACAGCGACACCTCTACCGACGACGTGACGACCGACGAAGGACCTGAAGTGAATATCCGCTCCCTCACTCGAGGCGACGGCGTGGTGATCGGAGCAGCGGTACTGCTGTTCATCGCGTCGTTCTTCGACATGTTCTCGATCGACGGGCTCCCCGACAGCTACGACCTTCCGAGCCTGTGGTCCAGCGGCGGGGTCCTCCTGGGGGTCGTCCTCGCGGGAATCATCGGCGCCGCGCTCGTCGTCGTCTCCCGCGGGCTTCCGCAGCCGCCCAAGGTCGCCGGCCTGGACCTCGCCCCGTTCGGTGTCGCCTTCACGGTGTTCGCCGCGTGGAGCGCGCTCGGCAACGTCTTCGACCCGGCCGGCGGCGGCGACAACATGGGCGGCAGCAGTTCCGTCAGCGCCGGCACGGGCCTGATCCTGGCCCTGCTGGCCACGCTGGTCATGGCCGGGGCGGCCGTCGCCACCCCGCTGGTCCCGGCGTTGCAGACCCCGCTGCTGCCGGCTCCCACGCCGCCGGCCCCGCAGCCCTACGGCGCCCAGCCGTCCGGTGGTTACGGCTACCCGGGCGCGCAGCAGCCGCAGTACGGCGGTCAGCCCCCGTACACCGGCCAGCCGCAGCAGCCGCAGGCCCAGACCCCGGCGCCGCAGCCGGCGCAGCCCGCCGGGGACTTCTCCCCGTTCTGGTTCGCCGTGCCGGTGCCGCGCCCGCTGTTCGCCGAGGACGGCTCCCCGGCGCCGATCGCCGAACTCGCCCCGGGCACCTGGTACCTGGCGGTCGAGCAGAACGGTCCGTCCCTGGTCGCGCAGACCCAGGACGGCCGCCGCGGTGTGCTGCGGGACACCTCCGGGATCCAGCGCGGCTGACGTCGGCAGTCCGGCCGGCCCCTCGCCCTTCCGGGCGGGGGGCCGTTGTCGTAGAGTCGCACCCCCTGACTGACACACCGTCAGAACGCGGGAGGCGCCATGCGACTCGGTCTCGCACTCGGCTACTGGGGACGCGGCCCCGACCCGGACCACGTCACGCTGGCCCAGGAGGCGGAGCGGCTCGGTTACGACTCCGTGTGGACGGCGGAGTCCTGGGGCTCGGACGCCTTCACCCCACTGACCTGGATCGCCGCCCGGACCTCGAGGATCAGGCTGGGTACGGCGGTTGCGCAGATGGCGGCCCGGCCGCCGACGACGACCGCGATGCAGGCGCTGACCCTGGACCATCTCAGCGGCGGACGGCTGCTGCTGGGCCTGGGCCTGTCCGGCCCGCAGGTCGTCGAGGGCTGGTACGGGCGCCCGTTCCCGAAGTCGCCGCTGACCGCGACCCGGGAGTACGTCGACGTCGTACGGCAGGTGCTGCGGCGCGCGGGGCCGGTGGAGCTGGCCGGCCGCTTCCACTCCCATCCCTATCGCGGCCCGGACGGCACGGGCCTGGGCCGGGCCCTGAAGCCGATCACCCATCCCCTGCGCCCGGACCTGCCCGTCCTGCTCGGCGCCGAGGGGCCGAAGAACGTGGCGCAGACGCTCCGGATCGCGGACGGCTGGCTGCCGCTGTACTGGGCGCCGAACCGGCCCGAGGTGTACGGGCCGGCGGTCGCCGGCCTGTCCGGCGCCCAACGCGCCTCGGACCGGGGCGAGTTCATCGTCGCGCCGATGGCGCAGGTGCGGATCTGCGACGACGTCGCCGCGGGGCTGCTGCCCGTCAAGGCCATGCTCGGCTTCTACATCGGCGGGATGGGACACGCGGCCCGCAACTTCCACGCCGACCTCATGGCGCGCATGGGGTACGAGAAGGAGGCACGGCGGATCCAGGAGCTGTTCCTGTCCGGGCGGCGGGAGGAGGCCGTGCTCGCCGTGCCGGACGCCTTCGCCGACGAGATCTCGCTGGTCGGGCCGCGCGAACGGGTCGCCGAGCGGCTTCAGGCGTGGCGCGCGGGCCCGGTCACCGACCTGCTGGCCCTGGTACGCGACCCGCACACCCTGCGCGTCCTCGCCGAACTCAACTCCTAGGGCCTCGGAGCGGCGGCCCCGGGAGTTCCCGGGGCCGTTTTCGGCCGACCGTCCGCCGACGAGTCGGGCGAAATCACACGATGGCGCGATGGCTCGGTTTCCGAGCGGTTGAACGACTCAACGACTCAACGGCTGAGCGGCGAAGCATCAGCCGCCGGACAGCTGGGCGGCCGTCGGCACCTGGTCCTCCACCTCGGCGCCCGCGCTGTGGCCGGCGTCCTTGACCTGGCCGACCAGGCTCTCGAAGGTGCCCGCGACCGCGTCGGCCGAGTCGCCGTTGCGCAGCTTGGCCGGCAGGTCCTTCAGGGCGTCGACGCCCGCGGCGAGCGGGGCGACGGCCTTCGCCAGCAGCGGGTCGCCCTGGGCGTTGCGCAGCGCGGCCCTGAGCCGGTTGTACGCGAACGCGCCCGCGACGCCCGCCTTCACCAGGGCGAGCTTGCGGCCCGAGGCGCCCTTCTCGAACTTGCCCGCCCGCCAGGGGCCGACGATCCACTGGTAGGTCGCACCGGCCGCGAGACCCGCGTTGGCCGCGAACCGGGTCTTGGCGAACTTCTGCTGTTCGGCGGAGGTGCTGGGACTGGCCGAGGGGACGGCCGCGGTGTTCTGCCCGGAGTCCCCGGTGCCGCCGCAGGCGGTGACACCGGCGAGCAGTGCACAGCAGAGGGTGAGCGCCACGGCGAGGTGGCGTATCGGCACACGCACGAAGTCCTCCCGACGTGAGGGGGTCTCCCAGCAGGTTCACCCCACGCCGTCGGCTACGCCACTTGGGGGACCCGGCCGCATACTCCCCCGGGCACGCCCCGGGGGACCGCTGTTTCTCCGGGTTTCAATCAGGAATCCGGGGCCAGACGGTAGTCATGTCTCGATATCGCACTGGTTCCAACTCCGCCGGGACGGTCATAGCGGTGGTCGCCGACATCATGGCCGTCATTCTCGGACTGTGGATCCTCATGTATCTGTTGGACGCCAACCGGGGCAACGACCTGGTGCAGTTCGTCCACCACGTCGCCAACTGGCTGGCCGGCTGGTCCCGTGACCTGTTCACGTTCGACGAGGCCTGGGCGCGGGTCGTCGCCGGCTACGGCCTGGCCGCGGTGGTGTACCTGTTCATCGGCCACGCCATCGCCAACCGCGCCCATCGTCACTGACCCGGCGGACGCCGGTCCGCCGGGGCCTGTGCGATCGGCCCTACGCGCAGCAGTCCGGGTCCAGCCCCTTCGGCAGGAACTCGCCGCCGAAGACGGCACACGTGGCCTCGTCGCCGCCCAGGGCCGCCACGGCCAGCAGCAGCGAACCGGCCGTCCAGGTGGTCAGTTCCCGCGGCCAGACGGCCTCGTCGTCGAAGACGTAGCCCGTCCAGTACAGGCCGCTGTCCGCGTCCCGCAGGTGCTGGATGGACTGGAGTATCTCCAGCGCCCGGTCGGACTCGCCCATCGCCCAGAGCGCCAGGGCGAGTTCGGCCGACTCACCGCCGGTCACCCACGGGTTGGGGACCACACAGCGCACCCCGAGGCCGGGCACGACGAAGCGGTCCCAGGACTCCTCGATACGGGACTTGGCCTCGGCTCCGGTCAGCGCGCCGCCGAGGACCGGGTAGTACCAGTCCATCGAGTAGCGGTTCTTGTCGAGGAACCGCTCCGGGTGGCACCGGATGGCGTGCCGCAGCGCGCCCGCCGCCAACTCCCAGTCCGGCTGCGGCTCTTCGCGCTGCTCGGCGATGGCGAGCGCGCAGCGCAGGGCGTGGTGGATCGACGAACTGCCGGTCAGCAGCGCGTCCGTGGTGTCCGTACCGTCGTCGTCGCGCCGCCAGCCGATCTGCCCGCCGGGCTGCTGGAGCGCGAGCACGAACTCGACCGCGCCGACGACCGTCGGCCACATGCGGTCCAGGAACGTGTCGTCGCCGGTGGCGAGGTAGTGGTGCCAGACGCCGACGGCTATGTAGGCGACGAAGTTCGTCTCGCGGGAGCGGTCGGTGACATCGTCGAACTCCCCGTCCGCGTACGCCGCGTACCAGGAGCCGTCCGGGTTCTGGTGCCGGGCCAGCCAGTCGTACGCCCCCTCGGCGGCCGCGTGCTCACCGGCCGCGTCCAGCGCCATCGCGGCCTCGGTGTGGTCCCACGGGTCGAGGTGGTGGCCCCGGAACCACGGGATCGCGCCGTCCTCCCGCTGCACGTCGAGGATGCCGCGTACGGTCGCGGCGGCCTGCTCGGCGGTGAGGACCCCGGGCAGGACGAGGTGTTCTGTCCGGGGGGTGGTCACGTGGCGTCCGCCTCGGACGCACCGGACGTGCCGGTCCCGGCGGACAGCCGGGGCAGGTGCGGCTTGGTCGCGTACGCCACGAAGCTCTTGCCGATCAGCGGGTTCAGCGCCTGCTCGGCGACCCGGGTGGCCAGCGGCTTCTTCATGATGTCCCACACCAGGAGCTTGTGGTACGCCCGCACCGGCAGCGCCTTGTCGTTGTCGACGCCGAACGCGCACTTCAGCCACCAGTACGGCGAGTGCAGGGCGTGCGCGTGGTGGGTGCCGTACGGGCGCAGTCCGGCCTGCCGGATCTTCGCGAGGAGTTCGTCCGCCTTGTAGATGCGGATGTGGCCGCCCTCGACCTCGTGGTAGGCGTCGGACAGGGCCCAGCAGACCTTCTCCGGGCCGTAGCGCGGGACGGTGATCGCGATGCGGCCGCCGGGTTTGAGCACCCGGACCATCTCCGCGAGGACGCCCTTGTCGTCCGGGATGTGCTCCATGACCTCGGAGATGATCACGACGTCGAAGGACTCGTCGGGGAACGGCAGGGCGAGCGCGTCGCCCTCCATGGCGGTGGCGGTGGCACCGGCCGGGGCCTCGCCGGCCTCCTTCATCGCCGCGAACCACTTCGCGACCTCGCGGATCTCGTCGCCGTTCTGGTCCAGTGCCACGACCTGCGCGCCGCGCCGGTAGCACTCGAACGCGTGCCGGCCCGCCCCGCAGCCGAGGTCCAGGACTCGGTCGCCCGGCGCGAGCGGGAACCGGGAGAAGTCGACGGTCAGCACGTGGCCCTGCTTTCGGGATAGACGCCGGTAACGCTGGTCGAGGTCGTGGTCTCGGGGGCCGGGGCGGCCCCGGCGGGGGCCCCGCCGGGCGGGTGCGGCCGGGTGCGGGCGATGGCCTCGCGGTAGTGGGCCACCGTGCCCTCGGCGGCCCGGGCCCAGGTGAAGCGGGCCAGGACCCGCTCGCGGCCCGCGCGGCCGAGCCGGGCCCGCAGCCCCGGGTCGCCGAGCAGTCTGCTCAGTGCGGCGGCCAGCGCGCCCGCGTCGCCGGGCGGCACGGCCAGACAGGTCTCGCCGTCGGGTCCGGCGACCTCGGGGATGGCCCCGCCGGTCGTGGCGACCAGCGGGGTGCCCGTGGCCATGGCCTCGGCGGCCGGGAGGGAGAAGCCTTCGTAGAGGGAGGGCACGCAGGCGACCTGGGCCGAGCGGACCAGGTCGACGAGTTCCGCGTCGGAGATGCCCTTGACGAACTCGACGCAGCCCTCGAGGCCGTACCGCTCGATGGCCTGGGCGACGGGCCCGTCCTCGGCGCGCTTGCCGACGACGACCAGATGGGCGTCCGGGTGCTCGGTGCGCACCTTCGCCAGCGCCTCGACCAGGAACACCAGCCCCTTGAGCGGCACGTCCGCGCTGGAGGTGGTCACGATCCGGCCCGGGACCTGCGCCACCGACGGGTCGGGGCGGAACAGGTCGGTGTCGGCGCCGATGTGGACGACGTGGACCCGGTCCCGGCGCACCCCGAGGTGGTCGACGATCTCCTGCTGGGAGGAGCCGGAGACGGTGAGCACCGACGGCAGGCGGCGCGCCACGCGCTTCTGCATCCGGGTGAACCCGTACCAGCGGCGCACCGAGAAGCGGCGCTGCCGGCTGTCCGCCGCGTCCAGCTCCAGCTGCCGGTCCACGGTGATCGGGTGGTGGACGGTGGTGACCAGGGGCGCGCCGATGTCGCCGAGCAGCCCGTAGCCGAGGGTCTGGTTGTCGTGGACGACGTCGAAGTCGCCGCGCCGGGCCCGCAGCAGGCGGCGGGCGCGCAGCGAGAACGTCAGCGGCTCCGGGAAGCCGCCGGTCCACATGGTGGCGACCTCCAGCGCGTCGATCCAGTCGCGGTACTCGTCGCGGCCGGGGGTGCGGAAGGGGTCGGGCTGGCGGTAGAGGTCGAGGCTGGGCAGCTCGGTCAGGCTCAGCCGGCCGTGGGTCCCGACCTCGACCGCGTCGAGCACGGGGTACGGCTGCGCGCCGATGACCTCGACGCGGTGGCCGAGGCGGGCCAGCTCACGGGAGAGGTGGCGGACGTAGACGCCCTGGCCGCCGCAGAACGGGTTTCCCTTGTACGTCAGGAGCGCGATGTCGAGCGGTCGCCCGCCGTCCGCGGCGAGGTCCTGCCCAGGACCCGCCTGACTGGCCTCAGCGGTCACTCCGGGCCCCCTTCTGCCTGCACTGTCCCGCGAGGTTACGCCGGGACGCTAATCTAGAACAAGTTTCAGACTTGATCGTTCGGGAGGCTCTGAATCTACCGGCAGGTAGGGGGGCTGTGAGCAGTGGATCAGGTGATTCACGCCACGGCGGACCGCCTCTGCCATGCTGTCTGATCACCAGCCCTCACCGACTGTCACGGAACGGGATCCATGCCTGCGGAAGCCAAGGTGGTCAAGGTGGAAGCCAGCACCGACAGACCGGCCCTCCCGGCCCTCACCGAACGGCAGGCGGCGCGCCGCCGCCGCATCCTGCACGCGAGCGCGCAGCTCGCCAGCCGGGGCGGTTTCGACGCGGTGCAGATGCGCGAGGTCGCGGAGTCCTCGCAGGTGGCGCTCGGCACCCTCTACCGGTACTTCCCGTCCAAGGTGCATCTGCTGGTCGCCACCATGCAGGACCAGCTGGAGCACATGCACGGCACGCTGCGCAAGAAGCCGCCGACCGGTGACACCCCGGCCGAGCGGGTCGCGGAGACGCTGATGCGCGCCTTCCGCGCCCTGCAGCGCGAGCCGCACTTGGCCGACGCGATGGTGCGCGCCCTGACCTTCGCGGACCGCAGCGTCTCCCCCGAGGTCGACCAGGTCTCCCGTCAGACCACGCTGATCATCCTGGACGCGATGGGCCTGGAGGACCCCGGACCCGCGCAGCTGTCCGCGGTCCGCGTCATCGAGCACACCTGGCACTCGGCCCTCATCACCTGGCTCTCGGGTCGCGCCTCCATCGCGCAGGTGAAGATAGACATCGAGACGGTGTGCCGGCTGATCGACCTCACGTCGCAGGAGGAGCCGCGCGAGCCGCGCGCATAAGGGGACCGGCGCACGAGGGGAGCGCGCACGAGAGAACCCGCGCAGGAGAAAACCTACGAGACGGGTTCCCTTCGCCGGCATGGTCCGGATCAGGTACTGGAGGTCGCCTTCCGGTGAAACCGCCACCTTCCGGCCTCTCAGCTACACCGTCGACGTCGGCCTCAGCGGATGCCTCTGCGTACTGCCTGGGCGTCTCGCGGAAGTCGGCTACTCCGGTGGAACTCCCTCACTCGCCTCGTAGGCCACTTACCAGAGTAGACCTCTAGAGCGGGACACAACAGCCCAAAAGGGATTTTTTTGTCTCGCTCGCAGCACCCCCGGTACGGGGCTCAGTCCTCCGGCGGGAACACGGGCTCCCCGCTCCCCAGCAGGGTGATCGTGATGGCCTCCACCGGGCAGCCCTCGGCCGCCGCCAGCACCCGCTCGCTGGCGTCCGTGTCCGGGTCGACCGGGCAGGACTGACGTCCGGCGTCGAGCCGGAAGCCGGCCGGGGCGTGGTGCAGGCACTGGGCCGAGCCGATGCACAGGGCGCGGTCGACCTCGACGTGCCAGCGGTCCCCCGCCCCCGCGCCCGACTCCGCCCGCGCGGGAGACACCCCCATCGCTCACCCCTCCCAGCCGGCCGGCAGGTGGATCATCTTGTGCTCGAGGAACTCGCCGTACCCCTCCGGGCCGAACTCCCGCCCCAGGCCGGAGTTCTTGTAGCCGCCGAACGGGCCGAGCATGTCGAGGCTGAAGGTGTTGACGGAGTACGTGCCCGTGCGCACCCGGCGGGCGACCTCGATCCCGTGCTCGACGTCGGCCGTCCACACGCTGCCGCTCAGCCCGTACTCGGAGTCGTTCGCGATCTTCACGGCCTCGGACTCGTCGCCGTAGGGCAGCAGACAGATCACCGGGCCGAAGATCTCCTCGCGGGCGATGCGCATGGTGTTGTCCACGTCGCCGAAGAGGGTCGGCTCGACGTACCAGCCGCGGTCCAGGCCCGGCGGGCGGCCGCCGCCGGTGAGGATCTTCGCGCCCTCCTCCTGGCCGATGCGGATGTAGTCGAGATTGCGCTGCTGCTGACGGCGCGCCACCAGCGGGCCGACCTGGGTCGCCGGGTCCAGCGGGTCGCCGACCACCAGCGCGCTCGCCGCCGCCGCGAAGGCGTCCGCGAACTCGTCGTAGCGTGAACGCGGCACCAGGATGCGGGTCTGGGCCACGCAGGCCTGCCCGTTGTTCATCCAGGCCGCCGGGACGATGCCCGGGACGGCCGTCGCGAGGTCCGCGTCGGGCAGGACTACCGCCGCCGACTTGCCGCCCAGCTCCAGCGTCACCCGGCTGAGGTTGCGCGCGGCCACCTCCATCACCCGCCGGCCGGCCGCGACCGACCCGGTGAAGGAGACCTTGTCGACGCCGGGGTGCCCGACCAGGTACTCGCTGACCTCGCGGTCCGCGGGCAGGATGGACAGGACGCCCTCGGGCAGCCCGGCCTCGCGCGCGATCTCGCCGAGGATGTAGGCGTCCAGCGGCGACTCCGGCGACGGCTTGAGCACCACGGTGCAGCCGGTGAGCAGCGCGGGCGCGAGCTTGGCGGCGGCCACGAACTGCGGGACGTTCCAGGGGACGACGGCCGCGACGACGCCGACGGGCTCGCGGCGCACCAGGATCGGCCCGAGGACGCCGGTTCGCCGCTCCTCGTACGCGAAGTCCCTGGCGACGGTGATCGCCGCGTCCCAGACCATCATCGCGCCGAGCGCCTGCGCGAGGACGCTCCAGGAGTACGGCGAGCCGTTCTCGGACGAGATGACGCGGGCGATCTCCTCGTGCCGTACGGCGATCGCGTCCTTGATCCTGGAGACCACCTCGATCCGCTCGTCGGTCGTCATCCGCGGCCAGGGCCCCTGGTCGAACGCCGTGCGGGCGGCGGCGACGGCCCGGTCCACGTCGGCCGTCGAGGCGTGCGGCACCCGCCCGATGACCTCCTCGGTGTGCGGCGAGATCACCTCGATGACCTCCTCGCCCAGCGGGTCGGTCAACTCCCCGCCGATGAACAGCTTTCCGTGTTCCACGAGTTCGGTCATGGCGACTGCCTCCCCGGCCCTGCTCTGACGATCCATCAGATACGGAACTGATAGCAGCTCCGCCCGGAGGAGTCCACGGCCGGGACGCCCACCGCGGTGGTCGACTCGGGCTCCCATCGAAACCTGTTCTAGTTATAGTGACCGGGACGCGGCGATTGGGGAGCCCATGACGCAGGTGCACGACCACGGCGGCGGCGTACGGTCCGTCGAGGTCCCCATCCCGGACAACCCCCTCGGCCACACCCTCGTGTACGTCGTCGACACCGATCGCGGCCCGGTCCTGGTCGACACCGGCTGGGACGACCCCGCGTCCTGGGACACGCTCGCCGAGGGGCTCGCGGCGTGCGGCACCTCGGTCGCCGACGTCCACGGGGTGGTGATCACCCATCACCACCCCGACCACCACGGGCTGTCCGGCCGGGTCCGCGAGGCCTCCGGCGCCTGGGTGGCGATGCACGCGGCGGACATCGCCGTCGTCCGCCGCACCCGGGAGACCCGGCCCGGCCGCTGGTACGCGTACATGGCGCACAAGCTCACCGCCGCGGGCGCCCCCGAGGCGCACGTCGCCCCGCTGCGCTCCGACCGGCCCCGGCGCGCCCTGCCCGGCCTCGCCCCCGCCCTGCCCGACCGGGAGATCGTCCCCGGTGAGCTCCTCGGCCTCCCGGGCCGCCGGCTGCGCGCCGTCTGGACCCCCGGCCACACCCCCGGGCACGTCTGCCTGCACCTGGAGGAGCGGCACCCCGCCGGACTCGCGGGCAACGGGCGGCTGTTCTCCGGCGACCACCTGCTGCCCGGGATCACCCCGCACATCGGCCTGTACGAGGACCCGGACGACGCCACCGTCACCGACCCGCTCGGCGACTACCTCGCCTCCCTCGAGCGCGTCGGCCGGCTCGGCCCCGCCGAGGTGCTCCCGGCCCACCAGCACGCCTTCGCCGACGCGCCCTCGCGCGTACGGGAGTTGCTGGCCCACCACGAGGAGCGCCTGGACGGCCTGCTGACCCTGCTGTCCGACCCGCTCACCCCCTGGCAGCTCGCCGAGCGCATGGAGTGGAACCGCCCCTGGGACCAGATCCCCTACGGCTCCCGCAACATCGCGGTCTCGGAGGCCGAGGCCCATCTGCGGCGCCTGGTGAAGCTGGGCCGGGCGGAGGCGGTGACGGGGAGCGAGCCGGTGACGTACGTGGCGGTGTGAGGTGACGTGCACGGCGGTGCGGGCGGCGGGAACGACGCGGCCCGCCGGCGGACCGCACCCGTGAGCCAAGCCGCCGCGCAGCCGCCCCTCGGCGCGTTTCCACGGGCCGGTAGAGTGGCGCCGTCGTCATCACACCCGTACGGGGGAAAGCCGGTGCAATTCCGGCGCTGACCCGCAGCCGTGAGCCACCGCGAGGTGGCGAGCCGGATCGCCCCGCACGGTACGTGACCGGCTCGCGCACACCGGCGGCCCGCCGGTGTACGGCACCGTCGAGGTCTACGGAGCCGAGCCGCCCGGGGGTGCCCCGTGCTGTCCGGCTCCCCGCAGGGAGAGGCATCCGCCGATCATGAACGTCCGCCGCAGCGCCGCGGTCCTGGCCGCCGCCGCCGTGATCGGCGGTGCCACGCCCGCCGTCGCCGCCGACTCGTCCCCGTCGCCCTCGGTGGCGATACCCGCCGGCCTCTACGGCCGCACCGACCCCACGTACGACGGTGTGTGGCGGCAGTCCCTCGCCCTGCTCGCGCAGAACACCGTGGGCGTGCGGCCCGCCTCCTCGGCCATCGGCTGGCTGACCGGGCAGCAGTGCGCCGACGGGGCGTTCGCCGCCTTCCGCGCCGACACCACGAAGCCCTGCGACGCCAAGCTGATGGTCGACACCAACAGCACGGCCGCCGCCGTCCAGGCCCTCGCCGCGCTCGGCAACCACACCCCCGTCACCGCCAAGTCCGTCGCGTGGCTGAAGTCCGTGCAGAACGCGGACGGCGGCTGGGGCTACACCCCGGGCGGCGCCAGCGACGCCAACTCCACCGCCGTCGTCGTCGGCGCGCTGACCGCGACGGGCGAACAGCCCCAGAACGTCGTCAAGGACGGCAAGTCGCCGTACGACGCCCTGCTGAAGCTCGCCCTGCCCTGCACCGGCGACGGCGCGGGCGCCTTCGCCTACCAGCCCGACAAGAAGGGCGCGCTCCTCGCCAACGCGGACGCCACCGCGGCCGCCGTCGTCGCCGCCCTCGGCAAGGGGCTCGGGGGCGCCGCCGCGAACCCGGACTCCGAGGGCCTCACCTGCAAGGGTCCGGCCACGGACGCCACGCAGGCGGCCCGCAACGGCACCACGTACCTCGCCAAGGAGCTGACCGGCAGCGGCCATCTGACGTCGTCGCTGCCCGGCGCCGAGGACCAGCCCGACTACGGCAACACCGCCGACGCCGTCGTCGCCCTCGCGACCGCGGGCCAGAGCGAGGTGGCCGCCCCGGCCGTGCGCTGGCTCCAGACCGACTCCGCCAAGTGGGCGCAGCAGGCCGGCCCGGCCGCGTACGCGCAGCTGATCCTCGCCGCGACCGCCGTCTCCGCCGACCCGCGCCACTTCGGCTCCCAGGACCTGGTGGCCCTCCTGAACGCGACCGGCCCCGGGCCGGTGTACGTGCCCACCGCCGCCCCGTCGGCCTCGGCCGACGCCAAGGGCGGGACGGCCGCGGCCGAGGACTCCTCCGGCCCCGGCACCACCGTGTGGGTCGCCGGCGGCGTCCTGCTCGTCGT
The DNA here is from genome assembly GCF_053597355.1 of Streptomyces sp. NPDC001443. Classification (NCBI taxonomy): domain Bacteria; kingdom Bacillati; phylum Actinomycetota; class Actinomycetes; order Kitasatosporales; family Streptomycetaceae; genus Streptomyces; species Streptomyces sp. NPDC001443. Next base: position 99,558 of record NZ_JBSFIA010000038.1, read on the forward strand.
CATCGTCGCCGTCGGCTTCATGCTCTTCGGGCGCGGCAGGAACAAGCAGTCGTGAGCCGTCGCCGTGCCGCCGCCGCACTGCTCCTGGCCGTGCTGCTCCCGCTGCTGGGAGCGGCCGGCCAGGCGCGGGCCACCGGCTACCGCTACTGGTCCTTCTGGGACCGCACGGGCAGCGACTGGACCTACGCCACCCAGGGCCCGGCGACCGCCCGCCCCGCCGACGGCGACGTGCAGGGCTTCCGGTTCGCGGTCAGCGCGGACTCCCAGGACGCCAGCCGCCCGCGCGGCACGGCCGACTTCACGACGATCTGCGCGAAGACCCCCGCACAAGACGGGTCCAAGCGGGTCGCCCTGGTCATCGACTTCGGCACGCCCGCCGACGCCCCCTCGGGCGAGCGGCCGCCCGCGTCGCGGACCGCCTGTGCCCAGGTGCCCTCCGACGCCAGCACGGCGGAGGCACTGGCCGCGGTGGCCAAGCCCCTGCGGTACGACACCAACGCGCTGCTGTGCGCGATCGCCGGATACCCCCGACAGGGCTGCGGGGAACAGGTGTCGGCACCGAAGGAGCCCCCGACGGTGACGGGAAGGACGTCGGCGACGACACACACCGCGGACGACGGCCCCTCGGTGGGCCTGATCGCGGGCGGCGCGGCCGTGGCCGTCCTGGCGGCCGCGGCGTTCTGGCAGGCCCGGCGGCGCGGGCGTGGCTGAGCGGGTCCGACGGCGCCCGACGCGCTCCCCGCTGCGGGGGGCCGCGCGGCCGGCCGGGGACGGACGGCCCGCCGGGCCCGCCGCCCGGCGGCCGTACCACCCGTCCGTGCACCCGGGCGCCTGGTGGCTGTGGTCGATATCCCTCGGTGTGGCGGCCACCCGCACCACCAACCCGCTCCTGCTCGCCCTGCTCGTCGCGGTCTCCGCCTACGTCGTCGCGACCTGCCGTCCCGCCGCCGCCCCCTGGGCCCGCTCCTACGGCGCCTTCGTCCGGCTCGCGCTCGCCGTGCTGGCCATCCGGCTGGTCTTCGCCGTCGCGCTCGGCTCACCGATCCCGGGCACGCACGTCCTCGTCACCCTTCCCGAAGTCCCGCTCCCCGACTGGGCCCAGGGCATCCGGCTCGGCGGCCGGGTCACCGCCGAGGCACTGGTCTTCGCCCTCTACGACGGCCTCAAGCTCGGCACGCTCCTGATCTGCGTGGGCGCCGCGAACGCGCTCGCCGGTCCCACCCGCCTCCTGAAGTCCCTGCCCGGCGCCCTCTACGAGACCGGGGTGGCCGTGGTCGTGGCGCTCACCTTCGCCCCGAACCTGATCGCCGACGTCCAGCGGCTGCGCGCCGCCCGCCGGCTGCGCGGCCGCCCGGACCGTGGCGTACGCGGTCTGCTCCAGGTGGGACTGCCGGTCCTGGAGGGCGCGTTGGAGCGGTCCGTCGCGCTGGCCGCCGCGATGGACGCCCGCGGCTACGGCCGTACCGCCGCCGTGCCCGCCCGCGTCCGCCGCGCCACCGCCGCCCTCACCCTCGGCGGGCTGCTCGGCGTCTGCGCGGGAACGTACGGCCTGCTCACGGCGGACGGCGGCAGCTACGGCGTCCCGGTGCTGCTCGCCGGGCTCGCCGCCGCGCTGGGCGGTCTGTGGCTCGGCGGCCGCCGTACCCCACGGACCCGCTACCGCCCGGACCGCTGGGACGCGCGCGCCTGTCTGGTGGCGGCCTCCGGAGCCGCCGTCGCCGTACTGCTCGGCGTCGCCGACCAGACGGCCCTGCACCCCGGTGTCGTGCCGCTCGTGGCCCCCGCCCTCCCGCTGCTGCCCGCCGCCGCCGTGCTCCTCGGCCTGCTCCCCGCCTTCCTCGCCCCCGCCCCCGCCCCCGCTTTCAAGGAGACGTCGTGATCCGCTTCGAGAACGTCTCCGTGACGTACGACGGAGCCGCCGGACCCAGCGTGCGGGGCGTGGACTTCGAGGTGCCCGAGGGTGAACTCGCGTTGCTGGTCGGCCCGTCGGGGGTCGGCAAGTCCACCGTGCTCGGCGCGGTCAACGGGCTCGTCCCGCACTTCACCGGCGGCACCCTGCGCGGCCGGGTCACGGTGGCCGGACGCGACACCCGCACCCACAAGCCGCGCGAACTCGCCGACGTCGTCGGCACGGTGGGCCAGGATCCGCTCTCCCACTTCGTGGCGGACACCGTGGAGGACGAACTCGCCTACGGCATGGAGTCACTGGGCCTCGCCCCGGACGTGATGCGCCGCCGCGTCGAGGAGACCCTCGACCTGCTCGGCCTGGCCGCCCTGCGCGACCGTCCGATCGCCACCCTCTCCGGGGGCCAGCAGCAGCGCGTCGCGATCGGTTCGGTCCTCACCCCGCACCCCCGGGTACTGGTCCTGGACGAGCCGACCTCCGCGCTGGACCCGGCCGCCGCCGAGGAGGTCCTCGCCGTCCTCCAGCGCCTGGTGCACGACCTGGGCACCACGGTCCTGATGGCCGAGCACCGCCTGGAACGGGTCGTGCAGTACGCCGACCGGGTCGTCCTGCTGCCGCAGCCGGGCGCCGCTCCGGTGCTGGGCGCCCCCGCGGAGGTGATGGCGGTGTCCCCGGTGTACCCGCCGGTCGTCGGCCTCGGCCGGCTGGCGGGCTGGTCCCCGCTGCCGCTGACGGTCCGCGACGCCCGCCGCCGGGCCGCCGCCCTCCGGGAGGAACTGACGGGACGCGACGAGCCGGCCCTCGCCCCCGTACCGGCGCCGGCACCGGCCCTCGTGCCCGCGCCCCGTCCGGCGCCCTCCCGGCCGCGCCCGCCGCGTCTGCCGTACCTGTCGCGCCTGATCGGACGGCAGGCGGATGCCGGGGCGGCGGAGGTGATGGCCTCCGTCGCCCCGGCGCCCGCCCCGGCGCCCGCCCCGCCCGTCGCCGAGGTCCGTTCCCTCGCCGTGCGCCGTGCACAGGTCCAGGCCCTGCGGGGCGTCGACCTCACGGTGGCCCCCGGCGAGACCGTCGCCCTCATGGGCCGCAACGGTGCCGGCAAGTCCACCCTGCTCGGCACGCTGGTCGGGCTGGTCGAGCCGACCTCCGGCACGGTCCGCGTCGGCGGGGCGGTCCCGCACCGCACCCGGCCCCGCGACCTCGTCCGCCGGGTCGGCCTGGTGCCCCAGGAACCGCGCGACCTGCTGTACGCCGACACGGTCGCCGCCGAGTGCGCGGCCGCCGACGGGGACGCCCGGGCCACGCCCGGCACCTGCCGCGGCCTCGTCGGCGAACTACTGCCCGGCGTGACCGACGACACGCACCCCCGCGATCTCTCCGAGGGCCAGCGGCTGGCGCTCGCGCTCGCCGTGGTCCTGACCGCCCGTCCTCCCCTGCTGCTGCTGGACGAGCCGACCCGCGGACTGGACTACGCGGCGAAGGCCCGCCTGGTCGGTGTGCTGCGCGCGCTCGCCGCCGAGGGCCACGCGATCGTGCTCGCCACCCATGACGTGGAACTGGCCGCCGAACTCGCCCACCGGGTCGTGCTGCTGGCCGACGGCGAGGTGATCGCCGACGGCCCGACCGCCGAGGTCGTCGTCTCCTCCCCCTCCTACGCCCCGCAGGTCACCAAGATCCTGGCCCCGCAGCGCTGGCTCACCGTCGCCCAGGTGCGGCAGGCCCTGCGATGACGCGCCAGGCACGGGCCGTGCGCCTCGGCCCCCGTTCCCTCGCCGCCCTCGCACTGGTCAGCGCCGTCGGGGTGGTCGCCTTCACCTGGCCGTTCCTGGCCCCGCCCGCCTCGCAGCTCAGCGCCCACGCCCAGGACGCGCCATGGCTCTTCGCCGGTCTGCTGGTGCTGCTGGTGCCGGTGCTGGCCGCGACGATCTCCGAGTCGGGGCTCGGCCCGAAGGCGGTCGCCATGCTCGGCGTACTGGCCGCGACCGGCGCCGCGCTGCGCCCGATCGGCGCCGGTACGGCCGGTCTGGAGCCGATGTTCTTCCTGATGGTGCTGAGCGGCCGGGTCCTCGGGCCGGGCTTCGGGTTCGTCCTCGGCTCGGTCACGATGTTCGCGTCGGCGCTGCTCACCGGCGGGGTGGGTCCGTGGATGCCGTTCCAGATGCTCGCCATGGGGTGGTTCACGATGGGCGCGGGCCTGCTGCCGGGCCCGGACCGGCTGCGCGGCCGGGCCGAGCTGGCCCTGCTCTGCGCCTACGGCTTCGTGGCCGCGTTCGCCTACGGCACGGTGATGAACCTGGCGGGCTGGACCTTCATGGACGGCAACGCCTCGGACATCGCCTTCGACCCGCACGGGACGGTGGCCGCGAATCTGGCCCGCTTCGTCGCCTACTGCCTGGCCACCTCGCTCGGCTGGGACCTCGGCCGCGCGCTGGTGACGGTCGCCCTGACCCTGTTCGTCGGTCCCGCGGTGCTGAAGGCGCTGCGTCGCGCCACGCGCCGGGCCGCTTTCGAGACCGCGGTCACGTTCACCCCACCCGCATCGTGAGCCCGCGTACGCACAGCGTCGCGGAACCGGTGAAGCACCCCACATGACCCACGTCACCCACTAACCACGATAGTGGACGAAAAGGGACATGTTTAGGCACGCGCACATGCTTTGACCTGCGGATTGAGAGCCAGCTCACACCAACCGGCAAACACCCCAATGCGGCCACAACTAGTAAAAGGGGTCATTGCGGACGCCTCTCGGGCCTGCTTGTCTTGAGGACGTCGCCAGGCACCACGACCCCCACAGGGTCACGGTGCCGACGCATGCCAGGACCGGAACACACGGTCCCCCGGCGAGCGAGCGACCTCCCTGTCCCCGAAGAAAGCGATCCTCCGTGTCCCTCGCCGCCATCCGCCGCATCGCCAGCCCGAAGAAGGCCCTCACCGTGACCGCCGTCGTCGCCGCCACCGCGGGCATGGCCCTCGCCGCGGCCCCGGCCCAAGCCGCCACGACCTCCGCCTCCTCCGCCCAGGCGATCGCCCGGCAGATGATCCCGGACACGGCCCAGTACAACGCCTTCAACCAGATCGTCACCCA